>CALKUS010000302.1 GCA_937996755.1 uncultured Pseudomonadota bacterium | reverse complement strand
GGGGCGAGCCGCCCTCCTCTCGTCGCCGGGAGGCGAAATTCCCTTGATCTTGATCCTGATCCTGATCCTGATCTTGATCTCGACCTTGATCTCGACCTTGATCTCGATCCAGATCCCGATCGAACGCGACGTTCGACTACCGGTCCACCCTGGGCAGGCGCGCTTCGATGAGCGTGCCCCTCGGCGTATTCGGCGTGATGCGGAAGTGCCCGCCGGCCTGTTCGACGCGCGAGCGCATCGACGACAGGCCAAGGCCGGGGCGAAACTCCGACCCGATGCCGCGCCCTTCGTCGGTCACCTGCAGCACGGCGTGTGCGTCGGTGACGACGGCTGACACGGCCAGGACGCGCGACTGCGCGTGGCGGATCACGTTCGACACCGCTTCCTGGCAGACGCGGTAGAGCGTTTCCTCGCCGTCGAGCTTCTGTGGTACCCACGCGCCGAAGTCCATGCGCAGCCTGAGGTCTTCCGGGACCATCGCCGACAGCAGGCGGGTGAGCGCGCCCGGCAGCGCGTGGTCGCGCAGCTGCTCGAGGCCGGCGAACGTGCGGCTGCGCCGCGAGATCGGTGCGGGCGTCGGCGCCGATGGCGGCGAGAGCTCGCGCAGCAACATGCGCATTTCCGCGAACGCGGTCTGCGACAGCTGCTGCAGGCGCTGAACGCGGCGCGAGCCTTCCGCGGGATCGCGCCGCCACGCGCCTTCCAGCGACTGCGACAGCAGGCTGATCGAGGACAGGATCTGCGTGACGTTGTCGTGCAGCTCGCGCGCGAGGCGTTGCCGTTCGGCGAGCACGGCGGCCTGGCTCGCCTGCGCCGCGAGGCGCGCGTTCTCGAGCGCGAGCGCGAGGTGGTCGGCCACGACTTCGAGGATCTGCGCGTCGAACGCGTCGAACGGCTGGTCGCCCTCGACGTTCACGACGCCGAGCACGCGGTCGCCCGCGACGATCGGGATCGCGAGCTCCGCGGCCGGCGCCTTCACGCCGGGCGGCGTGACGTAGCGCGGGTCGCCCGCCACGTCGTTCACGAGCTGCGTGCGGCGCTCGCGCACGGCGGCGCCCATGATGCCGCGCGCGACGGGGATGCGGTCGACGTGCGCGATCGCGCGCTTGTAGGCGCCGCCGCGGATCGAGATCACGAGCGTGGACGGATCGGCCGGGTCGAGCAGCGGGATGTCGACGCTCTCGTAACCGAGCAGCTCGTGGATCGCGTCCGCTGCCGCCTGCAGCCGCGATTCGATCGGCGTCGTGCCCTGGAAGATCGCGCCCATGCGCGCGATCAACGCGAAGCGCGTGGCGCGGCGTCGCTCGTCGCGCCAGCGTTCGGCGTTCTGGATCGCGACGGCCGCATGGCGCGCGAACAGCTCGAGCAGCGCGACGTCCGCCGCGCTGAAGCGCCGCGGTGGTGCGGCGCCCACGCCGAAGAAGCCGATCAGCCGGTCCTGCCACACGATCGGCAGGCCGACGACGTGGTTGTCGGCGAGGCTGGGTTGCGTGATGCCGGGCAGCTCGCCGTAGCGGCAGACCAGCGGCTTGCCGCTCGCGAGCACGGCGCCTGCCAGACCCTGGCCCGCGCGCATCTGCGCGCCGAGCTCCCCGGGCGGCATGCGGTACACGGCTGCCGTGCGGATCGTGCCGCGCGCTTCGTCGTGCAGCCCGATCGTGCCGTCGTCGGCGCCGATCAGCCGACACGCCTGCTCGACCATGCGCGCGAGCAGGTCGTCCAGCTCCAGCGCGCCCGAGATCTGCTCGATGACGCGCGACAGCACCTGCAGCGATTCCGGCAGGGCGGCAGGCGGCGCTTCGCGTTCGCTGGCCATGATGGGAGAGTATGCCGTCATGACACGGGCATTGCTGCGGCTGTTGCTGTTCCTCGTGGCGGTCTACGCGTTCTACGCGTGGCAGGTCTGGCGGGTGCAGCGCGCGCAGTTGTTCCCGGGCACGGCCCTGCGCGCCGAGGCGGTGCCCGCCGGTGCTGCACGCGTTGCGCTGCGCGCGTCGTTCGGGCGCGTCGACCTCGTCTGGATGCCGGCGCCCGGGACGCAGCCGGCCGGCGCGGTCGTGTACCTGCACGGCAACTACGAGACGGCCGGCGGCGCGGCGCGCGACCTCGCGCCGCTGCAGGCGCTCGGCCTCAACGTCGTCGCGGTGGAGTTCCCGGGCTACGCGGGCGCGCCGGGCGCGCCGACGCTGGAATCGCTGCGCGAAGCGTCGACGCTCGCGTTCGACTGGCTCGCGCAGCAGCCGCGCGTGCGCGCCGACGCGATCGCCGTGATCGGACGCTCGATCGGCGGCGGGCCCGCCGCGCTGCTCGCGGTCGATCGCCCCGCGCGCGCACTCGTGCTGCTGTCGACGTTCGCCGACCTCGAGCAGTTCGCGCACGCGCGACTGCTGCCCGCGATGCTGATCCGCGATCGTTACGACAACGCGGCGCGGCTGCGGGAATTCGCCGGACCGGTGCTCATCATGCACGGACGGCGCGACCCGCTCATCCCGTTCGCCAACGCCGTGGCGCTCTCGGCTGCTGCCCGTAACGCGCCGATCGTCGTGCTCGATTGCGGCCACAACGATTGCCCGTACTTCAAGGGGCCGACGCTCCGGCGAACGATGCAGGTGCTGGCCGACGCGCACGTCGCAACGCCCTGATACGCTGGCCATATCCGGGCCGGAACCTTGCCATGCCGAATCCGATCAACGACGCCGTCGCCGGCGTGCGCGCGGCGCTGGCGCGCCACGAGCGGCGCGCGAAACCGAGTGGCCTTGCGTTCGCGATCGCCGATCGCGTCGACGCGTTGAATCCCGCGCACTGGGACGCGCTCGCGGCGAACGCGTCGTTCTTCGCGTCGCGTGACTATCGCCGCGTGCTCGAGTCGCATGCGCCCGACGGCATGGGCGCGCGTTACGCGATCGCGTACCGCGGCGACGAGCCGATCGTCGCCGTCGCGGCGCAGGTTCTCGATGTGCGCGGCGACCAGGTCGCGAACCTCGACGGGTCGAAGATGCGCAAGCGCGCGCTCGCGCAGGTGAGCAGCCGGCTGCTGGTGTGCGGCAGCCTCGTGTCGAGCGGCTTCCACGGGCTCGCGTTCGCGCCGGGCGTCGACGAGGCGCTCTGCTGGCACGCCGTCGCGGAAGCGCTGTACCGCATCCGCCGCGCCGACCGGCTGTCGGGCCAGGTCGACTACGTGATGGTGAAGGACCTCGACGAAACGCGCGGCGCCGCCGCGCAGGCGCTGCGCGACTTCAGCTACCGGCCGATGGAGACGGAGCCCGAGATGGCGATGCCGGTGCGCCCGCACTGGAAGAAATTCGACGACTACCTCGCCGACCTCACGTCGGACTACCGCAGCAAGGTGCGCAAGGTGGCGAAGCAGGTGGAGCAGGCCGGCTATCGCGTCGAGCGCAACGCCGATGCCGCGCCGCACGACGCGCGCCTGCACGAGCTGTACTGCGAAGTCGAAGGTCGCGCAGCGACGCGCCTCGCAGCGCTGCCGCGCGGCTACTTCGGCGCGCTCGCGACGGTTGCCGGCCGCGAGCGCTTCCGCTGCACGCTGATCCGCAACGACGATCACGTCGCCGGGTTCATGACCACCGTGAAGGACGGCAACCGCGCGCTCGGCTACTACGTCGGCCTCGACTACGCCGTCAACGCGAAGGTGCCGCTCTACCTGCGCCTGCTCGCTTCGCTCGTCGAGGACGCGATCGAGCTGGGTTGCGACGAAGTGAGCTTCGGCCGAACGGCGGCGGAACCGAAGGCCTCGCTCGGCGCGACGCCGAAGGCGAGCCATGTCTGGATCCGCCATCGGCTGCCCGTGGTGAACGCCGTCGTGCGCGAGTTGTTCGCACGCGTCCAGCCCGACGAGGTCCCGACGCGCCGGCCGTTCAAGCAGAAAGCCGAAGGCGAACCCGCGACTTGACGATCGAATCGGCGCGCGGTTCGCGCGTACTGCCTGGCTGAGGTTCCATCAACGGAGGTTCGAATGAAAGCAATGCGCATCGTGGCGGGCCTGCTGCTCGCCGTGCTGGCCACCGCTCCCGTCGTGGCGAAGGAGCTGCTCGTCGACCCGGCGCCGATCGCCGTGCCGGCCGCCCTGGACGACGCGAAGATCGCGCAGGCGATCAAGGCGTCGCTGATCGCGCGCACGTGGACGGTGATGGCCGTGAAGCCCGGCCACATCGACGCGACGCTGTACATCCGCAAGCACACGGCGACGATCGCGATCGACTGGACCGTCGGCGGCAGCGTCGCGATCAAGTACGTGTCGAGCGAGAACCTCGACTTCAAGGAGAAGCGCGGAAAGCGCTACATCCACGAGAACTACCTCGGCTGGATCCAGTACCTGGTACAGGACATCCAGCGCAACCTGCAGAACGCCACGGTGATGTAGTTTCGCGCGCTGAGCAGTCGCATCAGGCGACTGCTGCGCGAAACTGCTGAGCACAGGACGTGCGATGGGTCGGCCCAACGAAGCGAACCAGCGCCAGGGACGGCGCAGCCGCGACCGCGCGGGGGGCGACAAGCGACGCCGCCCGCCCTAGCCGTCGATGTACGCGCCCTGCGGCCCGTCGTCGAGCGAGCCCTCGACGCGGATCGAGTGGCGCAGGAACAGCTTGTCGTCGTCGTACCAGAATTCGAACGACCCGTCGGCACGCACGCTGACGAGCGTGGCCGCGATGCGCGAGGCGAACGTGTCGGCGTCGATCTCGGGATCGTCGCCGCGCCAATCGTCGTTGTATTCGCCGAGCAGCTGGTCCGCGGCAACGCGGCGCGCGCGCGCGTCCCAGTCGGCCGTCGCCCGCCAGAGCTCGTGCGCGTGTGCGAGCGCCTCGTCGAGCTCCTGCTCGTCCTTCGCTTCGATGAAGACTTCGATCTCGCGCCCGGCCCAGCTCGCCTTGCCGGCGTACTGCCGGAGCTTCGTGTCGCGCGCGAGCTGGCCGAGCACCGCGTCGACGAACGACGCGGGCGGCGCGGGCGTTCGCGTCTTCGTATCGAGCTCGACGACCTCGAGCAGCAGCGCCTGGCGCGCCTGTGGTGGCGAAGCAGGTGGTCCCAGCTTCACGCGCGCGCGGAACGTGTCGCCTGGCGCCAGGCGCGCGAGCAGCGCCTCGTTCTCGGCGCCGGGTGCGCGCCGCCGCACGTTGAGGTCGACGCCGGCGACTTCGCCGCTGCTTTCGCGCCAGCTCGCGAGCGGCACCATCAGCAGCGTGCGTCCCTTCGCGTCCGCGCCGAGCTCCATCGCGCCGAGCCGATGCACGGTTCCCGTCACTTCCGTCTCGGGCGCCGTCGCGAAGTACGCATCGAGCTCCGCCTCGAGCGCGCGCGATCTGGCGCCGATCTCCTCGTCCACGGCGTGCGCCGTCATGCAGGCGGCGAACAGCAGCAGCGCGGCAGCGAGCTTGCGGAAGTGCATGTCGTGGTTCCAGTCGTCGACACCGCGCATCTTCTCCTGTCCGGCGCGCGGCGGGAATCCCGCGTGGCACCAGTGCAACGGGAACGAACGGACCGGGCGCGCCACGCGCGCGCGTGGCAGGCTGGCCGCCATGCTTCGGAGCACGCCATGATCGACCTGTACTTCAGCGCGACGCCGAACGGGCTCAAGGCCCGCCTGTTCCTCGAGGAAGCGGGGCTCGACTACACGATACGCAGCGTGAAGCTGTCGGCGGGCGAGCAGTTCCGGCCCGAGTTCCTCGCGATCTCGCCGAACAACAAGATCCCGGCGATCGTCGACCACGATCCGGTCGGCGGCGGCGAGCCGCTCGCGCTGTTCGAGTCGGGCGCGATCATGCTCTATCTCGCCGGGAAGTGCGGTCGCCTGCTGTCGCGCGACCCCCGCGTGCGCGCGGAAACGCTGCAGTGGCTGTTCTGGCAGGTCGGCGGCCTGGGCCCGATGGCGGGGCAGGCCGGCTATTTCCGCGTCTACGCCGACGAAGCGCAGCCGCTGGCGATCGCGCGCTACACGAAGGAGCTCGCGCGCCTGTACGGCGTCCTCGATCGCCGGCTCGCGGGCCGCGAATGGATCGCGGGCGACGAATATTCGATCGCCGACATCGCGTGTTACCCGTGGATCGTGCCGCACGCGCCGCACGGCCAGTCGCTCGACGACTTTCCGTCGCTGCGCGAATGGTTCGCGCGCGTCGCGGCGCGGCCCGCGACGCAACGCACCTACGAGGGCGTGGTCGACGTCTACGCCACGCCGTCGAATCTCGACGACGCCGCGCGCAAGCTGCTCTACCGCTGAGCGGGGCTCAGCCCGACTCGACCTTGAAGACCCACTCGTCGAAGGCGTTCCTGTAGAAGAGGTGCGTCGCGTTGACGCCTTCCTCGCGTTGCTTCACCGAGCCGTCCATGCCGGTGATCCTGTACTTGTAGGTGAAGCGCACGGGGCACACGGGCTGCGCCGGCTTGCCCCATTCGACCTGCTTGTCGATCACGTGGCCGGCCTGCATCGGGCCGAACTCGAAGCCGGAGACGTCGGCCACCTTCCAGATGTCGCGTTCTCCGGCGTCCCACGTGATGTCGACGACATTGTGCGTGATCGACTTGCGGATCTCGTCTTCGCTCGGGCAGCCGCTGCCGCCGCCCTCGCCGCCTCCGCATGCAGCCAACAACAAGGATGCGATCGCCACGAGCGCGCCGCGCTGGCTCCCCTGGTTCATGTGATTCCCCCCTGGTTGCGCACCACCTGTACCACACGCCACGAGCAGCGCGGTCGGACTTTGCGTCAACACGCGCAACACCCGTCGTTGCCGCGTCGCTACGATGTCGCCATGCGCATCCTCGTCGTCGCCCTGGTGGTGGTGCTCGCCGCGATCGGCCTGCTCTTGTTCGCGAGCGGCCCGTCGCCGTACGCCGTTTCCCTCACCGGGCCGGCGCTCGGCGAAGCGCCCGTGCTGGCCGGGCGCGCGCGGAGCGGGCTCGCGGAAGCGACGCCCGTCGTCCTCGTCGACAACGGCGGGCGCGACGTCGCGACGGTGGGTCGAGTCGAGGCGGACGGTACGTTCCGCGTGACGCTGCCCGCCGATCCCGGGGTTGCGCGGGCGGCGGCCGCCAGCGTCGCGACGACGAAAGCGATGTTCGCTCGATCCACGACACCGGCCGCCACCGCCGCGCCGATGATCGCGCGCGCGACCGAGCACGCCGGCCACCGCCTGCGCGCCGATTTCGCGACGTTGAAGGTGGACCCGCCCGGGATGCTCGTCGGCCATTTCGGGCTCGTGCTCGCGCGGCCGGACACGCGGGGCGACCTCGTTGCGACCGACAGCGATCCATCATGGCTCGCGCAGGAAGGCGAACGCATCCTCTGCTGGCTGTGGGCCGACCGCGCTGGCCACGTCAGCGCAACCGCCTACGCGCCCGTCGAGTTCGGCGAGCCGCGGTTCAATACCTGGGAGCTGGACCTCGCGCCGGGCTGGAACGCCGTGTCGTCCGTGCAGCTCGACGACGGAATCAGCCTCCGCTACGAGACGACGCCGGTTCCGCCCGGCCTCGAATGGCACGCGATCGTGCCGGATGCGAGCAACACGGTCTCGCGTTGACGATGCGCCGGCGACGCCGCCGCCGGCGCACCTTCCATCACTCGAAGCCGTCGACGAGCAGCGGCGCGCCCAATCGCACGAGCGACGCCTCGATCTGCGGATTCGTCGGCGAGCGCTTGCTCTGCCCGAGCACGACGATCGACTCCGACTGCAGCGCGAGCCCGATCGTCATGTCGTACACGCCGGTCGGCGCGACGTCGACCACGACGACGCCGGCGTTGCCGAACGACGGGTCGGCCTTGCCGTTCGCCTGGATGCGCGCGACGACGAAGTCGCCGGCACCGCCGGACGCCTGCTGCACGGCGAGCACGAGCTTGCCGTCCGCCTGCGCGGCCGCGCCGTAGACGTACTGGTACGTCGCGCCGGCGCCGAGGTCGAGCAGCGAGAAGCCGGCGGTCGACCCCGGCCCGTACGTCGTGTCGAGCGCACCGTCGTCGCCGAGCCGCGCGAGCGCGATGAACACGTGGTCCTCGTCGGGCTTGTGGAAGCCGACGGCGATCACCTTGCCGCTCGCGGCGTCGTACACGAAGCGCGTCACGCCTTCCCAGTCCTTCGGGCCGCCCGGCGACGGGAAGACCGCCCAGCCGTCGCCCGCGAACGAGGCATCGAACTGCCCGTTCGCATCGAGGCGCGCGACCGAGAAGTCGTAGTTGTCGATGAGCGCGGGATCCGGGTACTGCGCCTGTCCGCCGACGAGGATGCGATCGTCCGGCATGACGGCGAGCGCCATCGCGTTCGTATTGCGGTCGAGCACCTCGCCACCTTCGCGCTGCAGCAGCTCGACGGCGCCGTTGCTGCCGAAGCCCGCGTCGGGAACGCCGTCGGCGCTGAAGCGCAGCACGATGCCGCGATAGAGCGGCGTGCCGCCCACCTTGTCGCCCGCGACCACGATGCGCCCCTGCGAATCGCGCGCGAGCGCGTGCAGCGCGACGGCCGGCAGCAGCACCTTGCCGCGGTCGCCGAACGTGCCGTCGACGTTGCCCTGCGCGTCCGTGCGCACGATGAAGCCGTACGATCCGGTGAACGTGTCGATCGATCCCGCGACGAGCAGGCGGCCGTCCGCGAGCGGCACGATCGCCTCGCCCTGGTACGTACGCGTCAGCGCGGCGAGCTCGGGCAGCACGACGACGCCCGGATAGGCGGCGTCGTCGCCGAAGCCGGCGTCGGGGATACCGTTCGACGAAAGCCGCGCGACGATCGCGCGTTCGTGCGGCTCCCACGGTCGCGCCGGATCGATCTTGTTGCGCGTGCCCGTGAACAGCAGGCGGCCGTCGGGCAGCACCGCGAGCGCGCTCGGTCGCAGGTGCTCGCCTTCGATCGGGTTGACGGCGACGAACGTGCGGCCACCCGTGCCGAAGCTGGCGTCGGGCGTGCCGTCCTGCGCGTGGACGTTGAACGAGAGAACAGCCGCCGTGAACGCAGCGGCGTGGAACAGGGAACGATGCATCGAACTTCCTCCGTGAATGGATGGTGTGGTGTTCCGCAAGTACACGTGCCTCCTGCCGTTCTGTGCCGCCGCCGGCCGAGGCGTCCGTCGCGCAGGCGTGTCGACTACACGTCAAGCGACGGCAACGAAGGACCGGAGGCGGCACAGAGCGGCCCTGCGGGAGGCAACAGGCCGCTCCGTGACTGCGTTGCGCCTCGTCGACGGACAGTCGGTACGTCTTCCTCGGCGTCGCCTTGTCACGAAGCGGCCTGATGCCTCAGGAGGCATGCGTACTTGCGGAACACCACACCAGGACACCGGCGTGCCACGACGCGCGAGCGCCGCGCTTCGTGGCGGACCAGTGATCCGAGCCGGGTATGCGACGATTGCTCGTCGCAATTCGTCTTCGCTCGTTGCGCCCGCGAAGGTCAGTGCCTGCGCAGGCCCTGTGGTCGACGCGCGCCGGACGTCGCGCGCTGGCGATTCGCGCTGCCCGTCGCGCGCCGGCGATTCGCACCGCCGCCGACCTGCGTCACGTTGCCGTCGCGGCCCACGTACCAGTCGTTGCCGACGTGGCCGACGCCGCCGTTCTCGCCGTACACACCGCCGGCACGCGTGGCCCGGCCCGTGTTCGGGTCGTAGACCACGCCGCGGCCGCCGCTGACCTCGTTGCCGGTGTAGGCGTTGCCGACCGTGCCGTGCGAGCCCGCGGCGGCAACACCGGTGCGTTCGTTGTAGGCCGCGCCGCGTTCGCCGTAGGCGTGGTCGCCCGTGTAGCGATTCGCGGCCGCGCGCTGCTGACCCGCGGCGTCAGTGCCGGTGGCCGAGTCGTAGCGCGCCGTGCCGCGCGATGCGCCGCCGGTTCCGGTCCACGGGTCGTACGCGACGTTGGCGCGCGACACGCCCGACACCGAGCCCGAGCTCCACGCGACGGAACCGGTCGTCGCGACGCCGCCGTAGTCGTAGCGGGGATAGGTCGCCCACGCGTAGTACGCGGCGCCGTACGGGTAGTACGGGCGCGCCACGTAGACCGAGGTCGTCGTCGTGGTCGATGCGCTCGTGTACGCGACGACCGGCGAGACGCACCACGCGTAGCCGCCGCCGTGCCACGCGGTGCCGGTGACGGCATCGAAGTGCCAGGTGCCGCCGGCCCAGCCGCAGCCGTCAGCGGGCCGGACGATGGTCGTGGTGGCGACGGTGGCCGCCACGGCCGAAATCGGCAGGGCAGCGGTGAGCGCGGCGGCCAGGGCCGCTGCGATGCATCGCGAACGCATGGGAACCTCCTCGAGCAGACGCCCGGGCGGGGTTGCCCGGGCGTTCGCATGCTCGTGGAGGGGTGCCCAGCGATCGCCTATTTATTGGCGAAAGGCGCGCTTCAGTGCCCGATGCCGACGCTGTCGTACAGCTTTTCGGCTTCGAACCAGCGGTCGCCGCGCACGACGGTGTGCACGCGACGCACGTCGGTGATGAGCTTCGACGGATCGCCGTCGAACAGCACGAGGTCCGCGACGTAGCCAGGCGCGACCTTGCCGTATTCGTCGTCGCGCTTCATCACGCGCGCGGCGCCGAGCGTGGCGATGCGCAGAACCTCCGCGGGCGGGATGCCGGCATGCGTGTAGAGCTCGAGCTCGCGCGCGAGCGCGAACAACGGGAACGCGTCGGTGCCCGCGACCACCGTCACGCCGCTGCGGTACATCAAACCGACCAGGTCGATCATGCGCTGGTACGACTCGCGGTGTGCGAGGTCGTTCGCGACGCCGCTCGTCGCGAGCCCGCCGGTCGCGGCGCGGATGCCGCGCTGCCACGTCGCGGGCAGCCGGTCGACGGTGTCGTAATAGGTGGGCCCCATGCGGCCGGGGCGATCGAGGAACATGCCCTCGAACGTCATGAGCGTCGGGTCGATGACCGTGTGGTGCTCGCGCAGGACCGCGATGAAGTCCTGCATCGGCTTGCCGTCGAGCGGAATCTCCACCGCGCGATCGGCGACCGTCGTGAAGCGCTGCGGCGTGCGCGTGTCGACCTTGTCGTCCGCGAGGAAGTTGAGGAACAGGAAGTTCGCGTGCTGCAGCTCGTCGGCGCCGGCCTCGACGAACTTCTGCGCCGACAGCCCGTTCGGCACGTGGCCGCTCACGCGCAGGCCCTTCTCGTGCGCGAGCCTGATCAGCAGCGGCACGAGCTCCGGCTTGACCGAGCTGTAGATCTTCAGCTGCACGAAGCCGTCCTTCGCGAACTGCTCGACGGCGGCGCGTGCTTCGTCTTCGTTGTCGACGAACACCTTGGTGGGGCCGGCGAACGGCCCGCGGCCGTCGACGAAGCCGGCGCGCACGACGCGCGGGCCGATGTCCGCGCCGGATTCGTAGCCGGCGATCTTCGCGTCGAGCGCTTCCTTGTCGTTCGCGAGGTCGCGCACGGTGGTCACGCCCGACGCGATGTGCAGCAGGCCGTCGTTCGTGCCGCCGACGTGCACGTGCATGTCCCACAGGCCCGGCATGAGGAAGCGGCCGTCGCCCGCGAGCGTCTCGGCGTCGGCCGGCGCGGGCGTCGCGTCGCGCGCGCCGACCGCCGCGACCTTGCCGTCGCGCACGACCACGCGCTGATGCTCGGCGACCGCGAGCGTCTCGGGATCGAACACGCGTACGTCGTCGATCACGAGCGGTTTCGCGAGGCGATGCGTGAGCGCCTTCGCGCGATCGGTGATCAGCCGCTTGTCCAGCTCGGTCTGTTTCCTGCCCAGCTCGGGCAGCGCCGCGTCGTAGCCGTCGCGCACCATCGTCTGCCAATCGGACCACGACGCGAGGAAGCGCCCGTCGCCGTCGAGCCAGATGTACGACGGCGTGAGGTCGGCGCCGGTGATCGCGTAAAGCACGGCGTCGCGCCTGCCGTCCTTGCCGTCCACCTTCATGCGCGCCGCCTCCGCGATGCGCAGCTTGCCCACCGGCAGCAGGTCGCCTTCGCCGCCGCTCGCGAGCAGCGCGCGCGCCATGAGCACGAACTCCTCGGGCGGGGCATCGAGCGACGAGTAGATCCCGGGCACGCGGCCCTCGCGCTTCTCGTCCTCGCTGCCGTTCTTCCAGCTCGTGGCCTCGTCGTCGCGCGAGAAGCGCTCGGCGACGGGCGTCTTGAAATAGGCGACGCCGGCGATCTCGGCGGTGTCCCAGCGCCCGTCCTTGCCGACGCGGTAAGTGGAATCGGTCTTCGGCCCGCGGCCGCGGTCGTTGTACTCGTAGTGCACCTTCACCGTGCCGTCGTCGGCGTAGCGCGCTTCCTGGAAGCCCGCGTCGTTGCCGAGGATGCGCACGGTGCTGCGCTCGACGCGTTCGGCGGAATGCACGGCGCCGGCGGCGCACAGCAGGGCGAAACACAGCGCGTTGCGGATCGCGGTCATGGGTGTTTGCTCCGGTCGTCCTTGCGGCCCTGCAAACGGTAACATCGACGCATGGCCTCGGAGCCGCGCTTTTTCCGTAATCCGCGTCAGTCGACTGGATAAGGAGCGTGCGATGCCGAACGTCCCCACCCGCCGCCGGCGCGTGCTCGCGCTCGCGATCGCCGCGGCGTGCCTTCCGGCCGGCGCATGGGCGGCGGCCATCGCCCCGAGCAACCTGCCCGCGGGCTTCTGCTCGGTGCCGCAGACGGTCGACCTCGTGGTGAGCACGAACCGGCAGTTCAACACCGCCGATGGCGGCGACTGCAGCGAAGTCGTCACGCAGCCGGGCGCACTCGATCTCTGCGTGGTGCGCCAGCGTGCGATCACCATCGCCAGCGGCGCGACGGTCAGCGTCACGGGACCGCGGCTGCTGGTGCTGACCGCGAGCACGAACTTCACGCTGCAGGGCACCGTCGACGTGAGCGCGGCCGTGAACGGCGGTCCTGCCGCGGGCATCGGCGGCGCAACGGGCGGCGCGAGCGGTGGCAGCAACGGCACGTCCGGCGGCGATGGCGGATCCGGTTCGACCTCGGGCGCGAGCGCGCCCAATCCGCCCGGCAACGCCGCGCTGAGGCCGCTCATCACCGGATCGCGCGGCGGCGTTTCCGGGTCGGGAGGCGCGGGCGGCTCGGGCGGCGGTGCCGTGCAACTGGTTGCGTGCGGCAGCTTCCTCCTGGACACGAACGCCACCGTGCGCGCGAACGGACTCGGTGGGCTACCCGGCGCCGGTGGCGCGCAGCAGGACAACGGGCGCGGCGGCGGCGGTGGTGGTAGCGGCGGCAGCATCCTGATCGAGGGCGACACCGTCGATCTCGTCGGGCGCCTCGTCGCGAACGGCGGCGGCGGTGGCGGTGGTGGCAGCGGCGGCGGATTCGCGAGCTCGGGCAACAACGGCAGTCCCGGTAGCGCGGGGACCAATACGACGTCGGGCGCCACGGGTGGTCCGGGCGGGACGACCACGCCGAATGGCGGCAACGGCGGCAGCGGCGGCTCGCTCGGCGCCGGCAGCGGCGGAACGAACGGTTCCGTGAGTGCGTTCTCGGCCGCGGGCGGCGGCGGTGGCGGTGGCGGGTCGGGCCGCATCCGCATCAACGGCTGCACGGCGCTGGTGAACAATGCCACGCCGATCTCGCCGCTGGCCACGACGGGCAGCAGTTGCGACACGTTGCTCGCGAACGGATTCGAATAGCGCGTCGCGCGCGCCGCGAAGCGCAGGCAAAAAAAAGGGCGCCCCGAGGGGCGCCCTTTTTCATTGCGTGTTGCCTGCGATCAGCTGCGGCGCACTGCGACGGCCGCGAGGCCGACGCCGAGCAGCATCAGCATCGCGATCCAGCGGCCGGTGTCGCCGAGCGTCGGGACCGACGTCGCCACCGGGATCACGATCACGCCGCCGGCCAGGTTGAACGTGAACGTCGTGGCGCCGGCGGTGCAGTTCAGCGTGCCGGTGAACGAACCCGTCGTCGCGCTGGACAGCGTGACCGTGGTCGAGGCCGAGCCGCCGGCCGGCACCGGGATCGACAGCGGCGATGCGGAGAACGGCGCGGCCGGGGCCGTGCACGTCACCGTCTGCGCCGAGCCGGCCGGATTCGAGAACGTCACCGTCGACGTCGCGGTACCACCCGCGGTGGCGTTCAGCGTGATCGTCGAGCCGGACGCCGGATTCGACGTCACCGGGGCCAGCGAACCGGCCGGGCACGACAACTGGAACGTCACGGCCGTCGGCGTACCGCCGCGGTTCTCCGAGCAGGTCAGCGTCTGCGTCGCCGCGGCTGCGCCGAGCGTGCAGGTGCCGGACAGCGGCGAGCCCGTGGGCGCGCCCGCGCCGGTGGCCGTGACCGTCTGGCCGAAGCCCGCGAACGGAGCCGTCGGCGCCGTGCAGGTGGTCGTCGTCGTCGCTGCCGCACCCGAGCCTGCGCCCGCCGTGCCGGTCGTGACCGTGATCGACGCATTACCCGTCGAGCCGACCGCGCCACCGCCCGTGAAGGCGACCGTGCCACCGGCTGCCGGCGAGTACGCGAACTGCGGCGGCGTATTGACCACGGTGCCCGCCGGGCAGGTGATCTGGAACGTCACCGCCGTCGGCGTGCCGCCGCGGTTCTCCGAGCAGGTCAGCGTCTGCGTGACCGCGGCTGCGCCGAGCGTGCACGTGCCGCTGAGCGGCGAACCCGAGATCGCGCCGGCGCCGACCGCCGTCACCGTCTGGCCGAAGCCCGTGAACGGCGCGGTCGGTGCAGTACACGTCGTCGTCGTCGTTGCGGCTGCGCCCGAGCCCGCACCCGGCGTCGCCACCGTGACCGGAATGGACAGATTGCCGGTCGAGCCGATCGTCGTGCCGCCCGTGGCCGTGACCGTGCCGCCCGGCGCCGGCGTGTAGCCGAACTGCGGCGGTGTGTTGCCGCCAGCGGGCACGGTGATCGGCTGACCCGTGTTCTCGTAGGTGATGCTGAGGATGGTCGCCGGGAAACCGCTCGCTGCCGTCGTCTGGATGCGGGCGTAGCCGTAGTTCACGGCGCCCGTGGATTCGTTGACGAACGCGAGGCCCAGTGTCTCCGTGCCGGTCACGAGGAAGTTGGGGTTCGTGGCCTGGATCGCGAGCGTGTAGAACGACGACGGGCCGATGACCGTGCCGGGCGGAACGTTCTGGAGCTGCGTGCCGCCCGCAGTCGGCACGACGCCGCCGCGCGGCGTGAGGCCGGTCTGCGGCCAGTAGATGCCCAGGTTCGCGCCGGAATTCGAGTTGTAGGGATTGAGGTCCCAGCCGGTTACGGCGCCCGCGGATGTGCCCGTCGCACCGGTGACGATGTTGATGTACACGCCCGCGACGGTCTGCGGTATCGCCAGGTTGGCGATCGGGCTCGTGACGATCGCCGCCATGGCGGAACTGCTCATGAGGCACAGCGCCGAGGCTTCCGCGAGCAGCACGGAACGACGCAGTAGACGCTTGCCGAAACTGTTCTTCTGCAGATTCATGTTCCCCATCCCTCTTTTTACTTGTCACCCGGAAAGGATCGGTCGAGCGGTCGCCGGGGACCGAATTCGCCGAACAAGCCGTATAGCACGATTCGTGGCCAGCGTGGCCGCTTCACGGCTGGAAAATTCAATCCGCGGCAAGCGGTAACCGGCCGGTGCGTGTTTGACTGCCTCGCCGCGACCGGCATACTCGCCAACGAGCCGCTTTTCGCCAATCCATGAGCCATCGCCGAGCCGTCCCGGCCGCTGTCCGGGACGCCAATCGTCTGCATGCCCAGCGCACTCGCGGCCTGCCGCCGCTGGTTGCCGCCCGTCTGCGGGAAGTGGAGCAGCACCTGGCCCGCGGTGAGGTTTCGGCGGCCGAGCTCGCACTCATGAGTGCCACGGTCCTGGCCGGCGCGCACCCCGAGGTGCTGCGCTGGACCGGGAGCCTGCTGTCGCGGCAGGGCCGGTACGCCGAGGCCATCGCGGCGTTCGAGCGATCCCTCGCGGCGCAACCGGGTGATCCGCTCGTGCTCCGCCAGTTGGCAGCTGCCGCGACAGAGACCGGAGCAGACGACCGTGCGCAGGCCGCCCTGCACGAAGCGGCCGTCGCGGCGTCCGAGCCCGCCGAGCAATTGCACGTCGCGATCGAGCTCGACCGCCAGGGTTACATCGAGGCGGCGCTGGCGCTCGTCGAGCGCGTGCTCGTCCGCGCGGATACGCCCACCGCGCGACTGCTGCGCGCGCGCTGCCTGCAGGCGATGGGCCGGGCCGAGGATGCGGCAACCGAGTATCGGGCGCTCATTGCGCGCGGGCAGGAGGTCGCCGCCGCGTGGTACGCGATGCTCGACCAGAAGACCGTGCGCATCACGCCCGCCGAGCTCGCCGAGCTGGAGCGCACGGAGCGCAGCGGTGCGTACGTCGGCGATGAGGGCAACATGCTCGCCTTCGCGCTCGGCAAGGCCTACGAGGACGCCGGCCAGTACGATCGCGCGTTCGCCATGCTCGGTCGCGCGAACGCCTATGCGCGCGCGCAGCGGCCGTGGGACCGGGCGCAGTTCAGCGCGCAGGTCGACGCGGTGCGCGAGATATTCGGCGGCGACGTCGCGCGCGCGGACGCGGAGCAGGGCAGCGAGGTGATCTTCGTCGTCGGCCTGCCGCGCTCGGGAACGACGCTCATCGAGCAGGTGCTCGCCGCGCATCCCGAAGTGGAAGGTGCGAGCGAGCTGCCCTACCTCTACCGCATCATCGACCTGGAATCGCGGGAACGCCGCGTGCCGTTCCCGCAGTGGATACCGGCGGCCACGCCCGCCGACTGGGCGCGCATGGGCCGCGAGTACCTGAAGCTCAGCGCGCGCTGGCGTCGCGAGCGTCCGCGCTCCACCGACAAGCTTCCGGCGAACTGGCTGCTCGCGGGCGCCGCCATGGCCATGCTGCCCGCTACGCGCATCGTCGGGCTGCAGCGCGAAGCCGTGGAGACCTGCTGGTCCTGCTACAAGCAATTGTTCGCGCTCGGGCTCGTCGGTTTCGCCTACGACTTCGAGAGTCTCGCGGCGTACTGGCACGACTACGACCGGCTCGCGCGCTTCTGGGCGCAGCGCGATCCGTCACGGTTCCGCCTGCAGCAGTACGAAGCGTTCGTCGCCGATCCCGAGGCGCAGGTGCGCGAGCTGCTCGCGTTCTGCGGCTTGCCGTTCGACGAAGCGTGCCTGCGTTTCAACGAAGCGCAGCGCAGCGTGCGCACCGCGAGTGCCGCACAGGTGCGTCAGCCATTGCGCAAGGACACCGCGCGCAGCGCGCGCTACGGCGAGCTGCTCGCGCCGCTGCGGACGCTGCTCGACGCACCACGCGGCTGAGCAAGTCGGACGCGCCCCGGAGGGCGGCCGGACAGGCAAAAAAAGGGCGCCCCGAGGGGCGCCCTTTTTCATTGCGTGTTGCCTGCGATCAGCTGCGGCGCACTGCGACGGCCGCGAGGCCGACGCCGAGCAGCATCAGCATCGCGATCCAGCGGCCGGTGTCGCCGAGCGTCGGGACCGACGTCGCCACCGGGATCACGATCACGCCGCCGGCCAGGTTGAACGTGAACGTCGTGGCGCCGGCGGTGCAGTTCAGCGTGCCGGTGAACGAACCCGTCGTCGCGCTGGACAGCGTGACCGTGGTCGAGGCCGAGCCGCCGGCCGGCACCGGGATCGACAGCGGCGATGCGGAGAACGGCGCGGCCGGGGCCGTGCACGTCACCGTCTGCGCCGAGCCGGCCGGATTCGAGAACGTCACCGTCGACGTCGCGGTACCACCCGCGGTGGCGTTCAGCGTGATCGTCGAGCCGGACGCCGGATTCGACGTCACCGGGGCCAGCGAACCGGCCGGGCACGACAACTGGAACGTCACGGCCGTCGGCGTACCGCCGCGGTTCTCCGAGCAGGTCAGCGTCTGCGTCGCCGCGGCTGCGCCGAGCGTGCAGGTGCCGGACAGCGGCGAGCCCGTGGGCGCGCCCGCGCCGGTGGCCGTGACCGTCTGGCCGAAGCCCGCGAACGGAGCCGTCGGCGCCGTGCAGGTGGTCGTCGTCGTCGCTGCCGCACCCGAGCCTGCGCCCGCCGTGCCGGTCGTGACCGTGATCGACGCATTACCCGTCGAGCCGACCGCGCCACCGCCCGTGAAGGCGACCGTGCCACCGGCTGCCGGCGAGTACGCGAACTGCGGCGGCGTATTGACCACGGTGCCCGCCGGGCAGGTGATCTGGAACGTCACCGCCGTCGGCGTGCCGCCGCGGTTCTCCGAGCAGGTCAGCGTCTGCGTGACCGCGGCTGCGCCGAGCGTGCACGTGCCGCTGAGCGGCGAACCCGAGATCGCGCCGGCGCCGACCGCCGTCACCGTCTGGCCGAAGCCCGTGAACGGCGCGGTCGGTGCAGTACACGTCGTCGTCGTCGTTGCGGCTGCGCCCGAGCCCGCACCCGGCGTCGCCACCGTGACCGGAATGGACAGATTGCCGGTCGAGCCGATCGTCGTGCCGCCCGTGGCCGTGACCGTGCCACCCGGCGCCGGCGTGTAGCCGAACTGCGGCGGTGTGTTGCTGCCGCCCGGGATCGTGATCGGCGTGCCGGCGACGTTTTCCCACGCATACCGCGTGATGGTCGCGGGCGTGCCGTTCGTGGGCCCGGTCGACGTCACCTCGATCCAGCCGTAGTGGATCTGGTTGCCGTTCGCTTCATTCGGGAAGCGGATACCGAGGTAATTCACGCCGCCGGTCCGGAAGAGGTTGCCCGGGTTCACGCCGGTCGGGAGATACGTGCTGGCCGCGCTGACGACAGAGCCCGCCGCGAGTGCCGCGACGTTGGTTCCGTTTGCCACGTACGTGCCACTCGTGGCCGTGGAGAAGAAGTTCAGCAGCGTCGTTCCGTACGGATTGAAGTCCCATCCGGGCACGGAGGCAGGAACGGCGTTGCTGACGTTCGTGACGAGGTTGAGGTAGATGCCCGCGGTGGTCTGCGGCACCGCGATGCTGACGGGGCCGCTGTCGACGACGGCGGCGTGCGCCATCGAAGACATGATGCCGAGCGCGGAGATCTGGGCGAGCAGGGTGGAGCGCCGGACGAGGCGCCGACCAATCGATGGAGTCATGAGTTTTCCCCGAGTCGTTCTGGTTGCCGCAGTCTGTCGCCGCGGATGGTCCCCTGATTGCGTTATAGCACCGAAATTCGAGGCGCAAAACGCCAGCTCCGGCGTTGCAGGCCCGAGCCCGCTTGCGGAGAACGTCCGTAGTACCGCCGGCGCCGATTCGCGTGCCCGATCCGGCCTATCGCGCCAGCCAGCCGCCGTCGACCGGCAGCACCGTGCCGTGCACATAGTCGGACGCCCGCGACGCGAGGAACACCGCGGCGCCGCCGAGGTCGGACGGCTCGCCCCAGCGGCCCGCGGGGATGCGCTCGAGGATCGCGCGGTTGCGGTCGGCATCCTCGCGCAGGGCAGTCGTGTTGTTGGTCGCGAAATAGCCGGGCGCGATCGCGTTGACGTTGATGCCGAGCTTCGCCCACTCGTTCGCGAGCAGGCGCGTGAGCCCGAGCAGGCCGGACTTCGACGCGGTGTACGCAGCGACGCGGATGCCGCCCTGGAACGACAGCAGGGACGCGATGTTGACGATCTTGCCGCCCGCATCGCGCGCGACGAGCGAGCGTGCGAATGCCTGCGCCAGGAAGAACGCCGACTTCAGGTTGACGTCGACGACGGCGTCCCAGTCCGACTCGGTGACGTCGAGCGCATCGGCGCGGCGGATCGTGCCGGCGTTGTTGACGAGGATGTCGAGCGTGGGCGCGTGCGCCCGCGCGGCGGCGACCAGCTCCGTGACGCCGCGCGCGCCGTCGAGCTCTGCCGCGACGTGCCAGCACTTCCGCCCTGCCGCCGCGATCGCGTCGCGCGTCTCGCTCGCGTCGCGCCGCGACACCGCGACGATGTCGGCGCCGGCGCGAGCGAGCGCGATCGCGATCGCCTGGCCGAGGCCGGTGTTCGCGCCCGTGACGAGCGCCGTGTGGCCGGAAAGGTCGAACACGCTCCTCATCGCATCGCGCTCATTTCAGCTGGCAGATGTCGAGCTGGTTCATGTCGGTGTAGTCGAGGTTCTCGCCGCCCATGGCCCAGACGAAGCCGTAGGCCTGCGTACCCGCGCCCATGTGGATCGACCACGGCGGCGACACGACCGCTTCCTCGTTCGCGAGCACGAGGTGGCGCGTGTCCGACGGCTCGCCCATGAAATGCATCACGCGCTGGTCGCCGAGGCCGAAGTAGAAGTACACCTCGGAGCGGCGGTCGTGCAGGTGCGGCGGCATCGTGTTCCACACGCTGCCCGGCTCGAGCAGCGTCATGCCCAGGAGCAGCTGCGCGGAGCGGCACGTGGCCGGCACGATGTACTGGTAGATCGTGCGCGCGTTCGAGGTCTCGAGCGCGCCGCGCTTCAGCGGCACGGCGCTCGCGATCGCGAGGTGCTTCGTCTCGAAGGCGGCGTGCGCGGGCGTCGACACGAGGTAGAAGCGTGCGGGGTCCGCGGCGGCGTCGGACGCGAACGAGACTTCGCTTGCGCCCATCGCGACATAGAGCCCGTCGCGCGGCGCGAGCGCGTGCCGCTTGCCGTCGACCGTCACCGAGCCCGGCCCGCCGACGTTGATCACGCCGAGCTCGCGACGCTCGAGGAACGGCTTGCCGGCGGCGGAGGCAGGCTCCGTCTGCGCGGGAAGCGCGAGCGGCGCGGTCGCCGGCGACGCACCGCCCACGACCATGCGCTCGTAGTGCAGGTAGTTCAGGCGCACGGCGTCCGGCTGGAACAACCCGCCGATGTGGTAGCGCTCGCGCAGTTCGTCGTTCGACGCGCCGGCCATCGAGCCGGGGTGGCAGGCGTGGTAGGTCTTCGCGAACACGGCGGCGCTCCTTTTGCGGGCCCCGATTCTAGCTCGCGTTGTCCACCGGTGTCATGCAGGCGGTGGCGCGCAGGACTCGCGAACGACGAGGTGCGGGGTGATCAGCGGCGCAGACCGCCCGTGCTGCTCGCTGTCGAGCAGCAGCGCGGCCGCGTTCATGCCCATCTCGCGGATCGGCAGGCGGACGCTGGTGAGCGACGGCCACAGCCGCGAGGCGAGCGGCGAATCGTCGAAGCCGACGATCGACAGCTGCTCGGGCACGGCGATGCCCATGCGGATCGCGGTCTTGAACACGCCGGCCGCCATCTCGTCGTTCAGCGCGAAGATGGCCGTGGGCCGCGGCTTGCCCGCGAGCAGCCTTTCGGCCGCAGCGACGCCGGATTCGAACGTGTAGCCGCCCTCGACGATGCGCGACGGCGGCACCTTGATGTCGCGTCGTGCGAGCGCGTCGATGAACCCGGCCGAGCGCTCGCGCGCCGAGAGATAGCGCATGGGCCCGGTGACCAGGCCGATCGTGCGGTGGCCCAGCGACTCGAGGTAGTTCGCCGCCTCGGTCGCGCCGTGGCGGTCGTTCGTCGCGATCATGCGGCCGGGCGAATCGAGCGAGATGGCCGCGATGCGCGCGTAGCGGCAGCCGACCTCCTCCAGCATGTCGACGAGCGCCTGGTCCTCGGACACGCGCGGCACCAGGATCACGCCGTGCAGGCGCTGCTGCTTCACGAATTCGCGCACGCCGGCCACGTAATCGGAATTGCGGCTGTCGCAGGGGTGCACGACGAGCTCGTATCCCGAGCCGCGCAACGCCTCGAGCGCGCCGTTCTGCATGTTGACGATGTACTGCGCGTTCGGGTTGTCGTAGACCATGCCGATCAGGAACGACCGGCGGAACGCGAGCGCGCGCGCCTGCGGATCCGGCACGTAGTCGTATTCGCGCATCAGCGCCGAGACCTTCTCGCGCGTCTCCGGCCGCACCAGCGGCGAACGGTTCAGCACGCGGGACACGGTCTTCTTCGACACGCCGGCGAGGCGTGCAATGTCGTTGATCGTGGCGGAGCCGACGCGCGGCTTCGCGGTGGGCGACTTCGCTTCGGGCTTGCGGGGGCTCATGCGGCCAAGTATGCCCGGTCACCTGAGCTGCGCGGGCAGCCACAGCGAGAGCGCGGGCACGAACGTCACCAGCAGCAGCACGCCGAGCGCCACCAGCCAGAACGGCCAGATCGTGCGCAGCGCCTTCGAAACCGGCAGCTCGCCGATCGCCGTGCCCACGAACAGCACCGAGCCGAGTGGCGGGCTGATGAGCGACAGGCCGCCCTTGAGGATCAGGATCACGCCGAAGTGCACGGGATCGACGCCGATCGCCTTCGCGACGGGCAGGAAGATCGGCGTGCAGATGATGATCAGCGGCGCGAGGTCCATGAACGTGCCGAGCACGAGCAGCACGAGCACCATCAGCAGCAGCAGGACGTTCTTGTCCGAGGAGAGCGACGTGAGGAACTCCGCCGCCGCCGACGGCACCTGCAGGTAGGCCATCAGCCAGCCGAAGGACGCAGCGGCCGCGATCACGAACAGGATCGTGCCCGTGGTGCGCGCCGCGTGCAGGCAGGTGGTCTTGAAGTCGGCCCACTTCAGTTGGCGATAGACCAGCGTCGTGACGAGCAGCGCGTACAACACGGCCACCGACGCGCTCTCGACCGCGGTGAACACGCCCGCGCGGATGCCGATGAAGATCAGCGCGACGAGGCCGAGCCCCGGCAGCGCCGCGACGAACCGCTTGCCGACGGCCGCGAACCCGGGGAACGACTCGACGGCGTAGTTGCGGCGGCGCGCGATCACGTACGCGGTCGCCATGAGCGCCGCGGTGAGCAGCAGCGCGGGCACGATGCCCGCCGCGAACAGGTCGGCGATCGAGATGCTGCCGCCGGCCGAAGCGGAGTAGAGGATGAGGTTGTGCGACGGCGGCACGAGCAGCGCGACGAGCGCGGCCGTCATCGTGACGTTCACGGCGTAGTCGCGATCGAAGCCGCGCTTCACCATCTGCGGGATCATGGTGCCGCCGATCGCGGACACGTCCGCGATCGCGGAACCCGACACGCCGCCGAAGAACAGCGACGACACCACGGTCACCTGGCCGAGGCCGCCGCGGATGCGGCCGACGAGCGCCGACGCGAGCCCGATCAGGCGCTCGGAAATGCCGCCGCGCATCATCAGCTCACCCGCGAACACGAACAGCGGGATCGCGATGAGCGACGGCGTCGCCACGCCGGTGAGCGTCTGTTGCACGACCACGAGCGGCGGCATGCCGAGGTGGACCACGGCAGCGAGCGACGCGCACGCGAGCGCGAACGCCACCGGTACGCCGAGCACGAGCAGCACCAGGAAACCGCCGAACAGGATCAGCAGCGTCATGGCTTGCCCTTCGTGAACAGGCGTTCGAGCGCGAACAACGCCATGAGCGCGCCGCCGATCGACAGCGGCAGGAACGGCAGGCCCTGCGGCAGCGGTGCGCCCGCCATCGGCACGTCCCAGCCGTCGACGAGCAGGTGCGCGCCGCCCACGGCGAGCGTGCCGCCCACGATCGCGACGACCACGTCGGCGAGCGCGCGCAGCACGCGCGCGATGCGTGGCGCGACCGACTCCACGAGCACGTTGAACGCGAAGTGCGAGCGGCTGCGCACGGCCGACGCGGCCGCGAAGCTCATGGCCGTCACGAGCAGCAACAACGCAAGCGGCTCGGTCCAGCCGGGCGAGTCGTTCATCACGTAGCGTGCGAACACCTGCCACGCCTGGATCGCCGCGACGCCGACCAGCGCTGCCCCGGCAAGGGCGAGCGCGATGCGTTGCACGCGCGCCAGGAGCGAGCTGTCGATGGGAGACGTCATGCCAGCCCGCGAATCGCTTCGTGCAGCGCGCGCTGGCCGGCGTCGCCGGCGATGAGGCGCTCGACCACCGGCGCGGCTGCGCGCGCGAAGGCTTCGCGATCGACTTCCGTCACCGCGACGCCCGACTCGACCACGAGCCTGCGGGTTTCGTCCTCGGTGCGGTCCCAGAGCTCGCGCATGCGCGGCACGGATGCCGTCGCGAGCTCGCGGATCAGGTCGCGGTCGGGCTGCGCGAGCGACGCGTCGCGCCGCGCCGAGAACAGCAGCGCCTCGGGCGCGTACGAATGCCCGGTGAGCGCGAAGTGCCGCGCTTCCTCGAACTGCCGCGTCGTATAGAAGGTCTTCCAGTTGTTCTCGGCGCCGTCGATCAGCCGCGTCTGCAGCGCCGAGAACACTTCGCCGTACGGCAACGGCGTCGGGTTCGCGCCCAGCGCGCGCACGAGCGCCATGAACAGGTCGGAAGGCGGCACGCGGATCTTCAGCCCGGCGAGGTCGCCCGGCTCGCGTATCGGATGCCGCGTGTTGTAGAAGTTCCGCGCGCCCGAATCGTAGAACTCCAGGCCGACGAGGCCGCGGTCGGCGAAGCGCGCGAGGATCGCGCGTCCCGGTGCGCCGTCGAGCGAACGGCGCAGGTGCCCGGTCGACTGGAACACATAGGGCGCCGACAGGATCCGGGTCGCGGGAAACGGGTTGTTGAGCGAGCCCATGTGGACGCGCGCGATGTCGAGCGCGCCGAAGCGCGCAAGGTCGATCGCGTCGCTCTCGCGGCCGAGCTGGCCGGAGTGGTACAGGCGGATGCCCAGTCGCCCGCTCGTGCGCTCGAGCAACTGCTCGCCGATCCAGCGCAGCGCCTCGATCGTCGGATAGCCGGGCACGTGCACGTCGGTGGCGGTGAGCCATGTCGTCTTCGCATCGCCGGCGCCGATGGCGCTCGCACAGGCGCCCGACGCGAGCGCGCCGAGGAACGCGCGACGCGACCAGTGCGTGCTCATGCGGCCATCCCGTGCGCGACCGCGACGCAGCGCAGCGTGGCGATGCCGTCGAACACGACGTGCGCCGACTGTCCCGCGACGATGTCGTGGATGCCCGTCACCGCGCCCGTCGTGACGCAGTCGCCGGCTTTCAGCGGCCGGCCGCGCGCGGCGAGATGTCCGAGCGCGAACGCGAGCGCCGCGAGCGGTCCGTTCTCGATCGACGCGGCGGAACCGCGTCCGACCGACGCGCCCGCGACGAACGTCTCGCAGGTGAGCGACTCGGGCGTCCGGGCGCGCCAGCTCGCGATCGCCGGCCCGAGGATCAGGCCCGCGTTGTTGCCGAAGTCGGCGACGACGACCGTGGGCCCCAGTGCATTGATCGTCGCGAGCGGGCTGCCCGCCGTCTCGATGCCCACGTGCATGCTCGCCACCAGCGCCGCCGCTTCGTCGGCATCGTAGCGGTGCTTGTCCGGCACGGCGTCGCCGGCGAGCCGGAACACGAACTCCGCTTCCACGGCCGCGAAGCCGCCGTCGAACACGGGGAAACGCACGGGCTCGTCGCCGATCGCCTGGCGCAGCGCGCGACGGAAGATCGGGCCGACCAGGCGCGCGTCTCCGTCGCGCTCGCGTTGCGCCCGCGCGATCGCGCCCACTTTCCAGCCGACCACCGCATCGGGAAAGCGCGCGATCGCGAGCTCCTGCACGGCGTAGCCTTCCGCCATCGTCGCCGGAACCGCACCCGGGAACGCGCCGAGCGCGTGGCCTTCGCGGCGCGCGGCCACGAACGCCGACGCGATCGCGCCGAGCGCGGGGGAAGGCTCGTTGCCGGCACGTTCCTGCATGTTCCCCTGTATAGAGGAAACCGGTGTCATTTACAATGCGGCCCAGTCCCCGGAAGCTCCCGCCATGCGCCCGATCGCGATGCTGTTGTCGACCCTGTGTTTCCTGCTGCCCGTCGCCGCCTCCGCGGCCGGCGAGCCGCTCGCGTTTCCCGGTGCACGCGGCTGGGCCGCGCACACACCGGGCGGGCGCGGCGGCCAGCTGCTGCGCGTCACCACGCTCGCCGCGAACGGGCCCGGCTCGTTGCGCGCGGCGCTCGAGGCGAAGGGCCCGCGCACCGTCGTGTTCGAAGTCGGGGGCGTCATCGACCTCGACCGTGCGAAGGTCGCGGTGACCGAGCCTTTCCTCACCGTTGCCGGACAGACCGCGCCGCCGCCCGGCATCACGCTCGTGCGCGGCGGCCTCGTGGTCGCGACGCACGACGTGGTGATCCGCCACATCCGCGTGCGCCCCGGCGGCGCGGGCATCGCCCGCATGGCCGGCTGGGAAGTCGACGCGCTCACCACGCAGGCCGGCGCATGGAACGTGATCGTCGACCACTGTTCGTTCACCTGGGCGACCGACGAGAACCTCTCCGCGTCGGGCGCGCGTTTCCAGGGCGCGAACCCGGACGAGTGGCGCCGCAACGTCTCGCATGCGATCACGTTTTCCGACAACCTCATCGCGGAGGGCCTGCGCAACGCGGGGCACTCGAAGGGCGAGCACTCGAAGGGCTCGCTGATCCACGACAACGTCAACGACATCCTGCTGGTCGGCAACCTCTACGCGCACGACTACGAGCGCAGCGCGCTGTTCAAGGGCGGCGTGCGCGCGACGATGGTGAACAACCTCATCTACGACCCCGGCGCGCGCGCGATCCACTACAACCTCATCGCGGAGGAGTGGATCGAGTGGCCTTACGAAACGGGCAGGCTGGCGCTCGTCGGCAACGTGATGCGCGCCGGCCCGTCCACGCGCTCGCCGATCGCGCTGTTCATGCTCGGCGGCTCCGGCGACGTCGAGCTGTACATGGCCGACAACGTGGCCGTCGACGCGATCGGCAACGCGCTGCCGCAGGTGGGCCGCTACACGACCGGCCGCGCGCGCGTCGTCACGGTGGCGAAGGCGCCGCCGCTGCCGGAAGGCGTCGTCGCGCTGCCGAGCGTCGACGTGCAGGACGCGGTGGTGAAGAACGCCGGCGCGACGCCGTGGAACCGCGACCTGGTCGATCGTCGCATCGTGGCGAACGTGATCGAGGGGCGCGGTGAGATCATCGATTCGGAAGAGCAGGTGGGGGGGTATCCGCGATACGCCCCTACCCAGAAACCCTTTGATCAGTCGGAGTGGCAGCTGGACACGATGGAACCCGTGCACCCGTTCCAACAGGCAGAGCCGCCGCGCTAGGCGAAGCGCGTCTCGAAGGAAGTGGGAGCGGTCCATGACCGCGACTCCCAAGGCGTTGCGATGATGCGATGCCGCGCGTGGCGGATCCGGAGGCGTTCGGGATCGCGGCCATGGGCCGCTCCCACTTCCTCCGAGACACTCTCCCTCCTGCTCGAAGGGAGAGGTCTTTCTGAAAAATTCCTCAGAAGGCTCAGAACCGATACCGCGCCCCGAACAGGTACTGCCTGCCCGTGTGCGTGTACACCGACGAGCGATCGCCCACCGAGCTCACGTACTGGTCGACGAACTCGTCCGTGAGGTTCAGGCCCTCGAGCGAGAACTCCCAGTGGTCGTTCAGCGCGTACGAGATGCTCGCGTCGACCGTGAGCGTGTCCTTCGTGCCCTCGACGTCGTTGTTGTTGCGGCCCGGCACGGTGGTGAGGAACCCGTCGCGGTAGGCCCACGACACGCGCGCGCCCCAGCGCTTGTCTTCGTAGTAGAGCGTCGCGTTCCAGGCGTGGCGCGAGAGACCGGTCAGGTCGGTCTCCAGCGACGGCACGCCGGTCGACGTCACGTACTGGATCTGCGAGTCGACGAAGGTGTAGTTCAGGATCATGCCGAGGTTGTTCCAGCCCTCCGGCAGGAAGAAGAACGGCTGCTGGTAGATCAGCTCCACGCCGTCCAGCTTTCCGCCCGGCGTGTTGACCGGGATGTTGAACTGGAAGTCGTCGGTCGGCGATGCGCCCGTTCCGTTCAGCAACTCGTCCGGTAGCCCCGACGTGTTGTACGGCCGCGTCTCGCGCGAGGTCTGCACGAAGCTGTCGATGTCCTTCCAGAAGTACGACGCCGACAGCAGCGACTCCTCGGCGAAGTACCACTCCAGGCCGATGTCGACGGTCTTCGCCTTGAACGGCTCGAGGAACGGGTCGCCGCCGGTCACGGTGCGGTTGCCGCCCGACACGCTGACGGTCACGCCCGGCGTGAGGTTGCCGAGGCCGGGACGCGTGAGCACCTTCGCGGCCGCGAAGCGCAGCACGAGCTCGTCGGTCAGGTCGAATGCCATGTTCAGCGACGGCAGGAAGTCGTCGTAATCGCGCTCGACGCGCGCTTCCACGGGCGCGCCGTTCACGACCGCGAAACCGCGCGAATCCTGCTTCGTCTCGACGTAGCGCCCGCCGATGTTGCCGCGCCACGGCACGCTGCCGAGGTCGGTGGACCAGTCGAGCTGGACGTAGCCGCCCATGTCCTCTTCCTTCACGCCACGGTTGTTGGTGAGCGCGCTGGCGTTGGTGAGCGTGAAGGCGCCGCAGTTGCAGTAGATGTCGAACAGGTCGGCGAACGCGTCGATGTCCGGCGCGAGCCAGCGCGTGTCGTTCCCGCTCGGCTGGTCGAGGCCGTTGCCGAAGTTGAAGATGCGCGTGAGGTCGGCGAGCGTGGTGCCGGCCGGCAGCGCGGGCACGGTCGTTTCCGAAGCGCGACGCCGCTCCGACGTCTCGAACTCGTATTCCTTCCAGTTGATGCCGGACTTCAGCGTGAACACCTCGTTGAGGTTCCAGTCGAAGTCGAGCTGGAACGTGTCGAAGGTGTTGTCGGACGTCTGCGGCCGCAGGCGGATCTCCGATAGCCCCTGCGCGAACGCCCAGCTCGCCGGATCCGTCACGTCGAAGCCGTAATCGAAGCGCGGCAGGCGATCGTCGTCGCGGTAGTCCCACGAATAGCCGTCGGTATTCGAACGGTCGATCGTGACGGTGGTCTGGATCGGGTTGTCGTGCTCCGACTTCGCGTGGCCGACGAGGCCGCGCATCTCGATCGAGTCGGAGAAGCGATGCGAGCCGTTCAGCACGTACTGGGTGAACTTCGTGTCGAGCTCGTCGAACCGCGATTCGGAACGCACGTCGACGTCGTCGAACAGGCCGTATTCCAGGTCGCCGTCCG
This sequence comes from uncultured Pseudomonadota bacterium, assembly GCA_937996755.1. Lineage (GTDB taxonomy): Bacteria > Pseudomonadota > Gammaproteobacteria > Xanthomonadales > Ahniellaceae > CALKUS01. The sequence goes on along the minus strand of CALKUS010000302.1, from coordinate 31,426 downwards.
GCGCGATGAAGCCGTCGCGCACGATCGTCTGCGGCTTGCCCGAGCCCGTGCGGCTGAAGCTGATCGCCTCGAGGAAATCCTCCGAGCGCTCGGCCTTGAAGTCCGAATAGAGCACGTCGAACGTGAGCATCGTGTCCGGGTTCGGGTTGAACTGCAGCGAGCCCGTGACGCCCGTCCGCTCCTGCTGGTGCCCGAGCGACCCGTAGCGCGGGATGCGCGGGTGGAACGTGGTCGCGAGGCGCGCGGGTGCGAACGGCGACGACGCGTTGAAGCCGCCGCTGGACGTGCCCGTGTCCCAGCGCACGGTGCTCGGGCCTTCCTCGACGAGCTCGCGCTCGGTGTACGCCACCGACAGCAGCGCACCGAACGTCCCGTCGTTCCAGGTGTTCGACAGCAGCGCCACCCCGCGCGGATCCCACGACTCGGACAGGTCGTTGTAGCCGGCCTGGCCCGAGGCGAGGAACGTGAGGCCGTCGTAGTCGAGCGGATGCGCCACGTTGAGGTCGACGGTCGCGCCGAGCGAGCCTTCCTCTAGGTCGGCGGAGGAGGTCTTGCGCACCACGATGTTGTTGAACAGTTCCGACGCGAACACGTTGAAGTCGAAGCCGCGACCGCGGTTCAGGCCGCCCGAAGCGTCGGTACCGCCCGACGTCGTGAGCGCTTCCATACCGTTGATGCGCACGCGCGTGAAGTTCGGGTCGAGGCCGCGCACCGAGATGTTGCGGCCTTCGCCCGCGTCGCGCGTGATCGATACGCCGGGCAGGCGCTGCAGCGATTCCGCGAGGTTGAGGTCGGGGAAGTCGGCGATGTCCTCGGCCACGATCGCATCGACCTGGCCGACGGTATCGCGCTTCACTTCCAGCGCCTTGACCAGCGAGGCGCGGTAGGACACGACGATGGTGTCGAGTTCCTTCGCGGCTTCCTCGTCGGTGCGCGGTTTCGCGTCGGCGGCCGAATCCGCGTCGGCCCCTGCGTCCGCGGTGGTCGTGTCGACGAGCGCGAGCGCTTCGGCACCAGCGGCCTGCGCGGCGGTCGTCGCCGCGGCCGACTGCGCGGTGGTCGCGCCTGTCGTGGCGGCCGGTGCGCTGGCCGGCGCGGCCAGCGCGAGCGGCGCGGCGAGCGCCAGGGCAATCGCAACGCACAGCGTGCGCAGGTGCGGACGGCGGCGGTCCGCGGCATTCGTATTCACGTGCACTCCCTCCCGTCTGGTCGACGGACGGTCCGCTCGCGCGGCCGCCCCCTATTATTCGCATTGAGCCCGGATGACACCGGTGGCATCGCCACGCGGTCTCTCCCTTGACACCGGTGGCAAAGGAGCCTATCAAACACCGCAGTGCAGCAACAAGGACGCCCTCGATGACCGCGACGAACAGGACGGCAGCGCGGACAATGCCGCCATGACGCTGCGCATCGCCTGCTTCGGAGAGCTCCTGCTGCGGCTGTCGCCGCCGGGTCGCGAGCGGCTGCTGCAGTCGCCGCGGCTCGACGTGCACGTCGGCGGCGCCGAGGCGAACGTCGCGGTGTCGCTCGCGCGCTTCGGCCACGACGCGCGCATGGTCAGCGTGGTGCCGGGCAACGCGCTCGGCGACGCGGCGATCGCGGAGCTGCGTCGCCAGGGCGTCGACGCCACGCGTGTCGCGCGCGGCGACGGTCGCATGGGCCTGTACTTCCTCGAGCCCGGGGCAGGGCAGCGCGCCGGCATCGTCACGTACGACCGCGCCGATTCCGCGTTCGCGCGCGCGCGTCCGGACGCGTGGGACTGGCCGGCGTTGCTGGCTGGCGCGAACGCATTGCACCTGTCGGGCATCACGCCGGCGCTCGGTGCCGCAGGCGCCGCGGCCGCCCGTGCAGCGGCGTCTGCCGCGGCGATGCTCGGCCTCGCGATCAGCTTCGACGGCAATTTCCGTCCCGCGCTGTGGCGGGCATGGAACGGCGACCCGCGCGCGCTGCTGCCGCCGGTCGCCGCGCACGCGCGCACGCTGTTCGCGGACCCGCGCGACGTCGCGCTGCTCACGGGCACGCCGGAGCCGGGCGGCGATCCGGTCGCCGCGATCGAGGCGGCCGCGCGCGCGGCGTTCGCGGCGTTCGCGCCGCTCGAGCGCTTCGCGACGACCATCCGCGTCGCGCACAGCGCCGACCTGCAGGAGCTCTCCGCCGTGTGCGTCACGCGCAAGCAGACGTTCACCGCGCCCGCGCGCGCCGTCGGCCCGATCGTCGACCGCATCGGCGGCGGCGACGCGTTCGCGGCCGGCCTGCTGCACGCGCACGCATCGGGTGCAGGCGAGGAGGAAGCACTGCGTTTCGCGCTCGCCGCCGCGTGCCTCAAGCATTCCATCCCCGGCGACGCGAACCTCGCGAGCGCGGCCGAAGTGCAGGCACTGCTCGAGGAGCCGCAACGCGATGTCCGGCGCTGAGCGCTCCATCGCATCGGTGCTCGCGCTGGCGCCCGTGATGCCGGTGCTGACGGTTTCCGACGTGGCTTCCGCGGTCGCGACGGCACGCGCGCTCGTGGACGGCGGCCTGCGCGCGATCGAAGTGACGTTGCGAACGCCGGGCGCGCTCGACGCGCTCGCGGCGATCGCGCGCGACGTGCCGGGTGCGGTGGTCGGCGCGGGCACGGTGCTCGATGCCGCACAGCTCGCCGCCTGCGCGCGTGCCGGCGCCGCGTTCGCCGTGTCGCCCGGCTGCACGCCGCGCCTGCTGGAATCGGCGCGGGACGCGGGGTTGCCCTTCCTGCCCGGCGTGGCGACGGTGTCGGAGCTGATGCGCGCGCGCGAATCGGGCTACCTCGCGCTGAAGCTCTTTCCGGCCGCGACCGTGGGCGTCGCGTTCCTGCGCGCGGTCGCGGGGCCGTTCCCCGACGCGCGCTTCTGCCCGACCGGCGGAATCGGCGAGGACAACGCGGGCGAATGGCTCGCCCTGCCGAACGTCGCATGCGTCGGCGGATCGTGGCTCGCGCCGCCCGCGCTCGTCGCGGAAAGTGCGTGGGATCGCATCGCGGCGAACGCGCGGCGCGCCGCCGCACTGCGTCAGGGCTCGTCGACCCAGGCGCCGTAGCGCGTGTCCGTGATGCCGGGCAGCGGCTCGCCGGGGTAGTACTCGAACGTCACCACGTGCGGCGGATACAACGCCGGCTCGCCCGGCTCGGGCTGCTCCGGCACGGGCAGCCCGAGCGCCTTCACGCGCGGATCGAACAGCACGCCGCTCGTGTCCTTCGCCTCCGCCACCACTTTCACGCTGCGCAGCACGCTGCCCGAGAACGAGAACGGCGACAGCGCGTCGGTAATGGAATGGAAGCGCGTCTGCCCGAAGCACAGGCGCGGCTTGCCGAGCTTCTCCGGGTCGACGTCCTCGTCCGGCCGGTTGAACCGTGCGAGGCGCTCGTGCACGAGCGCGACGTACTCGGCATCCGCCTCGCGGCGATAGAGCGGCCGCCCTTCGTCGCTCAGGTCGAACTGCACGTATCCGCTGCCGCCGTCGCCGACGACGGTCCGTACGAGGAAGCCGGCCTCGGCCAGCGCCTGGCAGCGATCGCAGTTCTGGCCGCTGGCGTAGTCGCTGCGCATGCCGCTGCGGAACGGGAACGGCCCGGCGGCGATGCACAAGGGCTCGGCCTCGATGAGCGTCTCGTCGTAGACCTTCCGCATCTTCGCGAGGTTCTCCTCGCTCACCGACGAGCCGCCGCACGCGCCGAGCACGAACACCGCGGCCAGCACCACGCCCCGCGCGACGGAGTTCACAGGCTGCCTCCGAACGTGGTGGTCGACAGCACGTCGCCGGGACGATCGTGTTGCGCGGCGACGCCGCCGTCGCCCAGCGCCCCGTAGCCGTTCGAGCCCCACGATTGCAGGCGACCCGTGTCGTCGAGCGCGATGCCCGTGCCGTAGGTCGCGGTGACGGCGAGGCGCGGCGGCGACTGGTCGACCAGTTGCGGTCCGTCGACGGATTCGCTGTTGCCGAGACCGAGCTCGCTGTCGAGGTTGCGGCCCCAGCCCCACAGCGCGCCGTCGCCGGCGATCGCGAACGAGACCTGCGGCGCGACCGCGATCGCGACGAACGGGCCGTCGGCGATGCGCACGAGCGTGGTGGCGTCGTACACCGCCCTGTCGGGGTGCATGTCTTCCGCGCCGACGCCGAGCTCGCCGAACGAATTCGGCCCGTAGCCCCAGATGGAACCGTCGCGCGCGAGCGCGAGCACGTGGCTCGCGTTCTCGCGGCAGGCGAGCTTCGCGAGCGGCACGTCGGCTTCCAGGCGTACGAGCGCGCCGTCCCCGCCCTGCAGCGGGCGCGTGCTGCTGCCGCGGCGCAACAGGTCGGCGCTGCGCCACGCTCGGCCTTCCTCGTCGATGGCGTGCAGCCGCGGTCCCTGCAGGCAGGCGTCGACGAAGCGCACGCCCGGCATCAGCGACTGCGGCTGGGCGTTCGGGTCGGGCACGCTGCGGTTCGGTGCGTCGGCGACGGCATCGTCGTCCCACCACCACAATGCGCCGTCGCGATCGATGCCCGCGCCGATCGCCCAGGTTTCGCGCGCGATGCGCCAGCGCTTCGCGGTGTGGATCGGCATCGGAACGACGGTGCCGTCGGACGCGGAAATGTCCGCGAGCGCCGCGCGGCGCAGCGTGCCCTCGACATCGATCGCGTACACCGCACGAGTGCCCGCGGCGACGCGACGGTAACCCGAGCCGGCGAGCAGCAGGCGCGGCCGCTTGCCGCCCGCGATCAGCTTCGCGCCTTCGTTCGAATCGTAGCCGCCCCAGCCGAACACGCGACCTTCGATGTCGAGGGCGACGACGTAACCAGAACCCGCGTCGAGCACGCCGTCGCGCGCGGTGACGCTCGCCGCCGCCCGCTGCGGGGCCGACGTACCCTCCGTCCCCGGGCTGCGCAGCACGATGAACCCGAGCACGACGACGGCGACGATCATCGCCAGCAACAGCTTCTGCATGCGCTACCCCCGGAACGACAGGCGACGATCGTAAGGCAAAGCAGGGCGCCATCGCGCAACTTCGGCACCTGCACGACGCAGCGTCGCGCGGCGCGCATAGAATCGTGGCATGGAAGCCGCAACCGTGAGCCGCAACGCACCTTGCCCGTGCGGAAGCGGCCGGCGCTACAAGCACTGCTGCGGCGACGAAACCGGGATGCGCACGCGCGACCTCGCGTTCGAAGCGCTCGCACAGCGGCGATACGCGGAATCGGAACGGCTGTTCCGCGCCGCGCTCGTGGAAGATCCCGACGACCTGGCCAGCCTGCACCAGCTCGGCGTCGCGCAACGCGAGGGCATGCGCTATCGCGATGCGCTCGCGACGCTGCTGCAGGCCGCCGAGCGCACCGGCTGGCAGGTCGACGCGCTCCGCGAGGACCTCGCAAAGACGGTCGCGCTGCTGCGCGGCGGCGCGCCGCCCGCCGACGTCGCGATCCTGCGCGAGCAGGCACGTGCCTCGCTCGCCGCGAACGAGGCAGCGGGATCGAGCGCAGGCGTGCACGGCACCGCGATCGTCGTGCTCGGCATGCACCGCAGCGGCACGTCGGCGCTCACGCGCATGCTCGCGCTCGCGGGCGCCGAGTTGCCCGCGCAGCTCGAGCCGGAGTGGCACGACAATCCCAAGGGCTTCTGGGAATCGCCGGCGGTCATCGCGCTGGACGATGCCCTGCTCGCGCAGCTCGGCGGCGACTGGCGCAATCCGCCGGCCGTCGATGCGCTAGATCCGGGCGCGCAATCCGCATTCGCGCGCGACCTCGGAGTGTTCCTGCGCACCGGCTTCGCCGCGGGCGCGAACCGCATCGTGCTGAAGGACCCGCGCATGGCGCTGCTTGCGCCCGCCTGGGACGCGGCGCTGCGCACGTGCGGCTGGCGCCCCGCCTGGGTCGTGCCCGTGCGCGATCCGCTGGAAGTCGCACGCTCGCTCGCCGCGCGCAGCGGCATGACGATCGCCGCGGGGCTCGCGCTTTGCGGCGCATACCTGGAGCGCATCGAGCACTTCGCAACCGGCCGCGACGACGTCGTCTTCGTGCGCAGCGACGCGCTGCTCGCCGACTGGCGGGCCACGCTGCGGCACGTCGACGACGCGCTCGACCTCGGCCTCGATCTCGACGCGGCCGCCGCCGAGGCGCTCGAATTCCTCGATCCCGCGCTGTACCACCAGCGCGCCGCAGCGGCCGACTGGACCGCGCTCGCGAACGACGCGGCCGCGCAGGTGGTACGCGCACGCTACGAGCGCATGCTCGCGCGATGCGGGCAAGCGGCCGACGCGCCGATCGCGTCGCGCGAGCCGTTCGCGGCGGATCCGCGCGCGACGGCCGCGTTCGTGCTGTGCATCGAGGCGAACGGCATCCGCGAACAGGCCCTGCTGCTCGCCGAAAGCATCCGTCGCTGGGGCGGGCGCCACCGCGACGCGCCGATCCTCGCCTATGCACCGCGGCCCGGGCTGGGCGTCGACGCCGCGACGCGCGCGCGGCTCGCGCGCCTGCGCGTCGACTACTTCGACGCGCCGTTGAATACCTCGTGCGCGGAATACGGTTCGGCGAACCGCGTATTCGCGGCCGCGGACGCGGAACAGCGCGTCGACAGCGACTTCCTCGTCGTGCTCGACAGCGACACCGTGTTCCTCGGCGAGCTCGTGCTGCCCGCGTCGCTCGACGCCGTCGTGCGCGTGGTCGACGTGAAGGGCAGCGCCACGACCGGTCCGGGCGACCGCTTCGAGCCGTATTGGGAGAGCCTCGCGGCGCTGGCCGGCACGCCGTTGTCGTCGCTGCCGTTCGTCGCGACGACCGTATCGAACGAGCGCGTGCGCGCGTCGTACAACGGCGGGCTCGTCGTTGCGCGGCGCTCGCTCGGGCTCATGCGGCGCTGGGCCGTGGTGTTCGAGCAATCGGTCGCGCGGCGCCTGCGGCCCTGGCAGGGCAGCGGCCACGACGTGCACGCGTCGACCGGCAGCGTCGGCACCGCTGCCGCGGAATGGTGGGGCTCGAACCAGGCCGCGCTCGCGCTCGTGCTCTGGTCGGGTACGGCGCGCGTCGGCGAATACTCGCCGGCCTTCAACCTGCCGCTGCACCTGGTGGCCGACGACGGCGCGATCGCCGCGCACTGGCGCGCGACGCCGCCCGTGCACGTGCACTACCACTGGTTGTTCGCGCAGGGCCGGCACGCGGACGCGCTCGCGCTGCTGCGGGCGCTCGGCGTTCCCCACGACCGTCTCGCGTGGCTGTCGCGCCGGCTTCCGCTCGACGATCAGGCGCCGCGCGGATAACCGAGGAAATCCATCAGCCGCTGCGTGACGTCCTCGACGATCGCGACCTCGTCGCGCGTGAGCACCTCGCGCCAGCGCCCGATGCGCTCCTTCGTGACCGGCTTTCCGTAGGCGTCGCTGCGCGACGGCCGCGCCGCGAGCTTGTCGAGGTACTCCGGCGCGACGTCCCATGCGGCGCTCGCGTCGAACCGCGCGAGGTCGATGCCGCAGGTCGCGAGCACGCGCGCGTGCAGCGCGGCGTCGCCGCGGACGAAATCCTCGTAGCGGAGCAGCATCACGCGCGCGTCGCGCGCGACGACGAGGCCCGCGGCCGGCGCCAGGTAGTCGACGTAGTCGTCGGCCAGCCGATCGACGTCCGCGCGACCGGCGCCTTCGCGCCGCGCGTTCACCTCGACTTCCGATGCGACCTGGTCGCGCGGGTCGCGCGCGCAGGCGACGACGCGTGCGCCCGGGAACGCGTCGAGCAGAGCTTCCAGGTGCAGCGACAGCTCGGGATTCTTCAGCACGAGCGTCGCGGGCCGCCCGGCCGTGGCCCAGGCCTGCGCGACGAACGCCCGCGCGGTGTCGGCGCGGAACGCATGCCAGCGCTCGCGCGACGGGCAGAAGTCGCGCGTCATGCGCTCGAACTCCCTGCTCCCGAACGCGAACCCCTGCAGGAGGTGGGTCAGCGGCTGCGCCTCGGCGAGCGTCGGCGCGCCAGCGGCCTGCGCGAGCGCATGGTTCACGAGCGTCGTTCCGCTGCGGCGCGTGCCGCAGACGAACACCAGGCGTGCCGGGCCGGCTTCGGTCATCCTTCGATTGCTCGTGCACGGTACGGACGGGCAGTGTCGCCGCGCGACCGGCGCGCCGCAACGTGCCGCCGCGCGGCCGCCGGCGTACGCTTGCGCCGGCAGGGAGGGCCAAGCCCATGGATTCGACCTGGCGGAAGTCCGCGCTGCGCGCGGTGGCGATCCTCGGGCTCGTCGCGTCCGGCGGCGTGCATGCGGGCACCGACGCGATCTTCGCTGACGGCTTCGACCCGCGCCCGATCGTGGCGACGCCCGGCACCTGGACGTTCGTGCCGTTCTCCGATGCCTTCTGCGGCAACGGCAGCACCACCGGCATCGGGATCAACCCGAGTGCCACGGGCGGCACGCGCCTGGTGATCTTCCTCACGGGCGGGGGCGGCTGCTGGGACACGCTCACCTGCATCACGCTGCAGACTGCGGCGAACTTCAACACCGGCTACGGCCAGTCCAACTTCAACAACGACGTTGCGTCGTTCCTCAACGCGGGCTTCTTCGACCGCACGCGCGCGAGCAATCCGTTCCGCAACGATTCCTTCGTGTTCGTGCCGTACTGCAGCGGCGACGTGCACTCCGGCAACAACCCGTCGGTGAACTACGGCGGCAACATTCGTCGCCACGTCGGTTACGCGAATGTCGGCGCGTACCTCGAGCGGATCGTGCCCACGTTCGCGAACGCGAGCCGGGTGATCCTCGCGGGATCGAGCGCGGGCGGCTTCGGCGCAACCGGCAACTGGCTGCGTACGCAGGCCGCGTTCGGCAACGTGCGCGTCGACATGATCGACGACTCCGGCACGTTCATGCCCGCGAGCGTCGTGTCGCCCGGCAGCGCCGCGGAAGTGGCGCGGTTCAACAACTGGAACCTCGCGGCGACCTTGCCGCCCGGCTGCACGGCGTGCCTGAACGGGCTCGACAACCTCTACACGTACAACGCGCAGCAGTTGCCGAACCGACGCGGCGCGCTGCTGTCCTACCGGCCGGATACGACGATCTCGAGCTTCTACCAGATCAGCCAGTCGTCGTTCTCGAGCGGCCTCGACACGATCCGCGCAATCCACTTCGATCCGTTCGCGAACCGCCGCTACTTCGTGCTCGGCGCCTCGGGCCACGTGCTGTTCAACAACCCGAACAACACCGGCGTCGGCGGCGTCACGCTGGAAACGTGGCTCACGCAGATGCTCGGCGACGACCCGCAGTGGGGCAATGTGTCGCCCTGACTACCTGCAGTCGCCCGCCGCGAGCAGGACGTCGCTGGTCGGAATCGCGAGCTTCGTCGCGCCGTCGCGACTGCGCGCACGCAACGTTTCGGCGGTCGCTGGCCACGCGCAATTTCCGGCGCCGATCTCGCGCACGATCCCGCACGCGCCGACCACGCCGTTCGCGCGCACGTTGAACAGGTACGTGTGCCCGGGCTCGAGCGACAGGCCGCAGTCGCCGCCGCCGTAGCCGGTCCCGAGCGCCTCGAGCTGCGTCGCGTCGCCCTTGAACGACTCGACCAGCCGGAACGTCGCGCGCAGCCCGTAATTGCGACCCGGGTGGAAGCCGTCCGCCGGCGCGCGCTCCGCCTTCGCGCCGACGTCCTCGACGGCGACGATCTCCGCCGCGATCACCTGGAGCGATTCGTCGAACACGCGCTCCGGCGTCGTGTTGCCGCAAGAGCACGCGTGCGCCGCGGGTGCGGCGAGCGCGAGCAGGCACGCGGCGACGCGCGCGTTCACGGCGCGCCTCCGACTGTCGCCGCCTCCGCGCCGACCTGCCGGCGCGAGCCGTCGGGGAACACCTCTTCGTCCAGCACCACGCTGCCGTCGGGCGCGAACTTGCGATGGCGGTTCACCGTGCCGTCGTCCGCGTGCAGGAACTCCTCGCTGCGCACGCCTTGCGCGTCGAACAGCTCGCGCTTCACCTTGCGCTCGCCGAGCGTCTCGTCGCGCGTCTGCATCGTGCCATCGTCGCGGAAGTACTGCACGACGATGCGCGGGTTGCGCTCATCGGACGGATCGACGGTCTTCTGCATCTTCGTCGCGCCGTTCATGTACCACTCGCGTTCCGACACCACCCAGTCGTTCGCGACGGTCTTCTCCTTCGCGGGCCGGCCGTCGGGATGGAAGCGCTTCTCGACGCGCCCGGTCTTCGTGACCTCGAGCGACTCGACGACGTGACCCGCGTCGTCGAGCGATTCATCGCGCACGAGCGCGCCGCCCCGCATCGTGCGGCGACCCGCAACGCGCCCGCGCGAATGGAGCTCCACCGTCACGGGCGCGCCGTAGCCGCAGAGCTTCGCGTCCTCGTCCAGCACGGAGCTCGGCGCGCACGCGAAGTCCTTCAGCGCGCCCGCGTCGTCGTATTCCACGCGCGCGCTCGCGGGCTGGCCGGCCTCCGGGACGAACGAAACGGAGGCGAGCCTGCCGTTCGCATGCCAGCGCCGCTGCACGCCCACGGCATCGCCATCGCGGTATTCGCCCTCGGCCTTCTTCGTCCCGTTCGGCCAGAATTCGCGCACCAGACCTTCGCTGTTGCCGTTCGCGTTCACGATGCGCTCGGTGCGCGAGCCGTCGTAGCCCCAGGACTTCTCCATGCCCACGTGCTTTCCGTCGCGCAGCTCATGCTCGTACATGGGCGAGCCGTCGTCCTGGCGGCACACCAGCACGCCGGTCCTGCCGGCAGTTGTCGCGCCGTTGTCCGGATTGACCTGCTCGCCGTCGATCTCGCAATGACGCGCGGCCGCGGGCAACGCGGCGAGCAGCAGGCAAGTGGCGACGGCGTGGCGCATGGACGTCTCGAATCGGGTTCGCCTCCTTCGATACGAAGCGCGGCAATGGCCCCGGACGCGGGCACGTGAGGCGGACCTTGGGTGCGCGCCTGCGTGGACCGACCATGCGTCGAAGCCACGGGGAATCGCCATGGAACGAATCACGCTTTACTCAGGCCCGCTCAGCATGTTCGGCGCAAAGGCGCAGGTTGCCGCGCTCGAGAAGGGCCTCGACGTCGACCTCGTGATGGTTCCGTTCGACATGCAGCGCCTGTACGAGCCGAAGCACCCCGAGGTCGTGCGCATCAACCCGAAGCGGCAGGTGCCCGTGCTCGTGCACGGCGACGTCGAGGTGTTCGACTCGACGCAGGTGTTCGAATACCTCGAGGACCTCGTGCCGGAGCCGCCGCTCTGGCCGCGCGAAGTCGCCGCGCGCGCGCGAGCGCGGCGGCTCGAGCTGGAGAGCGACGAGGTCTACTTCCCGCCCGTGATCCGGCTCATGGGCCTGCAGGCGACGCCCGACGACCCGACGGCGGTCGCCGCACGAGCGGCGGCTGCAGCGGCGGCGGCGCGCTTCGAGCAGGTACTGGGCGCGCAGCAGTTCCTCGCGGGCGAGTTCGGCTACGTGGACATCGCGTTCTGGCTCGCGCAACTGTTCGGCGAGCGCATGGGCGCACGGCTCGGCGCGGAAACGCCACGCCTGCACGCGTGGCGGCTGCGCGTCGGTGCACGGCCGTCGTTCCGCGCGGTCGTGGGCGCGATGGCGCGGTTCCTGGTTTCCCAGGGTCGGCCATTGCCCGCGTACCTCCGGGAGGCCGGCATCGCCGATTGAGCGCGGCCGTGCGACGATGCGCGCACCTCGTCCCGCGGAGCCCGCCATGCTGCGCACGATCCTGTTCGTCCTCGCCCTCGTCGCCGCCGGCTCGGCGTACGCCGAGAAGATCTACCGCGTGGACCTGAAGGTGCACGAGGACAACGCAGTCGAGGCGAACCCGATGTTGCTGATCGAGGCCGGCAAGGACGGCAGCATCGAGATCGGCCATCCCGACGGTTCCGGACGCCGCTACGAGGTGCGCGTCGACGCCCGGCAGGACGAGAAAGGCGTGACGTACGGCACCGTGCACCTGCGCGTACTCGACATCACGAAGAAGAAGCGCGAGCGCGTGCTCGGCAACGCCGACGTCGTGTTCACGCGAACCGGCGAGACCGTTGCGTGGAAGCCGGCGAAGCCGCCGAAGGGCCTCGCGATCGACGTGACGCTCTATCTGCAGCCGATGTAGCCCGAATCCCGGGTCGGAGTACCTTTTTCGAGGTATCCGCCGACGCTCGCGAAAACGTACGCTGACCCCGGGTTTCGCCATCGCCAGGGCGCAGGAATGGATACCCGCGAAACAGGGTCGCGGCGGCAGGGGCGACGCATCGAGCCGGGCGCGCGCACCGCGCAGGAAGCGGCCGACGCCTACGAACGCTCGCGCATCGGCGGCCTGTTCTTCTGCGCAGTCTGGGCGCTGATCTGCGTCACGGCCGCCCAGGACGGCGCGCGCGAATGGCTGATCGGCGCGGGTTTCCTCGTGCTCGCCGCTGCGCGAATCGCCGTGAACTTCCTGCGCCGCCGCATGCCGGCCGCCCACGGCCTGCACCTCGCCGCGACGCTCACGGTGATGGTCACCACGATGCTCGCATGGGGCTGCGCGACCGCATTCGCGCTGATCTCGCCCGACTATGTCGACACCACCACCGTGATCCTGTTCGCGACGAGCGCGTTCACGACGGCCTACGTGCACAACTACCCGATGCGGCTGCTGCCCGCCTACGCAGGCCTCGCCGCGGGCTACGGCCCGCCGTTCGTGGCATTGCTGGTCGCGCACCGGCGCACGGCGCTGCCGATCGCGATCGGCGTTTTCATCCACTCGCTGTACATCGTGCTCGCCGCGCGTCGCGCGCATTACGAGTACCACCGCTCGCTGGAGCTCGAGCACGAGCTGCGCACGCAGCGCGACCAGTTCGCGTGGCGCAGCCGGATCGACGCGCTCACCGGGCTCGGCAACCGCGGCGAGTTCAACGATCGCCTCACCGTGGCTGTCGAGGATTCGCTCGCGCGCGGCGAGACGCTCGCGTTGCCGATCGTGGACATCGACCACTTCAAGGCCGTGAACGACGAGCGTGGCCACGCGACGGGCGACGCGTGCCTCGTGGCGATCGCGTCGCGCCTCGCGCAGGCGTTCGCACGCCCCGGCGAGTTCACCGCGCGGCTCGGCGGCGAGGAGTTCGCGGCGCTGCTGCCCGACACGTCGGTCGCCGAGGCGCTCGCGCGCGCCGAGGTGTTCCGCGCCGCGCTCGCGGCGCAGCCGCTCGCGCTGGAAGGCGAAGCCGTGCCGATCACGGTGAGCGTCGGCGTCGGTGCATTCGAGCGCGCCGGCCATGTCGACGGCGAGGCGCTGTACCGCGACGTCGACGCCGCGCTCTATCGCGCGAAGCGCGAGGGACGCAACCGCGTCCAGCCAGCCTGATAGCATTCGCGCTTCGGCGCCGGGGGGCGCTTTCATCCGGGGAAATCGATCATGGCGGCATGCGGCGCCTGCGGCTCCACCATCCTGTTCGGCGGCACGAAGATCGAAGGTGAGCGTTACTGCAACGAGGACTGCGCGACGCGCGGCCAGTACATGCGCATCGCGGCCCAGGTTCCCGAAGCCGACGTGAAGCAGTTCGTGCGCGAGATGCACACCGGCCCGTGCCCGAAGTGCAAGCAGGGCAATTCCACCGACGTGCACACCAGCTACTTCGTCTGGTCCGCACTCGTGATGACCTCGTGGCAGAACAAGCCGCAGGTCTCGTGCCGCTCGTGCGGGCTGAAGTCGCAGGCCGGCAACCTCGTCGGCTCGCTGCTGCTCGGCTGGTGGGGACTGCCGTGGGGCATCGTGATGACGCCCGTGCAGGTGGTGCGCAACATCGTCGCGATGGTTCGCCCGCCCGATCGCGACACGCCGTCGCCCGCGCTGGAGCGAGTCGCGCGCCTGCACATCGGTTCGCAGATCGCGCGCCAGATGGCGCAGCAGCGCGCCGCCTGATCCGGAAACTGGAGTCCGACATGTCGAAAGCACTTGCGTTCCGTCGCCTCGCGCTCGTCGCCGCACTGGCCGCGAGCGCGGGCGCCCCTGCCGCGACCACCGCCATCCGCGTCGGCCACCTCGTCGAGCCCGCGACGCAGCAGGTGACGGAGAACGCGGTGCTCGTCGTCGAGGACGGTCGTGTGAAGGCGATCGGCAACGATGTTCCCGCGGGCGCGACGGTGGTCGACCTGTCGTCGCGCTGGGTGGTGCCGGGGATGATCGACGCGCACACGCACGTGCTGCTGCAGGGCGACGTGACGGAAGCGGACTACAACGACCAGGCGCTCGGCGAGTCGCTCTCGTTCCGCGCCCTGCGCGCGGCGCGCGCGATGCGCCTGTCGCTCGCGAACGGCTTCACCGCGTTGCGCGACCTCGGTACGGAAGGCGCAGGCTTCGCGGACGTGGACCTGAAGCGCGCAGTCGAACAGGGCATCGTTCCCGGCCCGCGGCTGTTCGTCGCCACGAAGGCGCTCGCACCGACCGGTGCATACGGCCCCAACCTCTCGTGGCAGGTCGAGGTACCGAAGGGCGTGCAGCTCTGCGACGGCCCCGACGACTGCCGCCGCGCGACGCGCGACCAGATCGCGCACGGCGCCGACTGGATCAAGGTGTACGCCGATCGCAAGTACTTCCGCCGCCCGGACGGCTCGATCCGCTCGCTGCCGAACTTCACGGCGGAAGAGCTCGCGGCCATCGTCGACCAGGCGCACCGCACCGGGCTGCGCGTGGCCGCGCACTCGATGACGCCGACCGGCCACGCGCTCGCGCTCGGCGCGGGCGTCGACACGATCGAGCACGGCCCGGTGCTGGACGACGCCACGATCGCGACCATGGTGAAGCAGGGCACGTACTGGTGCCCGACCGCGATGACGCTCGCGCACGTCGCGCCCGAGCGCGGCAAGACGAACCCGATCTGGCTCGCGCTGCGCGACGCCGAGGAGGATTCGTTCCGCCGCGCGCTGAAGGCCGGCGTGAAGATCGCGCTCGGCACGGACGCCGGCGCGTTCCGCTGGGACGAATCGAACCAGGCCGAGGAGCTCGCCTGGTACGTCGCGCACGGCATGACCACCTGGCAGGCGCTGCGCGCCGCGACCGTCGTGCCGGCCGAGCTGCTCGACCGCAAGGGCGAGCTCGGCACGCTCGCGCCCGGCGCGCGCGCCGACCTCGTCGCGCTCGCTGCCGACCCTATTGCCGACGTGTCCGCGCTGCAGCACGCCGTGTTCGTCATGAAGGACGGCGTGGTGGTGAAGGAGTGATGCGCCGCGCGATCGCGGCGCTGCTGCTCGCGGCGCCGCTGCTCTGCGCTGCGGCCGAGCCGCGGCGCATCGCGATCACGGTCGACGACCTGCCCTGGGTCGAGTTTGCACTGACGCCGCAGGACGTCGTCGACGAGCGTTTCGACCGGCTCGTCGCGACGCTCGCACCCGCGCACGCGATCGGCTTCGTCAACGAGGACAAGCTCGAGCGCGACGGACGGCGCGATCGACGCCGCGTCACGATGCTCGAACGCTGGCTCGACGCCGGCATCGAACTCGGCAACCACACGTACGGCCACGTCGGCATGCATGCCACGCCGATCGCGGACTACCTCGCTGCGATCGATCGCGGCGACGAAGTGACCGGCGCGCTCCTGCGCGAGCGTGGCCGCAACGAAGCGTGGTTCCGCCACCCGTTCCTGCAGGCCGGCCGCGATGATGCCGATCGCGCGACGCTCGCGGCGTGGCTCGAGGCGCACGGTTACCGCGTCGCGCCCGTCACGGTCGACAACGGCGACTGGATCTACGCGCGCGCGTACGTGCACGCACTGAATGCGAACGATGCCGCGCTCGCGCGAAGGCTGCGCGACGACTACGTCGCGTACATGGACGAGAAGGTCGCGTACTACGAGCAGCAGTCGAAGCGCCTGTTCGGCCGCGAGATCGCGCAGGTGCTGCTGTGCCACGCGAGCGCGCTGAACGCCGATGCGCTGCCCGCG
This sequence comes from uncultured Pseudomonadota bacterium, assembly GCA_937996755.1. Lineage (GTDB taxonomy): Bacteria > Pseudomonadota > Gammaproteobacteria > Xanthomonadales > Ahniellaceae > CALKUS01. The sequence goes on along the minus strand of CALKUS010000302.1, from coordinate 15,557 downwards.
CTGTTCGCGCGGTTGCGCAAGCGCGGCTACGAGTTCGTGACGCTCGAGTCCGCCGTCGCGGATCCCGCCTACGCGCACGCGGACGGCTATCGCGGCGGCGCCGGCATCTCGTGGATGCACCGCTGGGCGATGGCCGAAGGCAAGCCGCGCACGTTCTACGAAGGCGAGCCGGAAGTCCCGCGCTGGATCATGGACCTCGCGGGCGTCGATTCCGAGTAGCCAGCGCAAATCGTGGTTACTTCCCTCCCCTGCGACTGCAGGGGAGGGCTAGGGTGGGGTGCTCTGGACCCCGGAGCCGCCGATGAAACTCGACCACGCGTTCTCCAGCTTCGCCGTGCGCGACATCGACGTCGCGCGCACGTTCTATCGCGACACGCTCGGCCTGGCCGTCGCCGACGGCGAGATGGGCACGCTCGAGCTCGGTGCCGCCAACGGCGCAAAGGTGCTCGTCTACCCGAAGCCCGACCACGAGCCCGCCGCGTTCACGGTGCTCAACTTTCCCGTCGACGACATCGACCGCGCCGTCGACGAACTGCGCGACAAGGGCGTGAAGTTCGAGCGCTACGACCGCAGCGACATCAGGACCGACGGCAAGGGCGTCTCGCGCGGCAACGGCGGCCCGGACATCGCGTGGTTCCGCGATCCGTCGGGCAACATCCTCTCGGTCCTGGTGCCGGATCCGCGATAGCGCGAGTTGCGGAGATTCCCGGCCCTCGAACGGCGCACCACGCAGGTGGTGACGATGGGCACCTCGCGCGCGCGACGCTTCGTCCCTTACGCTGCCCTCCACTCGCGGGGAGGATCGCGCCATGATCACGAGCTACGCGCTGCTCAAGCTGTTCCACCTTGCTGCGGTCGTGCTGTTCCTCGGCAACGTTACGCTGGGCCTCTGGTGGGTGAAGCACGCGGAGCGCACGCGCGACGCGAAGCTGATCGGCCATGCGATGCACGGCGTCGTGCGCAGCGACCGCTGGTTCACGATACCGGGCGTGTTCCTGATCCTCATCGCGGGCACGGCGGCGGCGCTCACCGGCGGCCTGAGGGTGATGGGCACGCCGTGGATCTTCTGGTCCGCCATGCTGTTCCTCGCGTCGGGCGCCGTGTTCGGTGCCGTGCTCGGCCCGCTGCAGAAGAAGATCGTCGCAGTCGCAAACGGTGCCAACGTGGACCACGCGCAGCTCGACGGCATGCTGAAGCGCTGGCACGCCTGGGGCTGGGTCAGCACCGCGCCGCTGTGGGTCGCGTTCGCGATGATGATCCTCAAGTGGCCGGCCTGACTCCACTCTCGTCATTCCCGCGAAGGCGGGAATCCATTGCCGTACAACGTACGTGCAGAGCGAAGATCAACATGGATTCCCGCTTTCGCGGGAATGACAAAGGGGGATAGATGCGGCGAGATCGACCTTCCCGATCGATCTCGCCGCAGGCGACGAGGGGGATGCGTCGCCGTAACTGGTGGAGGTTGCGCGTGCCCTACGGCGCAGCGCCAACCGGCAGGTTGAAGCGCGCGAGGCCGTTGTATTCGACGTCGTTGCGGCTGCCCGACTGCGACAGCGTGCCGAGCAGCTTGCCGCCGCTCTCGATCGCGTTGAAGCCGACGTACGTGTCCTCGGTGCTGCCTTCGGTGTCGACGAAGTAGGCCTTGTCGACGCTGACTTCGCCGCGCTCGTCGCGCGAGAGGTTGAGCCAGAGCGAAGGCGCGGCCTTGTTGCCCGCGAACAGCGACTCGAACGGCTGCTTCTCGTCCCAGAGCGCGGACGCGTGCTTCGGCTCGAGCGGAACTTCGGCCAGCATCATGATCATGCGGTTCTCGCCGTAGTCGGCCGGCATGTTCACGACGAATCCGCTCGTCGGCGCGAACGTGGCGTCGCCGTTCTGGAAGCCCTTGCCGGCGACGCCGTCGTCCACGAGCACCGGCACGAGGTCGGCCGGCGACGGCTTGTCCGCCTTCGGCTCCTTCGGCGCGTCCGCGTTCGCAGGCTCCTCGCCGCCCATGCGCTGGCGCGAGTTGCCCACTCGCCACGCGCCGGCCTGCCATTCCATCTCGACCGTGCCGGTGAACGGCTTGCCGCCTTCCGTGCCCTTGGTGTTCAGCACGACGCGCTCGCCGTACGACGTGCCGCCCGTGACCTGCACGTCGGCGGGCGGCGCCATCGCCTTCAGCATTTCGACGTTCGCAGCGAAGTCGGGCTTGCCGCGCTCGGCTTCGATCATCTTCGCCCGCTCGGGCGGCATCAGCTTGACCAGCTTGTCGATGTCGCCGGCGCGCATCGCCGCGGCCGTCTCGAGATAGGCCTCGGCGGGCTCGCCGCCGTCGGCGGGCATCGGCTTGCCTTCGAGCGCCATGATGAGCGGCGCGTCGAACGCCGCGTCGATCGCCATGTGGTCGGCGAAGAACGAGCTGAAGTAGTGCACGTGGCCGGTCAGGCGGTTGCCTTCGCGCTTCACGCCGCGCACCTGGCCGGAGCCGCTGCCGCCGAACTGGACGCTCTTGCCGTTCGCATGCAGGCGGAAGCTGCCGGTAATCCCGCCTTCGCCGTCGAACATGATCCACGCGCCGTTCGCGCCGGCGCGCAGCGCCGCCTCGATCGGTTCCGACGGATCGCTCGCGGTCGCGATCGCCAGGTTGTCGAGCGGCTTGTCGAGCAGCACGACGTCGTAATACTCGGGCGAGCTGCGGTCGATGAACGCGTACGCGACGGTCGGCACGAAGCGGTTGTCCGACGCTTCCTGGTTGCGGTCCGCGTCCTTGTCCTGCTTCAGCACGACGAACCCGCTCGCGGTGCCGGGCACGGCAGGCGCGATCGCCAGCTTCTCGGGCGGCGTCGGCGCGCGGTTGCACGCGGCGATCGCGAGCACGCCGAGCAACGCGAGGGCGCCGGCGAAGCGGATGGTCTGGCGCGTGACGGATCGGGTGAGCATGGTCCTATCCTCCTCAACCGTTCGACGTGGTGCCCATGACGTACCACTTGCCCTCGAAGCGCACGACTTCCGCCGTGCCCTTCTCGCCGCCGTCGGCGGTGTAGTCGACCTGCGCGTTGTCGGGGTCGACGAGGCGGCCGCCGGTGACCTTCGGGTTCTTCGGCGACATCGCCTGCAGGAAGCCGAACATCTCCTTGTACGAGCCGTCCTTCTCGGACGCTTCCATCTGCTTGCGGCGCTCGGGGTGCGAGACGGACTTGAGCTTCGCCCAGTCGCCCGAGTTCACGGCCGCGAAGTGCGCGACCACGGCCTTGCCCGGCTCGCCGCCGTTGGCGGGGAGCGCTTCGCCCTTCGGCGCGGTCGCGGTCCCTGCGGCGCCGCCACCCGATTCGATGGGCAAGTCGAACGCGAGCTTCACCTTGTCGCCGTCGTCGCCGGTGTAATCCATGCTGCCGGCGATGCGCGTGTCGGTTCGCGACGAGATCGTGATCGCGGGCGGGAACGCGCTGTTGCACGAGCTGCCGCTCATCTGCGAGTCCGCGGTGCGCGTGCTCACGTCGAGGCACATCGTGGGGCCGTCCGCATCGACGTTGATCGCGAGCGTGTTGCCCTCGTGGCCCATCACGTCGAACGTGTCGACCTTGCCGTCCTTGCGGAAGTCGGCCTTGTCGAACGCCCGGTCGGAGAACACCACCTCGATCTCGTCGTCGTCCTGGTAGGCGATGCCGTCGGCGACCTTCCAGTCGGCCTTGCCCAGCTTGACGCTGCCGCTGGCGGTATCGGCCGCGGGTGCGGGCGCGGCGACGGCGATCAGGAACGCGAACGCGGCGAGCGACGTGCAAGTGGCCATCTGAGTTTCCCCGGCTGGACGGCACCGGGCGCGCCGGTGCCGCGGGCGCAATGGCGCCTGCGCGGGTATCTACGCACCCGGCCGCCGGGACCGGACAGCGCGCTTCAGCGCGGAACCAGGCTGGCCGCCACCAGGTCCACGCGATCCAGGTCGCGGCGGGCGAACCAGACCGCGCCGGCGCCGAGGTCGAAGCCGCGGCCGATCGGCGGTTCGGGCGCCGCGAGCGACAGCACGCGCGGGCCTGCCGGCGCACCCGGGACACCGAACGAGAGCCGCGCCTGGGCGCCGTCGCCGGACTGCACCAGCTCCGCGAGCACGCCGTCGCGCAGCAGCCATTGATCGGCCGGCGACGCCTGCAGTTCGATGTCGCCGGCGCGCACGAGGCTCGCGTCGCCGGCGACACGCTCGAGGGAGTTGCTGCGCGCGCGCCGCACGTAGACCGCGTCGCGTTCGGCCGCGAATGCGCCCACCGACGGGTCGGCCACGAGCTCGTCGCGGTCGAGTGCGGGGAACGGCAGGCGATGCAGCGTACGGCGGCCGTCGGACTCGACGGTGGCCAGCAGCGACGCTTCGTCCGGCGTCCATTCGACCTGCGCGACGCGCCATTGCGACAGCGGGGCGGGTATCGCGATCGGCGTGCCGTCGCGCGCGACGATCGCGGCGCGCCTGCCTTCGGCCGTGCCGAGCACGACCGCCAGCCAGCGGCCACTCGGCGCCCAGCGCAGGTCGACGGGCGCACGGGGAGCGAACCGCGTGATGCGGCGCGTCGTTCCCGCGGCGAGGTCGAGCAGCGTCACTTCGAACGCGCCGTCGTCGTCGCCCAGGAACGCGAGCGTGCCGCCGTCGGGCGACAGGCGCGGAACCAGCTCGGAGCGCGAGCCGCGCGTCACTGCGACCGGCTGCGCGTCGCGATCGTCGAGTGCGAGGCGCCAGATATTGTCGTCCACCGTGCGCTGCTCCCAGGCGAACACGCTGCCATCGCGTGCCGCCGAGAGGCCCGGCCCCGCGGAATCCGACAGCGACGTCGCGCGATCGCCCGCGGCGAGATCGACGTGCCACAGCTCCGCGGGCTGCCGGCCGTGTGCGGCCACCAGCAGCGCATCTTCCCCGGCCCACGCCACCCGGTACGGCCAGCGCGCGAACGACACTTCGCGCTCGTCGTCGCCTTCGACGGACGCGACGACGATCACGCGCCGGCCCTCGCCGTCGCGCACGAACGCGAAGCGCTTGCCGTCGCGCGAAAAGCGCGGGTGGCCGTCCGCGACGAGCCAGCGGTGCGCGTCGCTGACGCGCGTGAGCCCGGTGCCGTCCGGCGCCACGCGATGGATCGCGATGCCGCGCTTCGCGAGCGTCGCGTCGTCGCCCGCGAACCGCGCGAACAGGATCGCGTGTCCGTCGGGCGACCAGTCGACGTCGCCCGGCAACGACGCGGGGCAGCCGTCCGCGATCGCGTCGACGCGTCCGTCGGCCAACGTGACGCGACGGAGCTCGCAGCGCTTGCCGTCGATCCAGAGGAACGCGAGTGCCATGCCATCGGGCGACCACGCGGGACCGGCGGGGCGCCCGCTGCCGGCGAGCGGGACCAGGGTGAAGTGCCCGTCGTCCAGCGTGCGCACGCGCAGTTCCGCAGCGTCGCCGCTGCCCTGCACGTACGCGATGCGCTTGCCGTCGGCCGACAGCGCGGGATCGCGCTCCAGCCCGGGTTCGGCCGTCACGGGGCGCACGTGCGCCAGCACCGGTCGTGCGTCGCGGCGCCAGGCGAATGCGATGGTCGCGACGACGAGCGACACGACGATGATCCCGGTGACGAGCGCAGCCGGCCGGCGCGGAAGGGGCGCCGCTGCACCATCCGCAGGCGCGGTCGGCGTCGCGACCGGTGGCGACGGTGCGACCGGCGCGGGCCCGACCCAGCGGTATCCCAGCCTCGGGATGGTCGCGATCCAGCGCGCTTCGCGCGCGTCGTCCGCGAACGCGCGGCGCAACTCCGCGATCACCTGCGTCAGCGCTTCGTCGGACGCCGGCCCGGCCGGCCACGCCGCATCGAGGATCTCGTTGCGGCTCACGGTCTCGCCGGCGCGCGCAGCGAGCAGGTGGAGGACGGTCGCTGCCTTCGGCGTCAGCCGCGTCGTGCGAGCGTCGCACGCGAGCTCGAGGCCGCCGAAATCCATGCGAAACGGCCCGAGCTGGACGACGTGGCGGGGGAGTCCGGACATGCGCGCGACCGACGACGACGGCAGCGACTATGCCGCAGGCGCGCGCGGCGGCGCCAGCGCGCGAAAGCGAAAGTTCGGCAACGTCCGGGACGCGCTGCGCACGGCCTCGCGGCGAATCTCACCCGCGTCTCATGAAAATCTCAGGACTACGCCCGGCGCGTGGGCGATAGCGTCCGCTCCCAGCCACGGAGCCATGCCCATGCCGCGCATCGTCTTCTTCGCCTGCCTGCTGCTCGCCTGCCTGTGGTCGTGCGCCGTCGTGGCGCAGGCGCCGACCGACCCGAACGAGGCATTTGCGCAGGTCGGTGGCCGCGCGCTGCGCATGGACATCTACCGCGCGAACGGCGCCGGGCCGCGGCCGGTCGTGGTCTGGATGCACGACGGCGGCTGGCTCACGGGCGACCGCACGCTGCCGCCGTTCGTCGCGCCGCTGCTCGACCGCGGCGTGTCGATCGCGTCGATCGACTATCGCCTGACGACCGAAGCGGGCCAGTACGGCGCGGAAGGCGTGACGTTCCCCGCGCAGGTCAACGACGTGAAGGCGGCGATCAGGTTCCTGCGTGCGCACGGTGCGGACTTCAACCTCGACACCACGCGCATCGGCGCCTGGGGCTCGTCGGCCGGCGGCCACCTCGCCGCGCTCGCCGGCACGTCGGCGGGCGTCGCGTCGCTCGAAGGAAGCCTGGATCACCTCGAGTACTCGAGCCGCGTGCAGGCGGTCGTCGACTACTACGGTCCGACCGACCTGTTGCAGCTGATCCCGGACGTCACCACGCCGCCCGGCAACATCGTCGCCCACGACGCGGCGGACGGGCCGGGCTCGTTGCTGATCGGATTTTCCGCGACGGGGCAGGGCCTCGGCGTGCTGCGCGCGAACGCGACCAATCCGAACCGGCCGTTCCCGATCTTTCGCGAGCTGGCGGAGCAGGCGAACCCGATCACCTGGGTCGACGACGGCGATCCGCCGTTCCTGATCGCGCACGGCACGGCCGACAACCAGGTGGCGATCCGGCAGAGCGAGCGGCTGCGCGATGCGCTCGCGGCCGCGGGCGTGCCCGTCGAACTCGTTCGCGTGCCCGGCGCGGGGCATGGCGGCTTTCCGGACTCGGTGCACGCGCAGGCGCGCGATTTCCTGGTCGCGCAACTGACGGCGTCGACCATCCCGATCACGAACCCGCTCGCGCTCACGGGGCTCTGGTACGAGACCACGACGTCGGGGCAGGGCGTGGAAGTGCAGTGGCTCGCGGGCGACCTGATGGTGGTCTTCTTCTACGGCCACCGCGACAACGGCGCGAATCTGTTCCTGATCGGCACGCGCGTCGGTCGTCCGTCGTACGGCGAGGTGTTGCGCATGGACCTGACGACCGCAACGAACGGCCGCTGGAACAACTTCGACGCGGCGGCGATCCAGCGCGCGACCTGGGGTACGCTCGAGCTGCGCTTCCTCGATTGCGACCGCGCCACGGCGACGCTCGTCGGAACGGACGGGACGAAGACGATGACCCTGGTGCCGCTCGCGCGCGCGGCGACCGCACAGCGCTGCGACTAGCGCATTGCTCCCATGCGACGCACGCCTTTTCCCTCCTCTGCGAATGCAGGGGAGGGTTGGGGAGGGGTGCATTACAACTCCCCGGTCCAGTGCACGCCACCCTATCCCTCCCCTGCATTCGCAGGGGAGGGGAAAGTAGGCTGGTGCAGCGGCGGGAGATGGGAATGGCGCCCGGGAGGGGAATGACTATCGCGATGCCGCAACGCGCTCGTCCTTCACCACCTTCCCGTGCTGCATCACGAACGGCACGTTCTGCAGCAACGCCGGATAGCGCAGCACATCACCCCGCACCGCGATCACGTCGGCCCACTTGCCCGGCGTGAGCGTGCCGTAGTCCTGGTCGACCTTCATCGCGACGGCCGGCCAGTAGGTCGCGGCGCGGATCGCCTGCATCGCGGGCACGCCGAGCTCGCGCGTCCAGACGTCGATCTCGTTCCACGTGCTGCGGCTGTGGAATTTCAGCGGGATGCCGGAGTCGGTGCCGACCAGCATCACGACGCCCGCGCGACGCAACTGGCCGAACTTCGTGGCGAGCGTCGGCTTGCGCAGCGGCGTGAGCTGGAAATACGAGAGCTGCTCGGGATGCTGGATCGAGCCTTCGACGTCCGCGATCGTGTCGGGCTGCAGGCCTTCCTTCCACGCGGGATCGTCGAGGCCTTCGCGGTGATCGCGCACGTACTCGTAGTTCCACAGGCCCTCGATGGTCGGCGTCCACCAGAGCGGGCCCTTCGCCATGCTCGCGGTGCGCGCGGCGATCGCCTCGACGATGTCGGCCGGATACTCGGGTGCGCTCGACAGGCCGGTGTGCTCGAAATCGTCCACGCCGGCGGCCAGGCCGACGCGGATCTCGTCGGGACGGTGCGCATGCGCGACGACCGGCTTGCCGCACGCATGCGCCGTGTCGACGACGGCCTGCACTTCCGCGCGCGTCATCTGGTCCTGGTCGATCAGCTTCACCACGTCGACGCCGGCGTCGCACAGCTGCTGCACCTTGCGCTTCGCGTCGTCGACGCCCTTCACGCCCCAGCGGAACGCTTCCGTGCCCGGATAGGCCTCGTGCTGGATGAACGGGCCGGACACGTACAGCGTGGGCCCCTCGATCTCGCCGCGTCGCTGCGCGTCGCGCACCGCGATCGAATCGTCGAGTGGCGCGCCGAGGTCGCGCGCGGACGTCACGCCCGCGTGCAGCAGCTGCTTCGCGGCCGCCGGCATGATCTCGCTGCGCAGGCGCTTCGGGTACGTCGCATCCCAGTGCGCGTAGTCGGAGTGCCCGACGAGCATCAGGTGCACGTGCATGTCCCAGAGGCCCGGCAGCACGCTCATGCCTTCGGTGGACACCACGCGCACGCCGTCCGGCACGTGCAACGTGGCGGTCGTGCCGACCTGCACGATGCGACCGTCCTCGACCAGCAGCACGCTGTCCTCGACGGGCTCGCCGCCGTAGCCGTCGATCAGCGTGCCGCCGACGAGCGCGATGCGCTCGGTCGCCCCGACGGGCAATGCCACGGCGAGCAGCACGAGTGCGCAAACGATTCGCCGCATGTCCTGTGCTCCGTCCGAATCGCGTTGAGCATACCGGTGGCGACGCGGATCGCGGCGAGGGCCCAGTTCATGCATCGGATCGCGCTCGCCGTGGCCGCGTTGCTCACCGCCGGTTCCGGCTCGGCCCGCGCGCCGCCGCCGTATCCCGGGTGCGAGGTCGATGGTCGGGTGGCGTCGTGCCTCGAGGACTCGGGCAACAGCTACGACATGCTCCGTTGCTACAAGCCCGCGCTCGCCGAGCTCGAGGCCGACCTCGACGCACGGCTGGCGCGGTTTCGTGCCGACAATCGCGATACGCGACCGTCGCTCGTGGAAAAGGTCGATGTCTCCCAGCGCGCATGGCTGGCCGCCCGGGATGCGGATTGCGGCGCCGTGTCGGCCGCGTGGGCGGGCGGATCCGGACAGCGGGGCGCGATCATCGAGTGCCTGTATGTGCACACGCTCGCGCGATCGCGCTGGGTCTGGCGCTGGTACGAGGACTGGGGCGATGCCGCCGCGGGCTGCCCCGAGCGCGAATAGGGCGGGCAGCCGGGCTGCCCACCCCACGCGTCTGCTCGTGCGTCACGCCGCCAGCTTCGCGCGTACCGGGAAATCGATCTCCGTGCGCGCGAGGTGGTTCGTGTAGTTCGTGAACACGTTCAGCACCACGTTCACGAGCACCTCGAGGACGTCGGCGTCGTCGAAGCCGGCGGACTTGAACGCGTCGAGCGCGGCGGTGTCCACGTGGCCGCGGTTCGCGACGATGCGCTGCGCGAGCGACAGCACCGCGGTTTCGCGCGCGTCGTTCGCCCGCGCCACGCGCGCCGCTTCGATCTGCGCGTCGTCGAGGCCGGCCTTCGCGCCGAGCGCGGCGACGCAGTAGCCGCAGTCGTTCGCCTCGCCGACGGTGAGCGCGATGCGTTCGCGACGCGCGGCGTCGAAGCGCCCGCCGCCGGCGGCGGCGGCGAGCTGCACGTAGGCCTGCAGCGCGGCCGGCGAGCGCGCCAGCGTGCGGAACAGGTTCGGCAGCGCGCCGAGCTTCTTCTGGATGGCGTCGAGCGTGGCGGCGGTGGCACCGGTGGCGGCGGCTCGGTCGAGGGGTTGGATGTAGGGCATGGCTGTGTCTCCGGGTGGGGTTTCGTGCGTCGTCTGCACGGTTGCCACGTTAGGGCTGTCTGATGGACTATTGGCAATGTAAAGTCCACTATAGTTATCCCGAAGTCCGGAAATGGCCATTGATCGCCTGGATGCGCTGCTCGCCAGCTTCTCGGTGAGCGCACGCCTGTTCCACGCTGGTGCGTTGTGCGGCATCACCGATTTCCCGGCCAGCGCGGGCACCGGCCAGCTGCACCTGGTGCGCAGCGGGCGCGTGGTGGCGCAGCACGCCGGCACGCGCGGCGTGCTCGTCACCGGGCCCGCGCTGATGTTCTATCCGCGGCCGATCGACCACCGCTTCGTCACGGACGCCACGCTGGGCGCCGACCTGGCCTGCGCGCACGTCGAGTTCCGCGGCGGCGCGATCAACCCGGTCGCGGCGTCGCTGCCGGCGTTCCTCACGCTGCCGCTGGATCGCCTGCCCGACACGCAGCCGGTGCTCGAGCTGCTGTTCCGCGAGGCGTTCGGCCAGCGCTGCGGACGGCAGGCCGTGCTCGACCGGCTGTTCGAAGTGGTGATCGTGCACCTGTTGCGGTCGCTGCTCGACGCCGGCGCGGTCGACGGCGGCCTGGTCGCTGGCCTCGCGCATCCGAAGCTCGCACGCGCACTCGTGGCGATGCACGAGGAGCCCGCGCGCGACTGGTCGCTGCCCGCGCTCGCAGCGGCAGCGGGCATGTCGCGCAGCGCGTTCGCGGCGAGCTTCCGCGCGATCGTGGGCATGGCGCCCGGCGAATACCTGGCCCGCTGGCGCGTGTGCCTCGCGCAGGACCTGCTGCGCCGCGGCGAACCGCTGAAGCGCATCGCGCCGCGCGTCGGCTACGGCGGCATCGCCGCGCTGTCGAAGGCGTTCCGCGCGGCGTGCGGCGAGTCGCCCAGGACATGGCTCGCTGCTCAGTCGAGCTGAGGCGCCAGCAGCTCGGCCAGCCAGTCCATGAAAACGTGCACGCGCCGCGGCAGGTTGCGGCGCGCGGCGTACACGATCGACACCGGCATCGGCTCGGCCGGGAATTCGGGCAGCACTTCGACGAGCTCGCCGCGCGCGATGCGGTCGTGCAGCCCGGCGATCGGCGCCTGGATGATGCCGAGGCCCGCGACGCACGCGGCTTCGTACGCATCGGCGTTGTTCACCGACACCGCACCCGGCATTTCCCGCGTCGCGTAGCCGCGGCCGTGGCGGTACTCGAAGCCCGGCGATTTCGCGCCGAGCGTCGGCACGTAATGGATGAGCGCGTGCTGGTCGAGGTCAGCGATCGTGCGCGGCACGCCGCGCGCCGCGAGGTAGGCCGGGCTCGCGAGGCTCACGATGCGGAACGCGCCGAGCGGGCGCGCGACGAGCGACGAATCCGCGAGCGTGCCGACGCGCACGACGCAGTCGAAGCCTTCGCGCACGAGGTCGACCATGCGGTCGGTGCTGCTGAGCTCGAGCTGCAGTTGCGGGTGGCGCGCGAGGAACTCCGGCAGCGCGGGGATCACGAAGCGGCGCGCCATCCCGGTCGACATGTCCACGCGCAGCGTGCCGCGCAGCGCGGCGCCGCCGTCGCGGAACAGCCCATCGAGATCGTCGACGTCGTCGAGCAGCTGGCGGCAACGCTCGTGGTAGCGCGCGCCGTCCTGCGTGAGCTCCACGCGCCGCGTCGTGCGATGGAACAGCCGCGTGCCGAGCTCGGTCTCGAGCCGCTGCACGGCCGTCGACACGCTCGCCTTCGGCAGCCCGAGCGAGTCGGCCGCGCGCGTGAAGCTGCCGAGCTCGGCCACGCGCGCGAACACGCGCATCGCCTCGATCTTGTCCATGACTGCCTCCGCACCCCGCGATTGTTCCGATTGTACGAACGGTGCGATCGGCCGGAGCGGATTTATCGCCGGCGCGGGCGTTCGCAGAATTCGCCCACCCCAACGAAGGAGTGGCACATGGACACGAACACGAAGATCGCGCTGGTCACCGGCGGCAGCCGCGGCCTGGGCCGCAACATGGCGCTCGCGCTGGCGAAGCAGGGCACCGATCTCATCGTGACGTACCGGGCGAACCGCGCGGAAGCCGAAGCGGTGGTCGCGGAAGCGCGCTCGCTCGGGCGGAAGGCCGCGGCGCTGCCGCTCGAGGCCGGCGACGCGCAGTCGTTCGACGCATTCGCGGCCGCGCTGCGGCAGGCGCTCGATCGCGACTTCGGGCGCCAGCGCTTGGACTACCTCGTCAACAACGCGGGCTTCGGCGTCCACAAGCCGTTCGCCGAAACGACCGAGGAGGATTTCGATGCGCTCGTGAACGTACACCTCAAGGGCGTGTACTTCCTCACGCAGAAGCTGTTGCCGCTCATTGCGGACGGTGGCCGCATCCTGAACGTCTCGTCGGGCCTTGCGCGCTTCTCGCTGCCCGGCTATTCCGCGTACGCCGCGATGAAGGGCGGCGTGGAAGTGCTGACGCGCTATCTCGCGAAGGAGCTCGGCCCGCGCCGCATCGCCGTGAACACGATCGCACCGGGAGCAATCGAAACCGACTTCGGCGGCGGCGTGGTCCGTGACAACGCCGCGCTCAATGCGCAGATCGCGTCGCAGACGCCGCTCGGTCGCGTCGGGCTGCCGGACGACATCGGCGGCGCAGTCGCTGCGCTGCTCTCGCCGCACGCGGGCTGGATCAACGCGCAGCGCATCGAGGTGTCGGGCGGCATCAACTGCTGACGCGTTGCGCGCATGGCGCAATCGGCGGGTCCGCGGCACGAATGGACCCGGCCGGCTGCGACGTTCCGGGGCACGATCGCGTCTTCGCAACCTGATGGCGCGATCGCCGCGCTGACGGAGCCGTCTGCATGTCCACGCTCGTTCGACTTTGCCTGCTTTCGCTGCTCGCTTGCGCCACCGCGGCGCGCGCCGAGACCGTGTGGTTCGTCGTGTCCGAGGACGTCGTCGAACACAACGACGCGTTCCTGCTGCCGCTGAGCGATCCGTTCGCGATCGCCCAGGCGCGCGCACGGCTCGCACAGGGCGAAGCGTCGGGCGTCGGCAGCATCGTGTCGGCGCAGATCGCCGCGGGTGCCGACGGGTTCAACCGCGACGTGAATGCGCCCGGCGCGCCGCTGTGGTCGTGGCACGTCACGGCATTCGAGGGCTTCGCCGATTCCGCGATCGAGCTGTGCGACGGCTGGCCGGGCTTCGTGGAGCAGGATCCAGCGGCGTTCATCGCGAACACGAGCGGGCGCATCTGCTTCTGGAACTACCGCCTCGTCGCGGAGCTGCCGGCACCGCCGGCGCTCGCGATCACGGACGCGCTCGCGGGTGCCTGGTTCAACCCGGCCACGCCGGGCCAGGGTTGGTTCGTCGACGTGCTCGCCGAAACGAACCAGCTGTTCGTCGGCTGGTTCACGTACGAAGGCAGCGGGGCGACGTCACGGCCACGCTGGTACACCGCGCAGGGATCGTACACGGGCGCGCGCGCGGACCTCGTCGTCACCGCAACGACAGGCGGCGCGTTCAACGCGCCCGATCCGGTGCAGAACGCGCCGGTCGGCACGCTGCGCATCGACTTCGCGAGCTGCCGTGCGGCGAGTGCGAGCTTCACGTTGAACGGCGCCAGCGGCACGATCCCGCTGCAACGCATTGCGCCGAACGCAGGCTGTCCCTGAGCTCAGGCGCCTTCCGGCAGGTCGAAGAAATCGACGACGCCGGTCTCGAGCGAGTACTCCGCACCGACGACCATCAGGCCCTGGTCGCGGATCAGGGTTTCGAGCAGCGGCGAGCCGTGGCGCAGATGATTGGCCGACGCGCGGATGTTCGCGCGCACGGCGTGGTGCACGAGCTCGTGGTCGTCGTAGGCCGGCTTCGCTTCGAGCAGGCTCTCCACCGACGGGCGCACGCGGTCCACGATCGACTGCAGGTTGCGCGAGCGCAGGTCGCTCGGCTTGCGCAGCTGCTCGATGGTCGCCGTGATCGCGCCGCATTGCGAGTGGCCGACGACGACGACGAGGCGCGTGCCGAAGCGATCGGCCGCGAACTCCACGCTGCCGACCTGCGACGGCGCGACGATGTTGCCGGCGACGCGGATCACGAACAGGTCGCCGAGACCCTGGTCGAACACGATCTCGGCCGGCACGCGCGAGTCGGAACAGCCGAGCATGATCGCGAACGGACTCTGGCCCGCCGCGAGCGCGACGCGTTGCGCCGGTCCGACCATGTCGTCGGCGCGACGCAGGTTGGCGACGAAGCGCGCGTTGCCGTCGCGCAGGCGTTGCAGGGCTTCCTTTGCCGGGACCATGTCGCTCGCCTTCGAATATCCGGGCGCGCATTTTCGGCGAGATGCGCACGAGAAGGAAGCAAACGATTCACCTCACGCCACGAACGAGCGTATGAGCGAGCGGCTTGCGGGCGTAGACTGCCGGTCGACCCGACCCGATCGTGGAGACTCGCATGGCCCTCTATGTCGATGGTTTCGTCCTGCCCGTTCCGAAGGCGAAGCTCGCCGAGTACCGCAAGATGGCGAAGCTGGGCGCGAAGGTCTGGCGCGACCACGGAGCGCTGGAATACGTCGAATGCGTCGCCGACGACGTGAAGCCCGGCAAGCTCACGTCGTTCCCGCAGGCGGTGAAGCTCAAGCCGGGCGAGGTCGTCGTCTTCTCCTACATCGTCTACAAGTCGCGCCGCGATCGCGACCGTGCGATGAAGAAGGTGATGGAAGACCCGCGGCTCGCGAAGTACATGGACCCGAAGACGATGCCGTTCGACGGCAAGCGGATGTTCTGGGGCGGGTTCAAGCAGCTCGTCGTCGGCTGACGCAACGCTGTCCGGTTCCGGACGGAACCGTCGCGAAACCGGACGTTTTCCGCGCGCGGGCCCGTGGATCGGGCCCGTCGCGCATGGCACGGGCCTTGCTGCATTGCGCGCGGGCAGACGCGCGGGGTTCGCATGGGCATCAGGGGCGGCTGGCGGCCGGATCGCACCGGCATCATGGTCATCGCGGTGTGCGCGGTCGGCGTCGCCGTCGCGACGCTCGCGTTCGCAGCGCTCTCTTCCGTGCTGCTGCGGCCATTGCCGTACGACGAGCCCGCTCGCATCGTCCGCGTGGTGACGCGCGGCGACGACAGCATTGCGAACCGGCCGGTTTCGCTGCCGTTCGCGAAGGCGATCGGCACGCGCACGCCGCAGCTCGAATCGGTTGCCGTGGCCGACGAATGGGATCCCACGCTCGTCCACGACGGGCAGGCGCAGTACCTCGTCGGCGCATCCGTCAGTGGCAGCTTCTTCCACGTCTTCGGCGTGCAGCCCGCCGTGGGCCGCCTGTTCGACGCGAGCGACGACATCGCCGGTCACGAGCCCGTCGTCGTCGTGACGCACGCGCTCTGGCAGCGCGCGTTCGGCGGCG
>CALKUS010000301.1 GCA_937996755.1 uncultured Pseudomonadota bacterium | reverse complement strand
GAGGACATCGCGCGCATGGCCGCCATGCGCCAGGCGCAGGAAAGCGAGCAGCAGAGCGAACAGCAGCCGTACGAGATTTTCTAGGATTGTCCGAAAAAGTACGTCCTGTACTTTTTCGGACGCGGCGAGTCCGGCACAGGTCCGGACTCGCCTCCAGCCGCGATCGACGACCAGTCGTCGCTCGCAGCGGTGCAGTCCCTGCACCGCAAATCATCGTTGCGCCCGGTGCGTACGGAGTTTTCGCGCCGCCGGCGTCATCCGGCGGTCGTGATTCCGTCGCGAAAGCGACTTGCCGGCGTCATGTGACGGCGCCGGCTCGTTCAATTTCCGTTCGCGCTGTCACATTGCCGTAAGACTCGGCCAATAGGCTGCGCGCCCATCTCCTCCCTGGACGAAGGGCGCCACCATGAAGCTCCTCCCCCGCACGCTCGCGGTCGCGGTCCTCGCCGCGTTCGCGACCTCCGCGCACGCCGAAATCGCGATCGACGTGATCGGCAACAGCGAGGTGTCGTTCGAAGGCCTGTTCCAGGCCGACGGCAACTGGTTCGACAACGACGTGCAGGACCTGAACGGCTCCACCGGCAACGACGGCAAGGACAGCGAGTTCGAGCTGCGTCGCGCGGAGGTGATCCTCAAGGGCAAGGGCACGAGCTGGGACTGGGTGGCCGGCTACGACGCGAAGGCGAACAAGTTCCTGGACACGAACATCCGCTACAAGATGGGCGTGCAGTACCTGCAACTGGGCCAGTACAAGCAGCCCAACAGCCTCGAGGAGCTCTCGAGCACGCGCTACAACGACTTCATTTCGAAGTCGATGACGACCAACCTGTTCGGCGTCGCGCGCCGCACCGGCATCGCGTGGGGCATCGACAGCCCCAACAACTGGGGCGTGATGGCTTCGGCGTTCGGTCGCGAGCTGACGCGCAACCTCGCGCAGGGCCAGGGCTACGGCGTGCGCGCGTACTGGGCGCCGTTCAACGAAGTGCAGGGCGGCGACACGCTGCACTTCGGCCTGTCGTGGGTGGATTTCGACAGCGACTTCGACACGCTGCGCCTGCGCGTGCGTCCCGATGCGGACTTCGCCACGGGCCGCCTCATCGACACCGGCGACCTGAAGAACACCGACCGCCAGTCGACGATCGGTGCCGAGGCGATGTGGGTGCACGGCCCGTGGAAGGTGCAGGGCGAATACATGGCGTCGACCGTCGACCGCTACGGCCCGGGCGCGAAGGACTTCAACGGCGACAGCTGGTACGTCTACGGCGTCTGGAACATCACGGGCGAGACCTGGACCTACAAGGCAGGCGTGCCCGTCACGCCGTACCCGAACGAGCCCGCCAAGGGCATGTGGCAGCTCGGCCTGCGCTACGACGCGGCCGACCTCACGGACGACCCGGTGTTCGGCGGCGACGAGAGCAACCTCACGGTCGGCGTGAACTGGTACTGGCGCACGAACTTCAAGCTGATGGCGAACTACGTCATGGCCAGCAGCGACAAGCTCAATCGCACGCTCGGCCGCGAGGTCAGCGACGACCCGAACATCTTCGAGATGCGCGCGCAGTTCTATTGGTGATCTCGTCCCGATTTCCCGCTGCGCGGGAAATCGGTCCGGAAGATCAACTGCGAGCCCGGCCCGCGCGACGAAAAGCGTCGCTTTCGTCGCGCGACCACCGCGTCGAACTTCCTGCCACCCAAGACGGTGTCACGCGACTGTCACGGTTGCGTCACCGACGTGCAACCGGCCGCCGCTTGAATGGCGCGCGCGCATGAACCTTCGGAGAAATCACGTGCTCAACTCGATCAAGCTGCGGATTGCGGCACTCGCGCTCGGCGCGACGCTCGCCGCGAACGCCCAGGCCACCGACGTCACCGGTGCGGGCGCGTCGTTCATCTTCCCGGTCATGACCAAGTGGTCGGCCGATTACGCGAAGGCGAGCGGCAACAAGGTCAACTACCAGTCGATCGGCTCGGGTGGCGGCATCGCCCAGATCAAGGCCGGCACGGTGGACTTCGGCTCCTCCGACGCGCCGCTGCCGCCGGACGAGCTCGCTGCCGCGGGCCTCGCGCAATTCCCGTCCGCGATCGGCGGCGTGGTGCCGGTGGTGACGCTCGCCGGCGTCGCGCCTGGCCAGCTGCGCCTCACCGGCCCGGTGCTCGCCGACATCTTCCTCGGCAAGCTCACGAAGTGGAACGACCCGGCGATCGCCGCGCTCAACCCCGAGCTGAAGTTGCCGGAGCAGCGCATCACGGTCGTGCACCGCTCCGACGGCTCGGGCACCACGTTCAACTTCGTCAACTACCTCGCGAAGGTCAGCCCGGAGTGGAAGCAGAAGCCCGGCGAAGGCACGACGGTGGTGTGGCCGACGGGCATCGGCGGCAAGGGCAACGAAGGCGTCGCCGCCTACGTGAAGCAGATCAAGGGTGGCATCGGCTACGTCGAGCTCTCTTATGCACTGCAGAACAAGATGAGCTACGTCTCCATGCAGAACGCCGCCGGCAAGTGGGTGCAGCCGAACGACGAGAGTTTCGCCGCCGCCGCCGCGAGCGCCGACTGGAAGAGCGCGCAGGACTTCCACCTCGTGATGACGAACGCGCCGGGCGACGCCTCCTGGCCGATCGCCGCAACGAACTTCATCCTCGTCTACAAGCAGCCGAAGGACGCCGCGCGCGGCAAGGCCGTGACCGACTTCTTCACGTGGGTCTACGCGAACGGCCGCGAGCAGGCGACGGCGCTGCACTACGTGCCGCTGCCGGAAGCGCTCGTCGCGCAGATCGAGGCGTACTGGGCCGCGAACATCAAGTAGCCCGGGCCAATCGCGACGGCCATGAACGCGGCAGCCCCGACCGCCGGCCCGCTCGTGCCCGAGGCGCGCGCGGGCCGCGATGCACGCGCGGACGCGCTGTTCCGCGGGCTCGTCACGACTGCGGGCATCTTCGTGCTGCTCGCGCTCGTCGGCGCCGCGCTGTCGATGGCGTGGGGCGGGCGCGAGGCGTTCGCCAGGTTCGGCTTCGGCTTCTTCACGAGCTCGACATGGGACGTCGGCGCGGGCGAGTTCGGCGCGCTGGTGCCGATCTTCGGCACGGTCGTGACGGCGACCATCGCGCTGGCCATCGCGGTGCCGGTGAGCTTCGGCATCGCGCTGTTCCTCACCGAGGTCGCGCCGCCATGGCTGCGCACGCCGGTCGCTTCGGCGATCGAGCTGCTCGCCGGCATTCCGTCGATCATCTACGGCATGTGGGGCCTGTTCGTGCTCGCGCCGTACCTCGGCGAGCACGTCTATCCGTGGGTGGACGAGCACCTGGGCAAGCTGCCCGTGGTCGGCGCCTTCTTCGCGGGGCCGCCGCTCGGCATCGGCATGCTCACGGCCGGCCTGGTGCTCGCCGTGATGGTGATCCCGTTCATCGCGTCCGTGATGCGCGAGGTGTTCCTCACCGTGCCCACGCGCCTGAAGGAATCCGCCTACGCGCTCGGCTCCACCACGTGGGAAGTGGTGTGGGACATCGTGTTGCCGTACACGCGCTCCGCGGTGATCGGCGGCATCTTCCTCGGCCTCGGCCGTGCGCTCGGCGAGACGATGGCCGTCACGTTCGTGATCGGCAACGCGTACGCGGTCTCCGCTTCGCTGCTCGAGCCGGGCACGTCGATCGCATCCGCCATCGCGAACGAGTTCGCGGAAGCCGTGGACCCGCTGCATCGCTCGGCGCTGCTCGCGCTCGGCTTCGTGTTGTTCCTGCTCACGTTCGTCGTGCTGGTCATCGCGCGACTGATGCTGCGCCAGCTCAAGCGCCGCGAGGGCACGTGATGGGCGACGTCGCCGAACGCCTCTATCTCCGCCGCCGCATCACGAGCGTCGTCGCGCTCGTGATGAGCGCGGCCGCCGCCATGTTCGGCCTGTTCTGGCTGGTCTGGATCCTGTGGACGACGATCCGCAAGGGCCTGCCGAACCTCAACGCCGCGCTGTTCACGCAGATGACGCCGCCGCCGAACGAGCCGGGCGGCATCGCGAACGCGTTGTTCGGCAGCCTGGTGATCAGCCTGCTCGCGATCCTGATCGGCACGCCGATCGGCGTCGCCGCCGGCACCTACCTCGCGGAGTACGCGCGCAACCGCAAGCTCGGCGAGGCCATCCGCTTCGTCAACGACATCCTGCTGTCGGCGCCGTCGATCGTGCTGGGCCTGTTCGTCTACACGCTCGTCGTGCTGCCGACCGGGCACTTCTCGGCCGCTGCCGGCGCGATCGCACTGGCGTTCGTGGCGTTGCCGGTGATCGTGCGCACGACCGACGAGATGCTCCGGCTCGTGCCTGCCGCCATGCGCGAGGCGGCGCTGTCGCTCGGCATCCCGCAGTGGAAGGTCACCGTGCAGGTGCTCTACCGCGCGGCGCTGCCGGGCATCGTCACGGGCGTGTTGCTCGCACTCGCGCGCATCAGCGGCGAGACCGCGCCGCTGCTGTTCACCGCCTACAGCAACCAGTTCTGGAGCACCGACCTCACGCAGCCGATGGCGAACGTGCCCATGGTGGTGTTCCAGTACGCGATGAGCCCGTACGACTCCTGGAACGCGATGGCCTGGGCCGGTGCGTTGGTGGTGATGGTTTTCGTGCTGCTGCTCGGGCTCGTCGCCCGCGCGCTGCTCCTGCGACGGAAGATGAGCCATGAATGACGCCTTGCGCATCGCCACGCCCGCGGCCTCGCGGAACGTGCCCCGGAACGCCGCGAACGGCGAGCCCGCGCCGCCGAAGATGGAAGCGCGCAACCTCGACTTCTTCTACGGCGACTTCCGCGCGCTCAAGGGCATCTCGCTCGCGGTGCCCGAGAAGCAGGTGACGGCGATCATCGGCCCGTCCGGCTGCGGCAAGTCGACGCTGCTGCGCATCTTCAATCGCATCTACTCGATCTACCCCGGCATGTCGGCGCGCGGCGAAGTGCTGCTCGACGGCGAGAACATCCTCGACCCGAAGTACTCGCTGAACCGCCTGCGCAGCAAGGTGGGCATGGTGTTCCAGAAGCCGGTGCCTTTCCCGATGACGATCCACGACAACGTCGCGTACGGCATCGGCCACCACGAGAAGCTCTCGAAGGCGGCGATGGCCGAGCGGGTCGAGCTGGCGCTGCGCCAGGCGGCGCTCTGGGACGAGGTCAAGGACAAGCTGAAGCAGAACGCGCTCGGCCTGTCCGGCGGCCAGCAGCAGCGCCTGTGCATCGCGCGCGCGATCGCGCTGCGCCCGTCGGTGCTGCTGCTCGACGAGCCGACCTCCGCGCTCGATCCGATCGCGACCGGCCGCATCGAGCAGTTGATCGCCGAGCTCAAGAGCGATTACACGATTGTCATCGTGACGCACAACATGCAGCAGGCGGCGCGCTGCTCGGACCGCACGGCCTTCATGTACCTCGGCGAGCTGATCGAGCACGGCGAGACCGACGTGATGTTCACGCGACCGACGAAGCAGCAGACCGAGGATTACATCACCGGGCGGTTCGGCTAGTCGGGGTCTGAGTCTGAGTCTGAGTGCGAGTACACCGCTGTTGCCGTACCAGCCCCGGGACTCGCAGAGCGGTTCGCGCTGGCGCACTCAGATTCAGACTCAGACTGAAATTACCGTAGTACCACCAACAGCGAGCAGGCCATGGGCACCTCACACGACCACATCGTCAAACGCTACGACGAAGAGCTCGCGCGGCTCACCGGCGAGATCGTCCGCATGGGCGAGATGGCCGCCGCGCAGCTCACGGGCGCGATGGACGTGCTGGAGCGGCGCGATTCGCGTGCGGCCGAGCGCATCGTGCTGAACGACGTCGAGATCGACCGCCTCGAGCACGTGGTGAGCCACGACGTGGTGCGCCTGCTCGCATTGCGCCAGCCGATGGCGCGCGACCTGCGCGAGATCCTCGCCGCGCTGCGCATCGCTTCCGACATCGAGCGCATCGGCGACTACGCCTCGAACGCGGCGAAGCGTTCGATGGCGCTGAACGAATATCCCGTCGTCTCGGCCTCCCGCGGCCTTTCCGCGCTCGCCGGGCTCGCCGCGCAGATGCTGCGCGACGTGCTCGCCGCGTATCGCGCCCGCGACGCCGAAGCGGCTCTGGTCGTGCGTGCGCGCGATGCGGAGCTCGACGCGCGCTACACCGCGCTGTTCCGCGAGTTGCTCACGTACATGGCGGAAGACCCGCGCAGCATCTCGCCGGCCATCCACCTGCTGTTCATCGCGAAGAACATCGAGCGCATCGGCGACCACGCGACGAACATCGCCGAGAACGTGTGGTTCGTGGTGAACGGCGAGGCGCCGCTCGCGGAGCGAGAGAAGCGCGACCTCACGTCGGCAGTCGGTCGCTCCGGGTGACCTGTAGCGCTCCGGCGGCTCGAGTCTGAGTCTGAGTCCGAGTGCGCGTAAATCGCACGCTGTACCAGAAACGAGCCTTGTACTGCCGCCGCATCGAGCGCACTCAGACTCAGACTCAGACCGCGAGTCGCGACGCAGTCACGCCAGTGGGGGCTGCTACCAGTACCGGTAGCGCCGCTGCCTCGTCCACATCGTCGCGAGCCACTTGCGGCCTGCCGTGACGGGCAGGCCGGCGTGCAGTGTCGCGGGGTCGCCGCTGCCGTCGGCGAGCAGGTTGGTGAAATGCACGAGCCGGCCACGCTTCGGCGCGACCGAGACGCCGAGCTGCGGGAAATCGGTCGCGCCGCCGCCTGCGACGTCGTCGAGGAAGCAGAACATCGTGTGCTCCCGCTGGCCGGGCTGGTCGGGCTCGGGCTTGTTGCCGCGCGCGGCAGCGGGCAGGAAATCGTAGTGCGGGCGGTATTCCTGGCCCGGCTCGTACGAGAGCACGACCATGTGCTCGGCGTTGCCGAACGGCACGCCGACGAGCGCGGTCATGCGCGACTGCAGCCAGCGCGCGCCGAAATCGTCCTGCGCGCCGAACAGCGCGGCGTCGCTGCTCGTGCGTGCGGCGTGCGCCTGCAGGTCGCCCGTGCCTTCCGCCACGGTCAGCGAGCGGTGCAGCAACGGCTCGGCGAGCGCGATGAGGTATTCGCATTCCTCGTCGGCGAGGAACGCGTCGATCGTTTCCAGCAACGGTGCTTCGGCGAGACGCATGCGGTCGACGTCGCGCGCATCGCGCAGCTGCGGCGTCGGCAGCGCGCCGAGCGCGGCTGGCTCCGGACGCATCGGCTGGGTCGCGACGCGCACGTGCGCGGCCGCGCGCTTCAGGCCGAGC
The DNA here is from genome assembly GCA_937996755.1 of uncultured Pseudomonadota bacterium. Classification (GTDB taxonomy): domain Bacteria; phylum Pseudomonadota; class Gammaproteobacteria; order Xanthomonadales; family Ahniellaceae; genus CALKUS01. Next base: position 53,926 of record CALKUS010000301.1, on the reverse strand, counting down.
GCCGCGGCCGTTGCGATCCAGGTCTCCGCGCGCGTGCGTTGCGTCGCGTCGGCCGATTTCCGCCAGCGCAGGCCGAGCAGGTACAGCGCGACGCGGTCGCCGAGCGCCGCGGCGCGCTCGAGGCAGCGCCCGGAAGCGTCTGCCTGCTCGGAGTCGTTCTCGCCCGAACGGGCGTAGACGAGCGCGAGCGCGCGCAACGCGCCGGCATGGTCGCGGCGGGCGGCCGCGACGAGGCGCGCCGCCATCTGCGCGTCGTCGCGCGCGACGAGGCCATCGCACCACGCGAGCTGCGCGAGCTGGTACGACGCCTCGCCGCTGCCGAGCGCCTCGGCCTCGTGCAGGCGCTGCAGCGCGAGCGGGTTGTCGGCCGCGCCGCCGTAGCCGTAGAGCGCATGCAGGCCCAGCCAGGCGAGCGCATCGCCGTGCCCGCGTGCCGCGGCGCGCTGCAATGCCTCGCGCGACTCCGCCCAGCGGCGGTGCGAGGCGAGCACGAGGCCCCAGTGGAACGTCGCGAGCACGTCGCCCTGCGCCGCCCGCTGCGCCAGCGCTTCGTAACCGGGAATGCCCATCAGTAGTCGCGGAACCGACGCTGGCGAGTCCAGAGGGTAGCGAGCCATTTCTCGCCGCGCACCACGGGCAGGCCGGCGTGCAGCGTGCGCGGATCGGGCTCGCCGTTCGGGTACAGGTTGATGAAGTGCACGGCGTTGCCGCGCACCGGCGCGATGCGCGCGCCCAGCATCGGGAAGTCGGTTTCGCCGCCTTCGTCGACGCTCGCGAGGTAGGTGAACACGGTGTGTACGCGCTGGCCCGGCTGGTCGAGCATCGGTGTGTTGCCCGGCGTGCTCGGCGGCAGGTAGTCGCGATGCGGCCGGTATTCCTCGCCCGGCTGGTAGCGCAACAGCACGAGCGGCTCGGCGTTCGCCATCGGCACGCCGAGCGGCGCCATCATGCACCACTGCAGCCAACGCAGGCCGAAGTCTTCCTCGAACGCGGTGAACTGGAAGTCGCTGCTCGTGCGGTAGTCCGAGCGCGTGAGCTTCGGCTCGTGGTCGTCGATCGTCAGCGACGGCTGCACGTGGTTCGCGCCGAGCGCGATCACGAACTCGCAGTCCTGCGCGCTGTAGACGCCTTCGAACACCTCGACCAGCGGCGAGCTGCTGCGAACGTCGCGCTTCACTGCGCGCGGCCGCAGTACGATCGGCGGCAGCGTCGGCCGCGCCATGGCCTGCGCGGGCGCCAGCGACGGCGCGACGCCCGGTTTTGCGAGCTCGCGCGCGCGCGCGAGGCCGGCATGCGCCGCGAGCGCGACGAGCGAATCCCCGTCGGCGCCGCCGATCCGCAATCCGAGCAGGTAGGCCGCTATGCCGTCGCCGAGCTGCGCGGCGCGCGCGAGGCACGCGGTCGATTCCGTCGCGAGCCTCGCGTCGTCGCGGGCATGGTGGTCGTAGACGAGCGCGATCGCGCGCAGGGCCGGCGCGAAGTCGCGCTGCGCGGCCGCATGCAGGCGCGCGCCGATGCGCTCGACGTCGAACGGCACGAGCACGCCGGACCAGCCCATCGTCGCGAGCTGGTAGCTCGCTTCGCCCGAACCGGCCGCTTCCGCGCGCTCGAGCAGCGGCAGCGCCTCGCGGTGGTTCACCGGCATGCCGATACCGAACAGCGCGAACAGCGCCAGCTCGGTGAGCGCGCCGGCGTGGCCCTTGTCCGCGGCGTCGCGCAATACGCGGCGCGCGCGTCCGAAGTCCTGGCGCGCGGCGAGCGCGCGGCCGAGCGCGTACTGCGCATCGACGTCGCCGGCGTGCGCGCGGTCGCGCAGGGTGTCGAAGTCGACGCTCACGGGTGCGATTTCGCCTTGCGCGGCGTGCGCTTCGCGGGCGCCTTGCGCGGCGCCGCCTTCTTCGTCGCGCGCTTCTTCGCGGGCGCGCGGCGCTTCGCCGCGGGCGCGGGCAGTGCGATGTCGGGCACGAGGCCCGCGAGCTTGCCCATGAGGCCTTTCGTGAGCGTGCCGGCCTGGTCGGCGACGACGCGAATGCTGCGCTCGGCCCACTCGGCGAGGCGGCGCTCGTCGACCATCGTCACTTCGCGGATCAGGTCGGGCCAGTCCTCGAAATCGGCGTGCCGCATCTTCGCGAGCGCGCGCGAGCGCATGCCGATCGCATAGGTCATCGCGATCGTGGTGGCGGTGGACGCCGCCACCTTCGCCACGGGCGACGCATAGCGCAGCAACGGACCGCCGAGCCAGCGCGACGCGCGCGTCGCGAGCGAGCCCGCGATGCCCTGCGCGAGCTGGTGCGAGCCGACGTTCGTCGCCGCGATCGCCGTCACCGCCATGCGCTCGGCGCGTTCGGGCAGCTCCACGCCGTAGAGGATGAACGTCTCGACGACCAGCTCGGCCTGCAGCGTGGTGACGACGGCCGCGTCCGCGAACGTGCCCACCAGCGGGCCGAGCGCGCGGCCGACGAGCGGCACCGCCCCGAGCAGGTTGCCCGCGGCGGCGACGGCACCGGCCTGCAGGCACTTCGCCTGCACGAGCTTGCGGTGCAGCTCGTCGGCGGAATCCCGCGGATGGCGCTTGCGCAGCGAGTCGACGCGTTCGCGGGCGGCGTCGTTGTCGACCGCGTCCACGTTGCGCCACAGGTTGCTGGCGGCGTCGGTGAGTCGCTTCGCGGAACGCAGCATGTCCGGATGTTCCCGTGGGAGTGGTAGTCTGCGCGGCCCATGCAGGGACCTCGGTCGTCATTGTCCACGCTTTTCGCCCTGTTGCGCCACGCCGGCGCGCAGCGCGGTCGCGTGCGCGCAGCCGCCGCGTGCTCGGTGCTGAACAAGCTGTTCGACATCGCGCCCGAGATCCTGATCGGCCTGGCGGTCGACGTGGTGGCGCGCCGCGAGCAGAGCTTCCTCGCCGATTGGGGCGTCAGCGATCCGTACCAGCAGGTCTACGTGCTCGGTGCGCTCACGCTGCTGATCTGGGTCTGCGAGTCGATCTTCGAATACCTTTACCTGCGCCTGTGGCGCGGCGTGGCCCAGTCCGTGCAGCACGGCCTGCGGGTGGAGGCGTACAGCCACGTGCAGCGGCTGGACACGACATGGTTCGAGGCGCGCAGCGCGTCCGGCCTCGCGTCCGTGCTCAACGACGACGTGAACCAGCTAGAACGCTTCCTCAACGGCGGCGCAAGCGACCTGATCCAGGTCGCCGTCACGGTAGTCGCCGTCGGCGCGGTGTTCTTCGCGATCTCGCCGTCGATCGCCGTGCTCGCATTCGTGCCGATCCCCGTGATCCTGTGGGGCGCCTTCTGGTTCCAGCGCCGCATCGCGCCGCGCTACGACGCCGTGCGCGCGAAGGCGGGCGCGATCGCGTCGCGCATCTCCAACAACCTCTCGGGCATCGCGACCATCAAGAGCTTCGCCGCCGAGGATCGCGAAGCGGCCGCCGTCGCGGCCGACAGCCGCGCCTATGTCGATGCGAACGCGGGCGCGATCGCGCTGAGCTCGGCGTTCGTGCCGGTCATCCGCATGGCGATCCTGTTCGGCTTCCTCGCGACGTTCGTCTACGGCGGCGTGCAGGTGCTGAACGGCGACCTGCGCGAGGGCTTCTACGCCGTGCTCGTGTTCCTCACGCAGCGCCTGCTGTGGCCGCTCACGCGGCTAGCCGAGACGGTGGACCTGTACGAGCGCGCGATGGCGTCGACGCGGCGCGTGCTCGGCCTGCTCGAGGAACCGCTGCCGCCCGTTCGACACGACGCCGCGACCGGGCGCATCGCCGGCGACATCGCGCTGCGGGATGCGTGGTTCGCCTATGCCGAGGGGCGTCCGGCGCTCGCCGGCATCGACCTCGACGTGCGCGCCGGCCAGACCGTCGCGTTCGTCGGCACCACGGGTGCCGGCAAGACGACGCTGTTCAAGCTCCTGCTCGGCCTCGTGCGCCCCACGCGCGGCGAGGTGCTCGTCGACGGCCGGCCGATGGCGCAGCACGCCCCGGGCGCGCTGCGCGAGCAGGTGGGCTGGGTGAGCCAGGACGTGTTCCTGTTCGACGGCAGCGTGCGCGACAACATCGCGTACGGCCGGCCGGGCGCGAGCGACGCCGACGTCGAGCGCGTGGCGCGCATCGCCGAGGCGCATGAGTTCATCGCGGCGCTGCCGCAGGGCTACGCCACGCGCGTCGGCGAGCGCGGCCAGATGCTGTCGGGCGGCCAGCGCCAGCGCCTCTCGCTCGCGCGCGCGCTGCTGAAGGATCCACCCGTGCTGCTGCTCGACGAGGCGACGAGCGCGGTCGACAACGAAACCGAAGCCGCGATCCAGCGCTCGCTGCGCCGGCTCGCGCACGGCCGCACCGTGCTCGTCATTGCGCACCGACTCTCGACCATCGTGCACGCCGACCGCATCGTCGTGCTCGAGGCCGGGCGGATCGTGGAGCAGGGCACGCATGACGAATTGCTGGCACTGCGCGGACGGTACGCCGCGCTCTGGGCGGTGCAGACGGGCGCCGTCGCGGTAGGGTGAGCGGAGAGCGGGGAGCGGGAAGCGGCAAAAGCTCGCTACGACATGCCGTCCGGAATTGCCGCTGCGCTAGCATCGCCCGCTCTTGCCGCTCCCCGCTATCCGCTTCCCGCTCTCCACGAGACTCCACATGGACACGACCAGATCCGAGCTGCACGACGAGGTACGCGCGCTGAAGTGGACGGGCGACGCGCTCGGGCTGCTCGACCAGCGGAAGCTGCCGCACGAGGAGACGTGGCTGCGCTACGACTCGGCGGATACCGTCGCCACGGCGATCCGCGACCTCGTGGTGCGGGGCGCGCCCGCGATCGGGATCGCGGCCGCGTACGGCATCGCGATCGCCGCGAAGTCGGCGACGGGTAGCGACCCGAAGCGCCTCGACGCTGCGTTCGAGGTGCTGCGCAAATCGCGGCCCACGGCCGTGAACCTGTTCTGGGCGCTGGCGCGCATGCGTCGCGCCGTCGATGCGGGCGCCGACGCGGCCGCGCTGGAGCGCGAGGCGATCGCGATCGAGCGCGAGGACCTCGAGGCGAACCGGCACATGGGCCAGCTCGGTGCCGCGCTGATCGCGCCGGGCTCGGGCGTGCTCACGCACTGCAATACCGGTTCGCTCGCGACCGCCGGCTTCGGCACCGCGCTCGGCGTGATCCGCGCCGGTTACAGCGGCGGACGAATCGCGCGCGTGTTCGCCGACGAGACGCGGCCGTGGCTGCAGGGCTCGCGCCTGACGGTGTGGGAGCTGTTGCGCGACCGCATTCCCGCGAAGCTCATCGCGGACGCCGCCGACGCGCACCTGATGTCCACGGGCGCCGTGCAGTGGGCCATCGTCGGCGCCGACCGCATCACGGCGAACGGCGACGTCGCGAACAAGATCGGCACGCTGCAGATCGCGATCGCGGCGAAGCATTTCGGGGTGAAGTTCATGGTGGTCGCGCCGAGCACGACCGTGGACATGGGCACCGCGACTGGCACGGAGATCGAGATCGAGCTGCGCGACCCGAAGGAGCTGCTCGAATACGCGGGCGTGCGCGCGGTCGCGCAGGGCGTCGACGCCTGGAACCCCGTTTTCGACGTCACGCCGGCCGCGCTGATCGACGCGATCGTCACCGAGAAGGGGGTCGTCGAGCGCCCCGATCCGGCCCGCATGAAGGCCCTTTTCGGCTGACCGGGATGAGAGCGGAAAGCGGAGAGCGGGCAGCGGCAAGGGCGCTCCGCGCCCTGCTTTTGCCGCTCCCCGCTCCCCGCTCTCCGCTCACCCTTTCGGAGCGGCGGACAGAGATGCCGTGACCGGGGGGTCAAACCCCTGAATGTGCTAGAATTTCGCCCTTTCCCGGGCGCGATTCCGCGCCCGCTCGCAACCTCCGATCCGGAACACCGATCCGATGGCAGAGCTGGCCAAGGAAGTCATCCGCGTCAACATCGAAGACGAGATGCGCCAGAGCTACCTCGATTACGCGATGAGCGTGATCGTGGGGCGCGCGCTCCCCGATGTCCGCGATGGCCTGAAACCCGTGCATCGTCGCGTGCTCTACGCGATGAACGAGCTCGGCAACGACTGGAACAAGCCGTACAAGAAGTCGGCGCGCATCGTCGGCGACGTGATCGGTAAATACCACCCGCACGGCGAATCCGCGGTGTACGACACGCTCGTGCGCATGGCGCAGCCGTTCTCGCTGCGCTACATGCTGGTCGACGGGCAGGGCAACTTCGGCTCGGTCGACGGCGATTCCGCTGCGGCGATGCGTTACACCGAGGCGCGACTGTCGCGCCTCGCGCACGAGCTGCTCGCCGACATCGACAAGGAAACCGTCGATTTCGGCCCGAACTACGACGAGTCGGAGCACGAGCCGCTGGTGATGCCGGCGCGGTTCCCGAACCTGCTCGTCAACGGTGCCGCCGGCATCGCGGTCGGCATGGCCACGAACATCCCGCCGCACAACCTCGGCGAGATCATCGACGCCACCGTCGCGTTGATCGACAACCCGCACCTCACGGTCGACGAGCTCATGGCGATCGTGCCCGGCCCGGACTTCCCGACCGCGGGCATCATCAACGGCATCGCCGGCGTCATCGAGGCGTACCGCACGGGTCGCGGCCGCATCCAGGTGCGCGCCAAGGCCACGATCGAGGCGGACGAGGACACCAATCGCGAGGCGATCGTCGTCACCGAGCTGCCGTACCAGGTGAACAAGGCGCGGCTGATCGAGAAGATCGCCGAGCTGGTGAAGGAAAAACGCGTCGAAGGCATCTCGGAGCTGCGCGACGAGTCCGACAAGGACGGCATGCGCATCTACATCGAGGTGAAGCGCGGCGAGTCGGCCGACGTGGTGCTGAACAACCTCTACCAGCACACCCAGCTGCAGACCGTCTTCGGCATCAACATGGTCGCGCTCGTCGACGGCCAGCCGCGCGTGCTGTCGCTGAAGGAAATGCTCGAAGGCTTCGTGCGCCATCGCCGCGAGGTCGTCACGCGCCGCACGATCTTCGACCTGCGCAAGGCGCGCGCCCGCGCGCACATCCTGGAAGGCCTCACGGTCGCGCTCGCGAACATCGACGAGATGATCGAGCTGATCAAGACCTCGGAGAACTCGCAGGTCGCGCGCGAGCGGCTGCTCGCGCGACGCTGGGAGCCGGGCCTCGTGCGCGCGCTGCTCGGCGAAGCCGGCGCGAACGTGTCGCGTCCCGAAGACCTCGAGCCGGGCCTCGGCCTGCTCGACGACGGCTACCAGCTGTCCGAGGTGCAGGCGAAGGAAATCCTCGAGATGCGCCTGAACCGCCTCACCGGGCTGGAGCAGGAAAAGCTGTCGGACGAATACCGCGACATCCTCGTCGCGATCCGCGGCCTGATCGCGATCCTCGAGGATCCCGACAAGCTGCTCGCGGTCATCCGCACCGAGCTGGCCGAGATCAAGGAGCAGTTCGGCGACGCGCGCCGCACGGTGATCATGCGCTCGCAGGAAGACCTCACGATCGAGGACCTGATCCCGCCGGAAGACATGGTCGTCACGCTGTCGCACGCGGGTTACGCGAAGGCGCAGCCGGTCGCGACGTATCGCGCGCAGCGGCGTGGCGGCAAGGGGCGCATGGCCACGGCGATCAAGGAAGAGGATTTCGTCGAGCGCCTGATCGTGGCTCACAGCCACGACACGCTGCTCTGCTTCACGTCCGCGGGCCGCGTGTTCTGGCTCAAGACCTTCCGCTTCCCGAACGCGGGCCCCGGCTCGCGCGGGCGCCCGCTCGTGAACCTGCTGCCGTCGCTCGAAGGCGGCGAGAAGGTGAACGCGATGCTCGCGGTGAAGGAATTCACCGACGATCGCTACGTGTTCTTCGCCACGCGCAACGGCGTGGTCAAGAAGACGCCGCTCAGCGATTTCTCGCGCCCGCGGCCCAGCGGCATCCGTGCGGTCGAGCTGGACGAAGGCGACAACCTCGTCGAGGTGTCGCTGACCGACGGCGGTTGCGACGTGATCCTGTTCGCGTCGAACGGCAAGGCCGTGCGCTTCGCCGAGGACGAAGTACGCGCGATGGGCCGCACGGCGCGCGGCGTGCGCGGCATCCGCCTCACCGACGGCGCGAGCCTCGTGTCGATGATCGTCGCGGCCGACGGCGACATCCTCACGGCCACGGAGCGCGGCTACGGCAAGCGCACGCCGCTCGACGACTATCCGCGCAAGGGTCGTGGCACGCAGGGCGTGATCGCGATCCAGACCTCGGCGCGCAACGGCCTGCTGGTCGGCGCGGTGCAGGTGACCGAGGCGCACGAAATCATGCTGATCTCGAACCAGGGCACGCTCGTGCGCACGCGCGCTGCCGAAGTGGCGCGCGTCGGTCGCAATACGCAGGGCGTGACGCTGATTCGCCTGCCGGCCGAGGAGTCGCTGGTGGGTGTCGAGCGCGTCGCGGCACTGTCCGCGGACGACGACCTGCCGGACGCCGGCGAGGGCGCTGCGCCCGCGACGCCGCCGGTCGAGTGACCGCGCGGCCGTCCTGAGGTGCCGAAGCCCCGGATTCCGGGGCTTCGGCCCGGGCATGTCCGTTTCGCCCCCGCAAACGCGTATCTTGGTGCAGGCCGCGCACCTCGCGCGGCGGGCAGCCGCGCGGGACGCGCGGGGTCGCTGGAACCAGCCCGTGCGGAGAGGGCATCGATGAAGCGGACGATTTTCGCCGTCGCGTGTGCGTCCCTGGCACTGGTCGCGCTGCCGCAGCGCGCGCTGGCCGCCGCACCCGGCCTGCTCTACGACCCGACGCCGAACCAGCCGGGCGTCGAGCTCGTGCTCGGCGCGTCCGTCACGCCGGGCATCGCCGAAGGCTCGATCGACATCTCCGAGGATCCCGCCAACCCGGGCGACGGCGGCGACACGCCGGCCAGCCTCACGACCGTGTTCTGCACGCTCGGCGGCGACTCGAACATCGAATTCGCGAGCATCCCGTCGTTCTCGTTCCAGGGCAACGTGACGGGCGGCCCCAGCATCGACATCTCGTGCACGCAGGACGCGACGCTGATCACGACCGCGACCGCCAGCTGCTTCGAGAAGCGCGGCGGCATCTCGCAGCCGCAGAAAGACTTCGACATCCAGTGCCCGGCCACGGGCACGGCAGCGGCGCCCGAGCTGGACGCGTCGCCGGCGCCGGGCTCCACGCTGCAGATGTCCGCGACCTCACCCTCGAACGCGTCGCAGGGCTTCACGATCTCGAATTCCGGCTCGTCGAACCTGAGCGTCACCTCGATCACCGGCCTCGCGTCGCCGTTCAGCGTTTCGCCGCCGAACGCGACGATCACGCCCGGCAACGGCCAGCTGTTCACGGTCACGTGCAACGGCGCGACGCCCGGCGTGTTCATCGATTCGCTCACGGTCAACACGAACGACGCCGACGAATCGACGGTCGCCTACAACGTCGACTGCACGATCAACAGCGTGGCCGGCCAGGAGTTCGACGCGACGCCGCCACCGCCGGGCCCGATCGAGCTCGCGAACACGCCGGGTAGTCCCGCGACGACCAGCACGATCACCGTCACCAACATCGGCAGCGGCACGCTGAACATCTCCAACCTTTCCGCGCTGGCCGCGCCGCTCACGCGGAGCATCGGCAACACGACGCTGACCGCGGGTGCCTCCACCGACATCACGATCGGCTGCGCGTCTGCGGGCGCGACCTCGTCGTCGCAGGTGCTGACGTTCAACACCGACGATCCCGACGACGGCGAAGGCACGATCAACTTCAACGTGAGCTGCAACGTCACGGCCGGCACGTCGCCGGAATTCACGGCCACGCCGAACCCGCCCGGCCCGGTAGCGATCAGCACCGCAACCGGCGTGCAGGGCACGTCGCAGGTCTCGATCCAGAACGTCGGCACCGCGAACCTCACCGTTGCGCAGGGCACGATCAGCGCGACCGGCTTCACGATCCAGCTGACCGGGCTGCCGTTGAACCTGGCGCCGGGCGCGATCGCGAACGTGCAGGTCGCCTGCCAGTCCGGCGTGGCGAACAACTACACCGGATCGTTCGGCCTCACGACGAACGACGCGAACGAGGGCAGCGTCGGGTTCACGGTCAACTGCAACGTGGCCGCCGGCGCCGCGCCGGAGTTCGACTCCACGCCGCCCAGCCCGCTCGCGATCACCACGAACCAGGGTGTCGTCGGCACCGCGAACGTGAACGTGCGGAACCTCGGTACCGCGTCGCTCGGCGTGATCGCCAATCCGTCTGGCGCGCCGTTCACGGTGCTGCCGGCCTCGCTCACCACGATCGCGCCCGGCGCGAACCAGAACTTCAGCGTGCGCTGCCAATCCGGCACGCCAGGTGACTACACGGGCACGATCACGTTCGTCACGAACGATTCGAACGAAGGCAGCGTGCCGTACACGGTGAACTGCCGCGTGAACCTGGTCGCGCCGGAGTTCGATTCGACGCCGCGCGCGTTCTCGGTGTTCTCGTTCTACGCGAAGTCCACCGAAATCGTTTCCGTGAGCATCCGCATCTTCAACCTGGGCAACGCCACGCTCACCTACACGCTGTCCGGCCTCAGCGGCCCGATCAGCAGCTCACCGTCCGGCGGTCCGTTCAACCTCGCGCCGGGCGCGAACCAGAACATCGTCGTGAGCTGCAACGGCGCGCTGCTCGCCGGCAACGCCGCGCAGATCCTCGACATCGTGCACAACGACACCGGCGAAAGCCCGGCGCGGTACGGCATCGACTGTCGCCAGGACATCCGGCTCGATGCGGGCACCGTGCTGCGCGCGCTGCTCAACACCCCGATGCTCACCGACGATGCCACGCTGCTGCTCGAGAACGGCTTCGAATGAGGAACGCGATGAAACGCTCGACCATGACACTCCGCCACCTCGCCGTCAGCGCGTTGAGCACGGCCCTGCTGCTGCCCACGCTCGCCGCCGCGTCAAGCTCATCGAACACGAAGATCAACCGCGTGCGCACGGGCGTCGACGGCCGCACGTACGTCAACCTGGTCACGCCGCCCGCGTCGCCGAGCTGCCCGCCGGGCCTCGCGCAGGAGGACTTCGTGTTCTTCTCGAACACGCCTTCCGGACGTGTGCTCTACGCGCAGGTGCTCACGGCGTACACCACGCAGGCGCTCGTCGACGTGTTCGGCGACGGCACCTGCTACAACGTCGTGCTCGGCCAGTGGGAAAACCTCAGCAGCCTCACCATCCATCCGTGAGCCGGAGCGGAATCGCCATGAAGAAAATCATCCCGTTCCTGCTCGCCGCTCTCGTGCTGGCCGCCGGTCCCGCCGGCGCCACCTCGGTGTCGGGCGGGAAGATCTCGCGCATCCGCTTCGAAAGCGGCGGCCTGGTCGCGATCACGTCGACCATCGTGCCCTCGGCCGGGTGCCGCACCGCGTCGCAGGAGCACTACGTGTTCGACGGCCGCACGGACCTCGGTCGCGCGCGTTTCACCGCCGCGCTGGTCGCCTACGCCACGCAGTCTCGCGTCGACATCTCGGGCGCAGGCACCTGCACGACGATCAGCACCGGGTTGTTGAGCGAAAACCTCAACATCATCACGGTCTACTGAGGCCCGCCCATGGCCATCCTGCGCAAGCTCGCGGTACTGCTCGTCGCCGTCGCCGTGGCGCTGCCCGCCGGCGCGACGAGCGTCACCGGCGTGAAGGTCACGCGGATCCGACGCGGCACCAGCAACGACGTGTTCGTGCAAGTGAGCGTGCCGCCCGGGACGCTCGATTGCGTCGGAGGCGGCATCCTCGTGGCGAGCGAAACCTACGTCTACGACGGCGACACCTCGACCGGGCGCATACTCGATGCGATCTTGCTTGCGGCGTACTCCGCCAACAAGACGATCGATATCGTCGGAACGGGAACCTGCCGCACCTACGGCGTCGGCATCACGCAGACCCGATTCGAGAACGTCTCGACGGCCGTCATCCGCTGACGGCCGCAGTTTGCTACGCGCGTTACAGCGCGGCGAGCACCGCGTCCGCCGCACTCACCTTGAATTCGCCGGGCGCCTCGACCGCGAGGTGCTTGACCACGCCATCGTCGGCCACGAGCGCGAAGCGCTTCGAGCGCAACCCCATGCCGAACGCGCTCGCGTCCATCTCCAGGCCGAGCGCCTTCGCGAAGGCACCGTTGCCGTCGGCGAGCATGAGCACGTCGTCCGGCACGTCCTGCGACTTCGCCCAGGCCTGCATCACGAACGCGTCGTTCACCGCCATGCACGCGACGGTGTCCACGCCTTTCGCCTTCAGCGCGTCGAGGTTCTGCACGAAGCCGGGCAGGTGCTTCGCGGAGCACGTCGGCGTGAATGCGCCGGGCACCGAGAACAGCACGACCTTCTTGCCCTTGAAGAGATCGTCGGTGCGGATGGCCTGCACGCCGTCCTTGAGGTAGTTCAGCGTGGCGCTGGGGATGCGGTCGCCGACCTGGATCGTCATGGCTGCCTCGGGGTCAGGGTGGGGCGCGCATGATACCCCGGGCGCGCCGCGCGACGGGGTGCCTTGAAACGCCGGACCGCGGCCCTATGTCCCGCCCATACGGCGCCAGCGGCGCCGGGACACCACGAGGAACGAGCAATGAGCATCATGCGATACAGCGCCTGGGCCCCCCACGCGGCGCTCCATGACGAGCTGAAGAACGTGCTGGACCGCTTCGCGGGCGACAGCGACACCGACCAGTCGAACGTGGTCACCAGCCAGTGGGTGCCGCGCGTCGACATCAAGGAAGAGCCGGGTCGCTTCGTGATCCTCGCCGACATTCCCGGCGTGGACCCGAACGACATCGAGATCCACATGGACAAGGGCATCCTCACGATCAAGGGCGAACGCAAGGACGAGCGCCGCGAGGAAACCGACAAGTTCACGCGCGTCGAGCGCTCGCGCGGCGTCTTCCACCGCCGCTTCGCGCTCCCCGACTCGGCCGACGCCGAAGGCATCAGCGCGTCGGGCAAGCACGGCGTGCTCGAGATCGCGATCCCGAAGCGCCCCGAGCAGGCGGCGCGCCGTATCAAGATCAACGCCTGAGCCGGCGGCGTTCGCGCACGCGGTACGTCCCGCGTGCGCGTCGCTGTCGCCGGGCCAACGGAAGCAGCGAGGACTGATGCAGTTCAAGGATTACTACGAGGTGCTCGGCGTGCCGTCGGGCGCGGCCGCGGACGTGATCAAGTCCGCTTACCGCCGTCTCGCGCGCAAGTACCACCCCGACGTCAGCAAGGAAAAGGATGCCGAGGACCGATTCAAGGCCGTCAACGAGGCCTATGAGGTCCTGAAGGATCCCAAGAAGCGGCAGGCTTACGACGAGCTCCGCGCGGGCGGCTATCGCCCGGGCGAGGACTTCCGACCGCCGCCGAACTGGGGCCAGGAGCACGAATTCGAGTTCGGCGACGATGCCGGCGGCTTCAGCGATTTCTTCGAGTCGCTGTTCGGCGGCCGCGCGGGCCGCGCCGGCCCGCGCGCGCAGGGACCGCGCCGGCCGCGCGAGATGCGCGCGCGCCTGGAGATCTCGCCGGCGGTCGCCTATGCCGGCGGCAGCGAGCGCGTGCAGGTGGGCGCGAAGACGCTGGACATCCGCATCCCGGCCGGCATCCTGCCCGGCCAGCACATCAGGCTCGCCGGCCAGGCCGACGGCGGCGGCGACCTGCTGCTCGAGATCGGCTACCGCCGCGACGCGCGCTTCGAGGTCGAAGGTCGTGACGTGACCGTGCGCGTGGCCGTCGCGCCGTGGGAAGCGGCGCTCGGCGCCACCGTGCCCGTGCCGACGCTCGGCGGCAACGTGGAGCTCAAGGTGCCGGCGGGAACGAAGACCGGTCGACGCCTGCGCCTCAAGGGACGCGGCATGCCGGCCACGCCGCCCGGCGACCAGTATGTGGTGCTCGAAATACAGACACCGCCGGCGGACGACGGCGATACCACGGCGTACTACGAGCAGATGCGCGAGCGATTCGCGGATTGGGATCCGCGGGGTTCGTCAAACTGACTTCGGAGCGGCCTCGTAGGAGCCCACCCTGTGGGCGATTCCTCCGAGGAAGCCATCTGCCACGGTGCCGTGCATCCCGGAAGCCGCGCCGATCGCCCACAGGGTGGGCTCCTACGCAGCCGCCCCGTATGAAGTGTGTCGGAATCACATCGGCGTCAGTCGCCGATGATTTCCTTGATCGTCGTGACCAGTTGCGCCTCGTTCACCGGCTTGGTGACGTAGGCCTTCGCACCCTGGCGCATGCCCCACACCTTGTCGGTTTCCTGGTCCTTCGTCGTGACCAGGATCACCGGGATGTGGCTCGTGGCCGGATCCTTGCTGATCTGGCGCGTCGCCTGGAACCCGTTGAGGTTCGGCATCACGACGTCCATGAGGATCAGGTCGGGCAATTCGCGACGTGCGGCTTCGACGCCCGCGGCGCCGTCTTCCGCCGTGACGACCTGGTGGCCGAGTTTTTCCACGATGCGCTGCAGTCCCAGCAGCTGCGAGGGGGAATCGTCGACGATGAGAACACGCGCCATCGGATGGTCTTCTTGGTGGGTTCTGGTCGTTCGGGTGGAGTGGAAAGCTGCCGATCGCGCCGTCAGAGGCGCACGAGCGTCCGGCCCAGCGAGCTCCCCGAGAGCATCCTAGCAAAAACGCCCTCCAGTTCGGACAACGAAACCTCCGCGGTCGCGATACGTTCGAGGTGGGCCGGCTTCCAGTCGGTCGCCAGGTGGTCCCAGAGCAGCCGTCGCAGCGGGAACGGCACCTCCGTCGTGGCGACGCCCAGCAGGCTGACGCCGCGCAGGATGAACGGCATCACCGTGGTGTGCAGCTCCGCGCCACCGGCCAGCCCGCACGAGGCGATGCTGCCGTAGGGACGGATCATCCGGGTCAGGCCCGAGAGCGTCTCGCCGCCGACGTTGTCGATCGCACCCGCCCAGGTCGCGGTTTCCAGCGGGCGCTGGCCGTACACCAGCCCGTGCCGCGACACGCACTGCTGCGCGCCGAGCGAGGCGAGGAAATCGAACTGGTCGGGCTTGCCGCTGATCGCGTGCACCTCGTAGCCGACCCGCGTCAGGAGGTCGATCGCGATCGTGCCGACGCCGCCCGTGGCGCCCGTCACCACGATGGGCCCGAGCTCGGGCGACTGGCCGTTCGCCTGCAGGCGATACAGCGCGAGCGCGGCCGTGAATCCGGCCGTGCCGAGGATCATCGCCTCGCGTGCATCGAGGCCGCGCGGCAGCGGAATGACGTTCGCGGCGTCGAGCCGTACGTATTCGGCGTAGCCGCCGTCGCGCGTTTCCGACAGGCCGCTGCCGGTCACGAGCACTTCGTCGCCTTCGCGGAAGCGCGCGTCCTGCGTCGCCACCACGGTACCGGCGACGTCGATGCCGCCGACCAGCGGCGAGCGGCGCAGGATCTTGCCCTTGCCGCTGCCGGCGAGCGCGTCCTTGTAGTTGATGCCGGACCAGCGCGCGCGAACGACGACGTCGCCCGGCGACAGGTCGTCCACGCACAGCGTCTCGATGCCGGCGCGATGCGAGTCGCGGCCGGCGTGGATGCGATACGCGCGGAATTCGTCGACGCGCGGCGACGAGGCGTCCATACCCGGTCCTTCGTTACTGGTTCGCTGCGAGCTCGAGCTCGAGCGGCGTGGCGGCGTCGTCGAGCTTCAGCTCGCGGCGCAGCGTGCGATAGCCGTCGTGCGTCACCGCGAGCGACGCAGTCGCGATTCGCGTGTCGCACTTGTCCTTGCCGGTGAAAGTCTTGCCCGAATACGTGTCGTACGCGATCTTCAGCAGGAAGCTGCCGTCGGCGACCGTTTCGCGCCGCGTGCTCACCGTTCCCGCCGCCTTCTCTTCCCAGCTCGCCTCGACGGCGGCACCCACGATCGCCGTGCCGTCGGCGGCGCGCACGAACCCGATCACCTCGATCTCCGTGAGCGGGCAGGCGGCCTCGGCCGCGCACGGCAGCACGGCGAGCAACGGGATCAGCAACAGCGTACGGCGGGCCACGGCGATGCTCCGGGCTGGGCGTTGGTCGAGTATGGCGGGAATTTCGGGGAGCGGCGAGCCGGAAGCGGGGAGCGGCCAGAGCAGGGCGCGACGTGCTCTTGCCGCTTCCCGCTATCCGCTATCAGCTCTCGCATCAATTGGATTTATGGATGGCGCGCTTGTCCACCGACAACGCGGCCTCGTGCACGGCTTCCGACAGCGTGGGATGCGCGTGGCAGATGCGCGCGAGGTCCTCGGCCGAGCCGTGGAACTCCATCGCGACGACCGCTTCGGCGACCAGCTC
Organism: uncultured Pseudomonadota bacterium; assembly: GCA_937996755.1. GTDB lineage: Bacteria > Pseudomonadota > Gammaproteobacteria > Xanthomonadales > Ahniellaceae > CALKUS01. The sequence continues at coordinate 37,697 of CALKUS010000301.1, read as the reverse complement.
GGACACCACGGGGCCGACCATGTGCACGCCGAGCAGGCGGTCGGTCTCCGCGTGCGCGATCACCTTCACCATGCCCGCGGTTTCGTTCATCGCGACGGCGCGGCCGATCGCGGCGAACGGGAACGAGCCGGTCTTGTACGGGATGCTCGCGGCCTTCAGCTCGGCCTCGGTCTTGCCGACCCAGGCGACTTCCGGCTCCGTGTAGATCACCCACGGCACGGTGTCGAGGTTCACGTGGCCGGGCTTGCCCGCGATGATCTCGGCGACCGCGATGCCTTCCTCGGAACCCTTGTGCGCGAGCATCGGGCCGCGCACGCAGTCGCCGACCGCCCACACGCCCTCGACGCCGGTCCAGCAATGCTCGTCGACGACGACGCGGCCACGCTCGTCGAGCTGCACGCCCGTGCCGTCCGCGAGCAGGCCCCTGGTGGCGGCGCGGCGGCCGACCGCGACGAGCAGCTTGTCGACGACGATGGACTGCTCGCCCTTCGCGTCCGTGTACGTGACGGTGACGCCGTCCTTGCCGACGTTCGCGCCGGATACCTTCGCGCCGAGGCGGATGTCGAGGCCCTGTTTCCTGAACTCGCGCGCCGCGGCCTTCGCGATGTCGGCGTCGGCGGCCGCGAGGAAATCGGGCAGCGCTTCGAGGATCGTGACTTCCGCGCCGAGGCGCCTCCACACCGAGCCGAGCTCGAGGCCGATCACGCCGGCCCCGATCACGCCCAGGCGCTTCGGCGTTTCGCTGAAGTCGAGCGCGCCTGCGTTGTCGACGATGCGGTCGTTGTCGAATTTCGCGAACGGCAGCTCGATCGGGACCGAGCCCGCCGCGAGGATGACGTTGGTCGCCGACATCTTCGTGACCGTGCCGTCCGCGGCCTTCACCGACACCGTACGGTTCGGCTCGAGCGTGGCGAAGCCCGCGACGGGCGTCACCTTGTTCGACTTGAACAGCTGCGTGATGCCGCCGGTGAACTGCTTGACGATCTTGTCCTTGCGGCCAACCATCGTCTTCACGTCGATCGTCGGCTTCAACGCGCTGATGCCGTGGTCGGCGAAGTTGTGCGTGAGGTTGTGGAACTGCTTCGACGAATCGAGCAGCGCCTTCGACGGGATGCAGCCCACGTTGAGGCACGTGCCGCCGAGCGCCGGCTTGCCGTCCTTGCCCGTGAACGCGTCGATGCACGCGGTCTTGAGCCCGAGCTGCGCCGCGCGGATCGCGGCCACGTAGCCTGCGGGGCCGGCGCCGATGACGATGACGTCGAAGTGTTCCATTGCGCGTGTCGCCTTTCGAAAGAGGGGCTAGGGTCTAGGGACTAGGGGCTAGGGCGCTCTGTCAGCAGCGTTCCAGTTGCTTGAAGCGCCAGAGCTTGCGCCCTAGCCCCTAGCCCCTAGTCCCTAGCCCCTGATGCTTCTCGGCTAAATACCCAGCAGCATCTTGTGCGGATTCTCGAGCTGGTTCTTCACATCGACGAGGAACAGCACCGCGTCCTTGCCGTCGATGATGCGGTGGTCGTAGCTGAGCGCGATGTACATCATCGGCGCGGCCACCACCGATCCGTTCTCGACGATCGCGCGTTCCTTGATCGCGTGCATGCCGAAGATCGCGCTCTGCGGCGGGTTCACGATCGGCGTGGAGAACAGCGAGCCGAACGTGCCGCCGTTGGTGATCGTGAACGTGCCGCCCTGCAGGTCGTCCATCGTGAGGCCGCCTTCGCGCGCCTTGGTCGCGTAGCCGGCGATCGCGCCTTCGACCTGCGCGAAGCTCATCGACTCGGCGTTGCGCAGCACCGGCGTCACGAGGCCGCGCTCGGTCGCGACGGCGATCGAGATGTCGGCGTAGCCGTGGTAGATCACGTCGTTGCCGTCGACGGACGCGTTGATGATCGGATGGCGCTTGAGCGCCTCGGCAGCGGCCTTCACGAAGAAGCTCATGATGCCGAGGCGGATGCCGTTCGCCTTCTCGAACGCCTCGCCGAGCGACTTGCGCATGTCCATCACGGCTTTCATGTTGACCTCGTTGAACGAAGTCAGCATCGCGATGGAGTTCTTCGACTGCATCAGGCGTTCGGCGATGCGCGTGCGCATGCGCGTCATCGGCACGCGTTCCTCGCTGCGCGCGCCCGGTGGTGCGTAGCTCACCGGCGCGGTCGTCGCCGGCGCCTTCGCGGCCGGCGCAGGCGCGGCCATGTGCCTGACCAGGTCCTCCTTCGTCACCTGGCCGCCGCGGCCGGTGCCGGCGACCTGCGTCGCATCGAGCTTGTTCTCTTCGGCGACGCGACGGCCGGCGGGCGACAGCTCCGCCTTCGGGGCGGCGCTGCTGCTCTTCCGGGAAGGTGTGGGAGGGGCGGAAGCCCCGATCGGCGCACCGCCCGGGACGGGCGAGGGCGCCGCAGATGGCTTGGCCGGAGCCGCAGCGACCGCGCCTTCCTCGATCACTGCGAGCAGCTCCTGGCTGGTCACCGTGTCGCCGGACTGGCGCAGGATTTCCTTGATCACGCCGTCGACCGGCGAGGGAACTTCCAGCACGACCTTGTCGGTCTCGAGATCGACGAGGTTCTCGTCGCGCTTGACCGCGTCGCCGGCCTTCTTGTGCCAGCTCGCGATGGTGGCGTCGGAAACCGACTCGGGCAGGACCGGAACCTTGACTTCGATGGGCACGGGGACGTCCTCGATGATTTCGACTTATTCGCTGGCGTGGTCGCCGTTGAGCTTCGCCGCGAGCGCCTGCTCGACGAGCGCAGCCTGCTCCACGACGTGCGTCTGGTAGTGGCCCGCGGCGGGCGCGGGCGAACGCGGGCGACCCGCGTAGTGCAGCTTCTGCCGGTCGCCGAGGCTGACCTGCAGGTGGTGCGCGATCTGGTACCACGCGCCCTGGTTCATCGGCTCTTCCTGGCACCAGATGACGTTCTTCGCGGACGCGAAGCGCTCGAGCTCCGCCTTCACCTCGCGGCGCGGGAACGGATAGAGCTGCTCGACGCGCACGATCGCGACGTCGCTGAGCCCGCGCTTCTCGGCTTCCTCGAGCAGGTCGTAGTACACGCGGCCCGAGCACAGCACCACGCGCCTGACCTTCTTCGCGTCCTTCGCGAAGGAGTCCGGGATCATCAGCTGGAATCGGCCGTCCGCGAGCTCGGCGAGCGTCGACGTCGCGAGCTTGTGGCGCAGCATCGACTTCGGCGTCATCACGATGAGCGGCTTGCGCGCGTTGCCGACCATCTGGCGGCGCACCATGTGGAACATCTGCGCCGGCGTCGTCGGTACGCACACGCGCATGTTCTCGAGCGCGCAAAGCTGGAGGAAGCGCTCGAGGCGCGCCGAGCTGTGCTCGGGGCCCTGGCCTTCGTAGCCGTGCGGCAGGAACAACGTCAGCGCGCACAGGCGGCCCCACTTCGACTCGCCCGACGAAATGAACTGGTCGATCACGACCTGCGCGCCGTTCGCGAAGTCGCCGAACTGCGCTTCCCAGATCACGAGCGTCTGCGGATCGGCCGTGGAGTAGCCGTACTCGAACGCCATCACCGCTTCTTCCGAGAGCAGCGAATCGATGATCGTGATCTCGTTCGGCTCCCTGGCCAGCTGGCGCAGCGGCACCCAGGTGTCGCCGGTCTTCTGGTCGTGCACGACGGCGTGGCGGTGGAAGAACGTGCCGCGGCCGGCGTCCTGGCCGACCACGCGCAGGCGCCAGCGGGCGTCGACGAGCGACGCGTAGGCGAGGTTCTCGGCGAAGCCGAAGTCCATCGGCAGCTCGCCGGCGGCCATCTTCGCGCGGTCCTCGTAGATCTTCGCGACGCGCGGGTGCGCGACGACGCCGGGCGCGATCGTCGCGATCGCCTTGCCCAGCTCGTCGAGCTTCGCGCGCGGCAGCGCGGTCTGCGCGTCCTCGTCGATGCGCGCCGTGAGGTACTTCGCCCAGTCGACCGGCGGCGGCGCGGCGGACGTCACCACTTCCGTGACCGACGCGCCGGAATCCAGCGCGCCGCGGTAGCGGTCGACCAGCTGCTTCGCGCCGTCCGCATCGATCACGCCCGCGCCGGCGAGGCGCTCGGCGAACAGCTCGCGAGTGGTCTTGCGCGCACGGATGTTCTGGTACATCAGCGGTTGCGTCGCAGCCGGCTCGTCCGCCTCGTTGTGGCCGTGGCGGCGGTAGCAGACGAGGTCGATGACCACGTCCTTCTTGAACTTCTCGCGGAAGTCGTGCGCGAGGCGCACGCAGAACACCACCGCCTCGGGATCGTCGCCGTTCACGTGCAGGATCGGCGCGCTCACCATCTTCGCGGGATCGGTGCAGTACAGCGTCGAGCGCGCATCGTCGGGGCGGCTCGTCGTGAAGCCGACCTGGTTGTTGATGACGATGTGCACCGTGCCGCCCACGCGGAACCCGCGCGCCTGCGACATCTGGAACAGCTCCATCACCACGCCCTGCGCCGCGAACGCGGCGTCGCCGTGGATGAGCACCGGCATCACCTGGTTGCGCGCTTCGTCGCGGCGGCGATTCTGGCGCGCGCGCACGGAGCCGGCGATCACCGGGTCGATGATCTCGAGGTGCGACGGGTTGAAGCCGAGCGCGAGGTGCACGGGGCCGCCCGGCGTCTGCACGTCGGAAGAGAAGCCCATGTGGTACTTCACGTCGCCCGAGTGCGCGGGGTCGTGCGGGCCCTCGAACTTGCCCTCGAATTCCGCGAACAGCGTGTGCGGCGCCTTGCCGAGCGTGTTGATGAGCACGTTCAGGCGGCCGCGGTGCGCCATGCCGATGACGACTTCCTTCACGCCGTTCGCGCCGGCGCGACGGATCAGCTCGTCCATCGCGGGGATGAGCGAGTCGCCGCCTTCGAGCGAGAAGCGCTTCTGGCCGACGTACTTCGTGTGGAGGTAGCGCTCGAGGCCTTCGGCCGCCGTGAGGCGCTCGAGGATGCGCGTGCGCTCCTCCTTCGTGAACTCGTATTTGCCGCCGCTGCGCTCGAGCTGCTCGTGCATCCAGCGCCGCTGTTCGGCGACGCCGATGTGCATGAACTCGGCGCCGATGCTGCCGGTGTAGGTGGCCTGCATCTTCGCCACGATGTCGCGCAGCTTCATGCGCGGCGGTCCGGACAGCGAGCTGGTCTCGAACTCGCGATCGAGGTCTGCGTCCGAGAGGCCGTGGAACTGGAGGTCGAGGTCCGGCGCGGGCTGCTTCGGCATCATGCCGAGCGGATCGAGGTTCGCGACCAGGTGGCCGCGCGCGCGATACGCCGTGACGAGCCGCGACACGCCGGCCTGCTTCGCACCGGCGTCGTCGCCGGACGCCGGCGCGGCGATCGCGACGCCGTTCCCGCGCGGCGCGCGCGCGAAGCGTTCGATGACCGGGCCGTGCGGCACGTCGGAACGCCCCTCGCGCAGCTTGTCGAAGTACGCGCGCCATTCCGCGGCCACGGCGTCCGGATCGGCCAGGTATTTCTCGTACTCGGCCTCGACGAACGCGGCGTTGCCGCCGGAGAGGAGCGACGACTGGGCGAACTGCTGCAGGAGCGAAGTCACGTTGGAGCCCTGGTTGATGGCGCGGTGATCGATACAACCGGTTGCGCCGCAAGGAATTTTCGGCTGCTGCGATGCAGCAGGCGAAGCGCGGCATTATAGCGTGCGAACCCATTGCACCGACAAGCGCGCAGGCCTCAGCGGACCACCTCGATCGGCTGCTGCGGCCCGGGCTCTTCGCGACCGGCGGCGTCACGCAGCACGAGGCCCAGGTGGTGGACGCCCGGCGCCAGCGCCGAAACGTCGATTTCCGCGTCGAAACCCACGTTCGGCAGCGCCGGGTCGCGTGACGCGCCGCCCATGAAGGGGGCCACGAACGGCTCCGGCCGGCCGTAGCGCGCCGTCGCGACGTGGCGGCCGTCGATCGTCACCTCGACGTCGGCGAGCGGAACGTCGTCCTTCGTGGCCCATCCGCTCAGCGCGACTCGCCCCGACACGCTCGCGCCCGGTTCCGGTGTGACGATGGCCGCGATCGCGGGCGGCGCGCACGGGCCGATCGCTTGCGCGGCCGGCAGCGCGAACAGCCAGAAGCGCTTGTGCCCGTGGTCGACGTCGAGCACGCGCGGCCGCGGCAGCGCGCCGGCCCAGGCGCACAACGCATCGAGGCGCGCGTGCAGCGCGCTCGTGCGCACGTGCGCAGGGCTCTCGATCAGCAGTGCCGGACGGGCGCCGAGCGATGCGCGCGTATCCGCGGTGCTGCCCCAGAGCGACAACTGCGGTGCGCGACCGTGGTGGCGGTTCAGCGGATGGTCCAGCACGCGGATCGCGGGATCGTCGCGCAGGAAAGCGAGCGTCGCGGCGATCTTGAAGTCGCCGGCGACCACGACGGTGTCGCGCGGCATCGTCGCGAGCGCTGCGTCGACTTCCCGGGCGAGCGCGTTCCAGCCCGCGAAATTGTCGGGATACCACTTGCTGCCGAACGCGCTCCAGTTGCCGGTCGCGAGCATGCCGAACACCGCGAAGGCGGCGATTCCCGTCGCGGCGACGAGCGCCGCATTCGCGACCCGCAACCAGCGCGGCCACGCGGACAGCACGGCAGGCGCGAGCGCGAGCAGCGCGAGCATGCCCGGCACGGGCCAGTGGAAACTGGTGCGTTCGCGATCGGCGAAGAAGCCGAGCACGAAGAAGGCGAGGACGAACGCAGCGCCGAACAGCGCGACGAATCGCGAGCCGGCCTCCGTGCCGTGCACGAAGCGCCGCGCTGCGAGCAGCAGCGCGACGAACAGCAGCGGCGACGCGAGCAATGCCTGCACCGCGACGAAATGCCAGGCGTCGCCGTGGAACGCCCACGGATGGCGCTCGACGAGCTGGAAATGCAGGCCCTCGTTCGCGTGCGCCAGGTTCCAGGCGACGAGCGGCAACCACGCGAGCAGGCCCGCGCCGATCGCGGCGAGCACGCGCCGATCGCGCAGTGCCGCGCGTCCCTGGCGCCACGCGAGGAGCGCGAGCAGACCGATGCCAGCGACGGCCGCGAAGCGATAGTGCGCCAACGCGCCGACGGCCAACCCCAGCGCCAGCTCGAAGGCGGCCGCGCCGTCGACCGTGCGCATCAATCGCGCGCCCGCGTCGACGCACAACAGCGCGGCGAGCGTGAGCGGCACGTCCGGCAACGCGAGCAGGCCGAGCGTCGCCGGCAGCGGCATCGCGAGCGCGATCAGGCCCGCCCGTGCGCCCGCGACCGCACCCAGCTCGCGCGTCGCGATGCGCGACACGAGCCAGGGAACGAACGCTGCGATCAGCACGAACGGCGCGCGGAGCGCGAGCGCATTCGTGCCGCCGAGCTCCGTGCCCAGGCGCGCGAGCCACGCCGTGAGGCCGGGCAGGTCGGAATAGGCCCAGGCCAGGTGCCGGCCTTCGAGCCAGTAGTACGCCTCGTCGACGAACAGCGGCAGCCGCGCGGCGAGCGCGAGCTTCGCCGCGAGCAGCAGGAGCGATGCCGCGACGAAAGCGCGCCGCCAGCTCACACGGAGAGCTGGCGCAGCTCGATGTCCGGCTCTGCGCGGTTCCAGACCTGCTCGAAATAATTGAGCAGCGTGCGCTGGCGGCCGGGCGCATGCGTCTCGGCCTCGCCTTCGAAGCGGCTGCCGAGCGTGCGCAGGAAGAAGCCGCCCGTGTCGTTCAGCAGGAACGCCGACGGATACTGGCGGTCCTCGTCGGTGACCGGACGACGCAGCTGGATGAAGCTCGACAGGCGCGTCGCGAGCTTCAACAGGCGATGCCCGTCGCGCACGGCGTCGCCGGCCTCGTGGCAAAGGATCAGCACCTGCGCGCCGCGGCCCGCGAGCGCGACGCGCTTGATCGCGTCGAGCGCTTCATTGCGGTCGTACAGCAGGCGGTCGAGGTCGCGCGTGTATATCCAGAGCTTGTGGCGCGCCGCGCCGATCAGTTCGTCGGTGATCGCGCGCGCCTGCGCGAGCGTCTCGACGTCGACGACGCGCGATTCCGGCGCCGCGCCGAGCTTCTTCCCGAGCGCGGGCGACGTGTCGCGCGGCGCAAGCGACAGGCGCATCAGCCGATGCGCGATGCCGCACTCGTCGAATTCGGCGCCCTCGGCGACGAAACCCTGCTTCGCGTAGAACGGGATCGCGTGCACCTGCGCGTGCAGGGCGAGCTCCGGATAGCCCATCGCGCGCGCCTGCTCCAGCAGCACGCGCAGGATGGCATCGCCGACGCCCTTGCCGCGCCATTCGGCCAGCACGGCCATGCGGCCGATCTTGTGCTCGGGCGTCAGGCGGCCGGTCGCGATCGGCCTGCCTTCGGCGTCGAACGCGAGCGCGTGCACCGAACGCGGGTCCAGGTCGTCGAACTCCTCGTCGTCCGGCACTTTCTGTTCGACGATGAACACCTGCTCGCGCACGGCGCGCAGCGCGGGCTGGTCCGATTCCCAGCTGGCCAGCTCGATGCGGAAGCGTTCGTCGATCATCGGGACAGTCCCAGGTGGCCGCGGTTCAACAACGCCAGCAGCGTCGCGCGATCGGCGTCGCCGAGCGCGGCGAGCAATGCCGCATCGTAACGCCGATGCTCCTGCAACAGCCGTGCGAGGCGGATGCTGCCGTCGGTGCGTTCGCCGGCGAACCAGAGCGCCGCGCCGCGACCCGCGCGGAACCATGCATAGCGGCTCCAGGGATTGCGGACGAGCGCGCCGCCGCGCGCGAGGATGGCATCGACTTGCGCCTGCGTCCTCGCGCGCGGCGGCGGCACGGCCTCGTGTGCGCTGCGATAGCGCGTGATGAAGCCCGCGAACCAGTCGCGCAACGCGGCGTCGTCCAGCGCCTGTGCGTCGCGCACGAGCGCGGCAACGCGCGCGAACGCGGCATCGTCGATCTCGGCGTCGTCGCGCGGCAGGTCGAGGCCGGCGTCGCGGTAGCGCACGGCTTCGCCGAGCCGCTCTGCCGTGTGCTCGGCGAGGTCGAGCACGAGCTCGGACGCCGCCGGTGCGCGCATGCCGATGGAGTAGGTGAGGCACTCGCCGTCGGCGATGCCGTGGTGCGCGACGCCCGGCGGCAGGTACAGCATGTCGCCCGGCTCGAGCAGCCAGTCGTGCGTCGGCGTGAACTCGCGCAGCAGCTTGAGCTCGACGTCGTCGCGGAACGCGGGTTCCGGCGGCGTGTTCGCGTCGATCAGCCAGCGGCGGCGTCCCGCGCCCTGCAGCAGGAACACGTCGTAGCGGTCGACGTGCGCGCCGACCGAGCCGCCGTCGACGGCATAGCTCACCATCACGTCGTCGACGCGCCACTGCGGTACGAAGCGGAACGCGTCGCGCAGCGCGGCCACGTCGTCGACCAGCTTGTCGACGTCCTGCACGAGCAGGGTCCAGTGCTGCTTCGGCAGCCTGGCGAAATCGGTTTCCGCGAGCGGGCCGTGCTTCACCGTCCAGCGGTCGCGTTTCGGCTCGTGCACGACGAGTCGCGAGCTCGCGAGCGGCTCGCACGCGAACCCGGCGAGGTCGTCCGGCGCCAGCGGCGACTGGAAGCCCGGGAACGCCTGGCGAACGAGCAGCGGCTTGCGCTGCCAGTGCCTGCGCAGGAAGTCGCGGACCGGGATGCCGAGGAGCTCAGACATCGCGCGCGAGGCGCGCGGCGAGGCCGGTGTACGTCGCGGGCGTGAGCGCGAGCAACGCGTCGCGCGCTTCGGCCGGCAGCGCGAGCGATTCGACGAAACCGCGCAGCGACTCGCGGTCGATGCCCTTGCCGCGCGTGAGCGCCTTGAGCTGCTCGTACGGCTCGGGCAGGCCGTAGCGGCGCATCACGGTCTGCACTGCTTCGCCGAGCACTTCCCAGGCCTGCTCGAGGTCGGCCGCGATGCGCGCCGGGTTCGCGCTGAGCTTCGCGAGGCCGCGCTCGAGCGAATCGAGCGCGACCAGCTGGTGGCCGAACGCCGTGCCGAGCACGCGGAGCACGGTGGAATCGGAGAGGTCGCGCTGCCAGCGCGACACCGGCAGCTTCTCGGCGAAATGGTGGAACAGCGCGTTCGCGACGCCGAAGTTGCCTTCGGCGTTCTCGAAGTCGATCGGATTCACCTTGTGCGGCATCGTCGACGAGCCGACTTCACCGGCCTTCAGCGCCTGCTTGAAGTAGCCGAGCGACACATAGCCCCAGGCGTCGCGGCAGAAGTCGAGCAGCACGACGTCGATGCGGCGCGCGGCGTCGCAGATCTCCGCGATGCAGTCGTGCGGCTCGATCTGCGTCGTGTACGGGTTCCAGTCGATGCCGAGCGACGTGACGACGCGCTCGGAGAGCGCGGGCCAGTCGACGTCGGGATACGCGGCCACGTGCGCGTTGAAGTTGCCGACCGCGCCGTTCAGCTTCCCGAGCAGCGCGACGTCGGCCAGCGATTCCACCTGGCGCGCGAGGCGCTGCGCGACGTTCGCGAGCTCCTTGCCGAGCGTCGTCGGACTAGCGGCCTGGCCGTGCGTGCGCGAGAGCATCGCGAGGTCGGCATGCTCGTGCGCCATCGCGGTGAGCTTCGCGCCGATCGCCTCGAGCTTCGGCAGCAGCACCTGCGCGCGGCAGTCGCGCAGCATGAGCGCGTAGGCGAGGTTGTTGATGTCCTCGGAAGTGCACGCGAAGTGCACGAACTCGAGCGCGCCCGCGAGCGACGCGTCGCCGGACAGTTTTTCCTTGATGAAGTACTCGATCGCCTTGACGTCGTGGTTCGTGCCGGCCTCGATGGCCTTGACGCGCTCGGCGTCCTGCGACGAAAAGCCCGCGGCGAGCGTCCTGAGGGCCCGGCGCGCGTCGTCGCTGAAACGCGCAACTTCCGGCACCCGCTCTTCGTCGCCGAGCGCTATGAGCCATTCGACCTCGACGGCGACGCGCCGGCGCATCAGCCCCGACTCGGAGAAGATCGGCCGCAGCGGCGCGCAGCGCGAGGCGTAGCGACCATCGAGCGGGGACAAAGCGTCCAGCGGGCTGGAAATCGGCTCGACCACGGCGAATGGCAGGGGGGCTGGCGGGGGCGCGGATCATAACATCGGCCGCTTCGCGTCCCGGCCGGGAAGGCGGCCCCGCGCGGCGGCCTCAAGTATCATCGGCGCCCCCGGGGACAGGGAGACAAGGACATGGCGAAGTACCGCATCGAGAAGGACAGCATGGGTGAGCTGCAGGTGCCGGCGGACGCGCTGTACGGCGCGACCACGCAGCGCGCGGTGCAGAACTTCCCGATCTCCGGCATGCCGATGCCGCGCGAGTTCATCCGCGCGCTCGGCCTGATCAAGGGCGCGTGCGCTTCGGCGAACGCCACGCTCGGCCACATGAAGAAGGGCGAGGCCAAGGCGATCGTCGCGGCCGCCACTGCCGTCGCGGCCGGCGAGCACGACGTGCACTTCCCGATCGACGTGTTCCAGACCGGCTCGGGCACCAGCAGCAACATGAATGCGAACGAGGTCATCGCGAACCTCGCCACGCGCGCGTCGGGCCGCAAGGTGCACCCGAACGACCACGTGAACATGGGGCAGTCGTCGAACGACGTGATCCCGACCGCGATCCAGGTGTCGGGCTGCCTCGCGACGCAGGAAACGCTGTTGCCGGCGCTCGCGCACCTGCGCAAGACGATCGACAGGCGCGCGAAGGAGCTCGCGAAGGTCGCGAAGACCGGCCGCACGCACCTGATGGATGCGATGCCCGTGACGTTCGGGCAGGAGCTGGGCGGCTGGTCCGCGCAGATCCGCACGGCGATCGAGCGCATCGAGGATTCGCTGAAGCGCCTGCGCCGCCTGCCGCTCGGCGGCACCGCGGTCGGCACCGGCATCAACGCGGACGAGAAGTTCGGCAAGACGGTGGCCGCGGAGCTCACGAGGGCGACCGGCTTCAAGTTCGAGTCTGGCGACAATTTCTTCGAGAACATCTCGGCGCAGGATTCCTCCGTCGAGCTCTCCGGCCAGTTACGCACGCTCGCGTGCGCGCTCATGAAGATCGCGAACGACCTGCGCTGGATGAACTCCGGCCCGCTCGCGGGCCTCGGCGAGATCGAGCTGCCGGCGCTGCAGCCCGGCTCGTCGATCATGCCGGGCAAGGTGAACCCCGTGATCGCCGAGGCGACCACGATGGTGTGCGCGCAGGTCATCGGCAACGACACGACGATCACGATCGCCGGCCAGTCGGGCAACTTCCAGCTCAACGTGATGCTGCCGGTGATCGCGCTGAACCTGCTGCAGTCGATCCAGGTGCTCGCGGCGGCCTCGCGCCAGCTCGCCGACACCTCGATCGCCGGATTCAAGGTGCGCAAGGAGCGCATCGCGGCCGCGCTCGACCGCAACCCGATCCTCGTCACCGCGTTGAACCCGGTGATCGGCTACGAGAAGGGTGCTGCCGCGGCGAAGCAGGCCTACAAGGAAAATCGTCCGATCCTGGACGTGGCGAAGGAGACGACGGGTCTCTCCGAAGCCGAGCTCAAGCGGTACCTCGACCCGATGGCACTCACGAAAGGCGGCATCCAGTCCGGCGGCGGTGGGTCCGCCGGCGGATAGCACCGCGGTCCCCGCGACCGTATCAAACAGGGTATTCCTTCGATGAAACGCATCTTCCTCCTGGCGGCGCTGCTCAGCGCCGCCGCGTCCGCGCAGGACCGCGACATTTCCGGCGCGCAACTCCTCTCCGGCGAAGCCGACGCGCAGCTGCAGAGCGCGGCGCGCGAAGCGTCCGCGTCGGGCAAGAAGCTGGTGATCAGCGCGCCGCAGTACTGGCACGAGCTGATCCTCGAGCAGATCCGCAAGGGCGGCGGCGAGAACCTGCAGGTCGAGGTGCGCGATTCGTTCGCCGAGAGCGTGCTCGTACGCGCCGAGAGCGGGACGCCCGCGCCGGCCGAAACGCCTGCGCCGACACCGACGCCCGCGGTCGCGGCAGCGCCCGCGCCGGCGCCTTCGCCCGTCGCGACGCCCGCGCCCGCACCGAAGCCGGCGCCGACGCCGGTTGCCGTCGCGCCGAAGCCGACGCCGACCCCCGCACCGGTTGCGACGCCCGCGCCGCGTCCGGTCGCAGCGACGACGCCTGCTCCGGCACCGACGCCCGCGGCGACGCCGCGTCCGATCGCTTCGCTGACGCCGGCGCCCGCGCCGACGCCGGCCGCAGCCCCGGCGCCGGTGCCGACGCCGACGCCGACGCCGGCAGCGCCCGTGCGCGTGCCGAACAACATGGCCAGCACGCCGCCGGCGAAACCGGCACCCGCACCCGCGGCGGCACCTGCCGCGACGAGCGGCATCGCCGCCGCCGAGGTCGCGTCGATCAAGCGTCGCCTCGAGGAGAACCTCAACGGCGGCAACAAGGTCACCGACACGATCCGCGTCGAATCGCTGGAGCAGGGCGACACGGTGTATGCGCAGGGCAAGGTCATCGCCGTCGTGCGTCGCCAGTCGCTGCGCACGAAGGTGTACTGGCTGGACGGCGACCTCAACCTGCAGCGCGTCGAGCTGAAGCCGCTCTCGGCGAACCGCTATTCGGTGATGGAACGCCTGCGCAACGGCGAGCCGCGGCTGCGCGCCGAGCGCAGCGAGGCGAATTCGGAGTTCAAGGCGGCCGCGCCGGCGTCCGCGGCGGCGGAACGCACGCAGCTCGAGAAGCGCTACAACGGCGGCAAGCAGATCGCCGGCACGCTGGCGCCGAACCAGCTCAAGCAGAAGGACGTGCTGTACGTCGGCGAAGACCTCGCCGTCGTCGTGCGCCTCTCCGGCATGGATCTCGAGCGCTACTTCCTCGTCGGATCGATCAACCTGGGTCGCTCCGAGCTGATCCAGGACGGCGCGAACAAGTACAAGGTGCTGCAGGACGTGACGAAGTGACGTTCGCGGCGCTGCGCGCCGCGAACGTCATCCCGAGGCCGAAGGTCGAGGGATCTCGAGATCCCTCACTGCGTTCGGGATGACACCCAGAAGAAAACGGCCCCGGAAGGGGCCGTTTTCGTTTCCAGCGGAAGATCCCTCGCGCTGCGCGCTCGGGATGACGCTCGCCGACTGCGTCGCCGTGCGTCAATCCGCCTGCTCGCGCTTGCGGCGGAAGTACACCGCGCCGGCGAGGAGGCCGCTGCCGACGATCGCGCCGATCCAGAAGTTCGCGGAGCCGGCCAATGCGCTCATCGCGTTCCAGTCGAGCACGTGCGGCGGTCCGTCCTGGTTCATGGTGACGACGGCGCGCAGGTTGTCGGAGAACATCCAGCTGCCCGGGTAGATGCTGAGCAGGCCGCGCGAGCCGACGTGCGTCCAGTACCAGCTGTCCGGGAGTTGCACCGCTTCGAAGATGTCGAACGTGCCCACGAGGATGCCGACGACCACCGGAACGGCGACGGCCCACAGGAACGGCTTCGAACGCGCCCATGCCGAGATGAACATCAGCCAGCCCACCGTCGGCAGCGCCCAGAGCGCGCTCAGCGGGATCGCGGCGATCATCTTCGCCCAGGTCGCGAGCGGTTCGGCCGGGCCCCAGATGAGCGCCATGGCGCTGTCGCCGTGGAACCAGACGAGCGCGCTGAACAGCACCAGCACCGCGAGCTGCAGCAGCGCCGCGAACACGAAGTAGATCACCGGCACGACGACGACCGCGGTCGCCAGCTTGGAGAGCACCGTCTCGACGTTGGAAACGGGCAGCGACTTCCAGAACAGCACGCTGCGGTCCTTGCGGTCGTCGTACAGCGCACCCAGGCAATAGAAGAAAAGCACGAAGAACATCACGACCTGCAGGAAGGCCCACAGGCCCATCAGCCCGGCGTCGAGGATCTGCGGAAGCTCGATCGCGTGCTGCGAGCGCAACGCCGCGAGCAGCTTCTGGATCGGGAAGCCGAAGTGCACTTCGCCGTTGAACGTGCCCGACGTATGCCACTCGGCCGCGAGGATGATCAGCAGGAGGATGCCGAAGAAGCCACCCGCCGCCCAGATCGGCGCCCACAGGAAACCGCCGCGGTGTTCCCAGTATTCGCGACGCAGCAGCGTCGCGAAGCGGCCGGCGGCCGTCGTCGTGCGCACGCTCGGCGTGGTGCTCGGTGCGTCCAGGGTCATCGCGCTCATTGCACCGTGCCTCCGTCTCTCATGGTGGCGACGAAGATGTCCGCCACGCTCGGTTTGTGCATTTCACCCAGCCCGGCGAGCTCGCCGCGCTTCACGCCGTCGAACAGGAAGATGCTCTTGCCGAACACCTGGCGCTCGTACAGCGGCTTGAACGCGATCGCCGCGTCGCGCTTGTCCGGGTTCACCATCACCTCGACGAAGCGCTCCGCCACGTCGTCCATCGACGCCGCGAGGTTGATGCGCGCGTCCTTGATGAAGATGAGGTCGGTGAGGATGTGCTCGATTTCCTCGATCTGGTGCGTCGTCACGAGGATGGTCTTCTCGTGGTCGAAGTAGTCGTTCAGCAGGTTCTGGTAGAACTCCTTGCGGAACAGGATGTCGAGGCCGAGCGTCGGTTCGTCGAGCACCAGCAGCTTCGCGTCGATCGCCATCACGAGCGCGAGGTGCAGCTGCACGACCATGCCCTTGCTCATCTCGCGTACGCGCATGTTCGGCGTGAGCTTGGTGCGCGCGAGGAACTGCATGCAGAGCTCGCGCGAGAAGCGCGGATGCACGCCTTCCACGTAGTCGATCGCTTCGCGCACGCGGATCCAGCGCGGCAGCACGGCCACGTCGGCGATGAAGCACACCTGCTGCATCAGCTCGGAGCGCTGCGTGCGCGGGTCGAGCCCGAGCACCTTCAGGTCGCCCTCGAAATCGGTCAGGCCGAGGATGGCCTTCAGTGCCGTCGTCTTGCCGGCGCCGTTCGGGCCGACGAGGCCGACGATGCGGCCCGCGCCGACTTCGAACGAAACATCGCGCAGCGCCTGCGTATTGCGATAGCGCTTGTTGAGATTGCGTGCCTGGATCACCGCGCTCACGTCGCACCCCCGTTCTTGCGTGCCTCGCGTTCGAGCAGCTGCTCGAGGTCGAGCCCCAGCCGCTGCATCCGTTCGCGCAACTGCGGCCACTCTTCCGTGAGGAACCGCTCCCGTTCGTTCTTCAACAGCGCCGCGCGGGCGCCTTCCGTGATGTACATCCCCAGTCCTCGCCGTTTCTCGACCAGCTGCTCGTCGACCAGTTCCTGGTACGCCTTCGAGACGGTGATCGGGTTGAGTTGGAAATCCGCCGCGACCTGCCGCACGGAGGGCAGGGCGTCGCCCTGCTTGAGGACCCCGTCGAGGATCATCGCCACCACGCGATCGCGCAGCTGGCGATAGATCGGGGCGTTGTCGTTCCACGTCACCGACATGGCGTTCATTCCGAGGCGCGGCGGGCCACGCCGCCGAAGGCGTAATAGGGAACCGCGAGGCTCACCCGGCGCACCGAAGCATGGACGTTGCGGGCGAGCGTGTCGCCGGCGTTCTGTACGCTTGCGAGCACGACGCTCGATTCCGCGTCGTCGATCGCCTGCGCGTCGCGATCCGCATTCGCGACGACCGTCACGGTCGGCAGCGTGCGCAGCGAAGCTTCGCCCGAAAGTACCTCGGCATAGGCCGTCGCGTCCGCGCCACGCTCGCCCGCGGTGACCGGCTCGATGCCGGTACCGATCACGAAGATCGCCAGTGCGCACAGCGCGGGGGTCAGCAGCTTGCTCAACATCTCGTCCTCCGGCACCAGGTGCTCGATCAAGCTAGTGTTGTAGTCAACTATAACACCAGATCAAAACGCGTCAAGCATGACTGATGGCCCGGTCACGCCGGCTTCACGGCCGAGGCCGCTCAATACCGGCAAATCAACGGGTTGGAGAGTCAGCATGCGCCACTTCGGATGGGCCTTGGCCCTGGGCCTGGCGGTTGCGCCGGCAGGGGCGTCGGCCTGCAGCGAGCTGCTGGACCGGGAATTCCGGCCGCTGGCCGATCAGACCCCGGTGAACCTGTGCAGCCGCTTCGACGGCCAGGTGCTGCTGGTGGTGAACACGGCGAGCAAATGCGGCTTCACGCCGCAGTACGAGGCGCTCGAGGCGCTGCACGCGAAGTATTCCGGTCAGGGCTTCGCCGTCGTCGGCTTCCCGAGCAACGATTTCCTCGGGCAGGAGCCGGGCACGGAAGCGGAGATCCGCGAGTTCTGCACGCTCACCTACGGCGTGCAGTTCCCGATGTTCGAGAAGGTGCACGTGCGCAAGGGCGACGCGAACCCGTTCTTCGCGGCGCTCGCCGCGCAGTCAGACGGCGAATACCCGTCGTGGAATTTCCACAAGTACCTGCTCGACCGCAGCGGCAAGGTCGTCGCGACGTTCGGGTCGCGCAAGAAGCCCGACGATCCGGAAGTGATCGCCGCCATCGAGAAGCTGCTCGCAGAGGGACGGGAGCGGTGAGCGGCGAGCGGGGAGCGGCCGGCGCAGGGCGGCGTTGCGCTTGCCGCTCCCCGCTATCCGCTCACCGCTTTCCCGGCATCAGCTGCGCGGCTTGATGAGGCCCAACGCCTCGATCTTCAGCAGCACCTGCTGCACGGCCTGCTCGGGCGAGCACTGCGACGTGTCGATGCGCATCTCCGGCTCGGCGGGTTCCTCGTAGGGATCGCTGATGCCGGTGAATTCCTTGATCTTGCCGGCGCGCGCGAGCGCGTACAGGCCCTTGCGGTCGCGGCCTTCGCAGACGTCGAGCGGCGTGGCCACGTGCACTTCGATGAACACGCCGTATTCGCCGACCATTTCGCGCACCGCGCGGCGCGCGTCGGCGTACGGCGCGATCGGCGCGCAGATCGCGACGCCGCCGTTCTTGGTGATCTCGCTCGCGACGTAGCCGATGCGCTTGACGTTGATGTCGCGGTGCTCGCGCGAGAAGCCGAGCTCGCTCGAAAGGTGCTTGCGCACGAGGTCGCCGTCGAGCAGCGTGACCGGGCGGCCGCCCTGCTCGAGCAGGCTCACCATCAGCCCGTTCGCGATCGTCGACTTGCCCGCGCCCGAAAGTCCGGTGAAGAACACCGTGAAGCCCTGGCGGTCGCGCGGCGGATGGCTGCGGCGCAGCTCCTCGGCGACTTCCGGGAACGTGAACCACTCGGGGATCTCGATGCCTTCCTGCAGGCGGCGGCGCTGTTCCGTGCCCGAGATGTTCAGCACCGTCTCGCCGGCCTGCACCTCGCTCGCGGGGACGTACGTCGCGCGCTCCTGCACGTAGACCATCTCCTCGAACGGCACCATCGTGATGCCGATCTCGGCCTGGTGCTGCGCGACGAGCGTCTGCGCGTCGTACGGGCCGTAGAACGGCTTGCCCGCGGAATCGTTGCCCGGTCCGGCGTGGTCGCGGCCGACGATGAAGTGCGTGGCGCCGTAGTTGCGCCGGATGATCGCGTGCCACAGCGCTTCGCGCGGACCGCCCATGCGCATCGCGAGGTTCAGCAGCGACAGCGTGGTGCTGCGCTCGGGATAGCGCGCGACGAGCTTCTCGTAGCAGCGCACGCGCGTGTAGTGGTCGATGTCGCCCGGCTTCGTGAGGCCGACGACGGGGTGGATGATGAGGTTCGCTTCCGCCTGTTTCGCGGCGCGGAACGTGAGCTCGAGGTGCGCGCGATGCATCGGGTTGCGCGTCTGGAACGCGACCACGCGCTGCCAGCCGAGCTTCGCGAAGCGCGCGCGCACTTCCGCCGGCGTCTCGCGCAGGTGGCGGAAGTCGTAATGGCGCGGCGCCTCGATGCCGGTGACGCGGCCGCCCAGGTAGACCGGGTTCGTCGCCTTGAGCAGGTGGCGCACGCCGGGATGCTTGTCGTCGCGCGTGCCGAACACGCGCTCGGCCTCGAGCCCGTGATCGGGCTCGTAGGCCGCAGGCGACTCGAGGATGGCGAGCGCAACGCCTTCCGCGTCGCGCAACGCCAGCCCGCCGGCGGCCACGGCCTTCGCGGCGAGCTCGGCCGGCACGTCGAGCGTGATCGGCATCGGCCACAGCGTGCCGTTCGCGAGGCGCATGCCGTCGCGCACGCCGGCGTAGTCGGCTTCGCCCATGAAGCCCGTGAGCGGCGAGAACGCGCCGCACATGAGCAGGTCGAGGTCGCAGGTCTGGCGCGGCGTCAGGTCCAGGCCGGGCAGGGTGGACGCCCGGCGTCGCGCTTCGGCTCGCTGCGCCTCGGGGACGAACAGGTCGATCAGCGTGCCGCCGTGCGGCTGGTTGGTCTGGGTCATGCGCGTGGCCGGCGAAAAGGGCGCGGATTATAGGGGTTGCCGGCCGACTCCGCTGAACGCCGCCGCAACCGTCCCGGCTTCGCGGGAACCCGGGCGACGCGCCGTTGTCTGCCCCTGCGTTGCGTTTGCGTTGCCGTGGCTGCGCCGCGACAATACGCGCCCTTTGCGCCCCCGCCGCCGGTTTCCCGGCCAGGCACCCCCTTCCACAGGAGCTCCATGATGAACCAGTTCGTCCGCAACACCCTGGCCACGGCCGTGCTCGCCGCCGCCGTCGCCGCGCCGAACGCCGGCGCCGTCGACAAGCTGACGACCGAGAAGGACAAGGTCAGCTACATGGTCGGCATGGATCTCTCCAACGGCCTGCAGCAGATCAAGGGCGAGATCGACCCGGCGATCGTGGCGCAGGCGCTGCAGGACGCGCTGAAGGGCGGCAAGACGCTGCTCACGGCGGAAGAAGCGCTGGCGATCCGCCAGTCGTTCGTGCAGAAGATGCAGGCGCAGATGGCCGAGAAGCAGGCTGCCGCGGGCAACAAGAACAAGGCCGACGGCGAAGCGTTCCTCGCCGCGAACAAGTCGAAGCCGGGCGTGAAGACCACGGCGTCGGGCCTGCAGTACCAGGTCATCAAGGAAGGCACGGGCAAGAAGCCGGGCCCGAACGACCAGGTGAAGGTGCACTACCTCGGCACGCTGATCGACGGCACCAAGTTCGACAGCTCCTACGATCGCGGCCAGCCGGCGCAGTTCGCGCTGAACGGCGTGATCCCGGGCTGGACGGAAGCGCTGCAGCTGATGCCGGTCGGCAGCAAGTACAAGCTGTTCATCCCGTCGAACCTCGCGTACGGCGAGAAGGGCTCGCCGGGCCCGATCGGCCCGAACTCGACGCTCATCTTCGAAGTCGAGCTGCTCGAGATCCTGAATTGATTCGTCTCGATTTCCCGCTGCGCGGGAAATCGAGCCGGGAAGAGCGGGGAAATTCCTCGCTCGCTCGGCAAAACGCGTGAGTTTTGCCTCGCGATCACCCGCGAGGCCTGCGTGAAGAATCAGAGCGATACCGGACGGCGGGCTTAGGCCCGCCGTTTTCATTTGCGCGGCGGGAAAACCGCGCGCCACGCGCCGCGCGCGGCGCGCTTCGCGTAGAGCCACGCGAGCGGCGCGTCGCCGAAGCGCGCGCGCATGTACGCGCGCGACGGGAACAGCGTTTCCGCGATCCAGCGCCGGCGCGCGCGCGCGTCGGGCAGCGTGCGCAGGTCGTACCACCAGCGCGCGGACGCCGACATCGGCCGCAGCAATCGGGCGCTCGGCTCGCGGGGCGCGCAGGCGAGCAGGCCGGCGACGAAGCCGGGCGGAAAGCGCGTGCCGAACGTCGCCGCGGTGTGCGCGAATGCGTCGCCGAGGATCGCGGACGCGCCGCGTGCGCGGGCGATCGCGGCCGCGGCCGACGCGGCGTCGGGGTCGCGCGTGCAGAGCAGGTGCACGTCCCACCACCAGAGCGCGCGTTCCTCGTCGGCGTGGTGGGCGACGCGGTGCAGCGCGGCGACCAGCAACGCGTCCGCGCGTCCCGGCATGCGGGCGCTGTCGCCGAACGGCAGCGAGCGCGCGAGGACGTCGTCGAACGGCAGCACGGCCGCGAGCGACGGCTGCGCGAACAGTCGCCGGTGCAGGTCGATCGCGACGCGCCCCTGCGCGTCGTCGCGCATCCACGTCGCTTCGGGCTGCAGCCATTCGCCGCTCGCCGCGGGACGCCGCGCGAATCCGCAGCCCGCCAGCACGCGCTCGGCGCCGACGAAGTCGTCGGCAGCGACCCACGCGTCGACGTCGCCGCGCTCGCGCACGCCGGGCAGGGGATACACGTCGCGCGCGAGCGCTTCGCCCTTCACGACGAGCACGGCGATGCCGGCGCGCGCGAGCGCGGCGAGCGCGCCGTCCAGCGCCGCCCGCGACGCGAGCTCGCGCGCGACCCCGGCACTCGCGGCCTCCGCGAGGGCCCTGCGCGTGGCGTCGTCGAGGCGTGGCCACAACGCCGTGCGTTCGAGTCGCCGGGCGATGCCCGCGAGCACGCCGTGCCCGCGCAGTGCCGGAAGCGCCGCCGCCACGGCCTCGGGCGCAACGCCCGGCGCGGCGGTCCAGTCGGCATCGGCGAGCGCGCGCACGAGGACGGGGAATTCGCTGTCGGGGGGTGGCGCGGGCATGGCGCGAGTGTAGGACGCGTGCGCCCGCCGGTGGCCGCAACTGCCCGCTTCGACTACACTTTCACGCACTTCCTGCGCGCGGTACAGCGATGAAACGCTCGTCGATCCTCAGCTTCGCCTTGATCATTGCTTGTACAGCGGGTTCCGAGGCCAGCGTCGCCGCGGCACAGACTCCAGAACCACGCGTCGCCGCTACGAGCGCAGCATCAGGCGCTGTTCCGAATTGGATCGACGCGAACGCTTCCACCGAAGCGAACGCGGCGAACGCGCAGCGCGAGAACGTCGCGCCGGGCGAAGCAACCGGCGCACTGATCCAGGTCGGCGACAGCGCACCCGATGCGGTGGCCGCCGTCGTGAAGACCTACGACAGCTGCGATGCGCTCTTCGCTTCGGTCGAAGAGGGCGCGCGCCGTGCGCCCGACCAGGCCGGCGCGATCGCCGATCGCATCCTCGATGCGGGCCGTTGCCCGTGCAGCTCCGACCAGTTGTGGGCGCGTTCGCGCCTGTCGCACCGGCTGCGCATCGAAGCGCGCGCGGAACCCGCGGAAACGCCGCGTGCCTGCATGTGCACGTCGGCGGTCGCCGAGGCGCTCGCACGCGCGCAGCCCGGCCGCGCGCCCGAGGCGTTCGAGCTCGTGCTCGGCCGCGGCCGCCGCTGCGATTGCGCGCAGCCGGCCTACGCCGGCATCGTGAACGCGCTCGGCGAACAGGCCGGCCCGTGGATCGCGGCCGAGCAGCGCATCGACGAGCTGCGCCGCGACGGCGGCCGCGTGCTCGACGTGGTGAGCGATCCCGACGCGAACGAAGGCACGCCACAACGCTGGCTCGCGCTGGGCAGCGTCGCGACCGACGAATCGCCGGACTGCCGCGCGCCGCTCGTGACCATGGGCTCGACGCAGCAACAGACCATCCCGCGCTGCCGCGCGTTCGCGAAGCCCGATGTGGCGATCACGCGTTACCGCGGCGACGAGTCCAACCGTCGCGCCGTCGAGCTGCGTGGCGACGGCGTCGAGGACATCGATCTCTCGGCATCCGCGCTCGTGCTCGACCTGTACGTCGAAGGCAAGGACGCGCCGGAGCGCCGCGTCGCGCTCGTCGGCAAGCTGCCGAAGGATGGTCGCTTCGTGGTTTCCACGAAGGAGCTTCCGCCCGGCTTCGCCACCGCCATCGACCAGGAAGCGGACGAGCTCGACCTCGCCAAGGTGGACGCCATCGTGCTGCGCCAGGTCGGCGAGGAGCGCTGGTGCGCGTCCGCGCTCGCCGGCGTCGCGCGCCAGTATCCCGAAGGTCCGATCGTGATCGCCGCGCCGCCCGAGCCCGCGATCCCCGGCGAGCCGCGCACCGACGAATCCAACATCGATCCCCACCGGGGTGGCGACCTCGCGAGTCCGAATTAGCCCGATGGTCCCGATACAGGCCATCCTGGCCTGATCGGGACGCGGCGAGTCCGGTACACGCCCGGACTCGCCTTCGGCCGGACGACGACTGTGTCGTCGTCCGCGCGGTACATCCCTGTACCGCGGTTCGCGTCGTAGCCGGTAAACTGCGCGACCTGCTGCGCGCCTCCTTCCGAATACTCCGGATCAATCCATGCAAGCCACCATCTTCGGCACCGGCTACGTCGGTCTCGTCACGGGCACGTGCCTGGCCGAGGTCGGCAACGACGTCGTCTGCGTCGACATCGACGAAGGCAAGATCGCGCGCCTCGAGCGCGGCGAGCTGCCGATCTACGAGCCCGGCCTCGAGGACCTGGTCGCGTCGAGCCGCGCCGCCGGCCGACTGAAATTCACCACCGACGCAGCCTCGGCCGTCGCGCACGGGCGCATCATCTTCATCGCGGTCGGCACGCCGCCGGACGAGGACGGCAGCGCCGACCTCTCGCACGTGCTGGCCGTCGCGCGCACGATCGGCCGCAATCTCGATCGCTACGCCGTCATCGTGAACAAGTCGACGGTGCCGGTGGGCACGGCCGACAAGGTGCACGCGGCGATCGCGGCCGAGCTGAAGGCCCGCAACGCGGACGTTCCGTACGACGTCGTGTCGAACCCGGAATTCCTGAAGGAGGGCGACGCGGTCAAGGACTGCATGCGTCCGGACCGCATCGTCATCGGCTCGGACAGCGCGAAGGCGATCGACGCGCTCAAGGTGCTCTACGCGCCGTTCAACCGCAACCACGAGCGCCTCGTGCTCATGGACGTGCGCTCCGCCGAGCTCACGAAGTACGCCGCGAACGCGATGCTCGCCACGAAGATCAGCTTCATGAACGAGATCGCGAACATCGCGGAGCGCGTCGGCGCCGACATCGAGCTGGTGCGCCACGGCATCGGATCCGATCCGCGCATCGGCTATTCGTTCATCTATCCCGGCATGGGCTACGGCGGCTCCTGTTTCCCGAAGGACGTGCAGGCGCTGGACCGCACGGCGCGCCAGTTCGGCTACACGCCGCGCATCCTCGAGGCCGTCGAGGCCGTGAACCACGCGCAGAAGCATCGCCTGTTCGCGCTCATGCAGCAGCATTTCGGCGAGTTGCAGGGACGCACGTTCGCCGTGTGGGGGCTCGCGTTCAAGCCGAATACCGACGACATGCGCGAAGCGCCGTCGCGCGTGCTGCTGGAGCAGCTCTGGGCGGCCGGCGCGAAAGTCCGCGTGTACGACCCCGAAGCGCTGCACGAAGCGCAGCGCGTGTTCGGCGAACGCGCCGACCTCGCGTACTGCACCGAGCCGTTCGCCGCGCTCGACGGCGCGGACGCGCTCGCGATCGTCACCGAGTGGAAGGCGTTCTGGAGCCCGGACTTCGCGCGCATCAGGGACAAGCTCGGCGCGGGCGTCGTGTTCGACGGACGCAACATCTACGATCCGCGCGCCGTCGAGGCCGCGGGGCTCGCGTACTACGGCATCGGCCGCGGCCGCTCCGTCGCGCGCCCGCAGCTGGCCTGAGGAGGTCGCAGGGATGCGCGGAACACTCACGCGGCGCGTTCTCGTCACCGGCGGCGCCGGGTTCCTCGGCTCGCACCTCATCGACCGCCTGCTCGCGGACGGCTGCGAAGTCATCTGCGCGGACAACCTGTTCACCGGCACGAAGCGCAACGTCGCGCACCTGCTCGGCCATCCGCGCTTCGAGTTCCTGCGCCACGACGTGACGTTCCCGCTGTACGTCGAGGTGGACGAGATTTACAACCTCGCCTGCCCGGCGTCGCCGATCCATTACCAGCACGACCCGGTGCAGACGACGAAGACGTCGGTGCACGGCGCCATCAACATGCTCGGCCTCGCGAAGCGCGTGCACGCGCGCATCTTCCAGGCGTCGACGTCCGAGGTGTACGGCGACCCGAAGGTGCACCCGCAGCCCGAGAACTACTGGGGCCACGTGAACCCGATCGGACAGCGCTCCTGCTACGACGAGGGCAAGCGCTGCGCCGAGACGCTGTTCTTCGACTACTTCCGCCAGTACGGCCTGGAGATCAAGGTCGCGCGCATCTTCAATACGTACGGACCGCGCATGCACCCGCAGGACGGGCGCGTGGTTTCGAACTTCATCGTGCAGGCGCTGCGCAACGAACCGATCACGATCTACGGCGAAGGCCAGCAGACGCGCTCGTTCTGCTACGTCGACGACCTCATCGAGGGCTTCGTGCGCCTGATGGCGACGCCGCCGGACTTCCCGGGTCCGGTGAACCTGGGCAATCCGTCGGAGTTCACGATCCGCCAGCTCGCCGAGCAGGTGATTTCACTCACGGGTTCGCGCTCGCCGCTCGTGTTCAGGCCGCTGCCGCCGGACGACCCGACGCAGCGCCAGCCCGACATCGCGCTCGCGCGCGAGAAGCTCGGCTGGCAGCCCCAGGTCGCATTGCGTGATGGGCTGCTGAAGACGATTGCGTATTTCGATGGATTGTTGCGCGAAAGCGCCGCCTAATCGGTAGGAGCCCACCCTGTGGGCGATGCTCTGGCGGCCTCGGGTCGCCCACAGGGTGGGCTCCTGCAATCGCCCACAGGGTGGGCTCCTACCTTCGTCCCTACGCCAGCAGCTTCCCCGATTCCTTCCACGACACGACCGACAAGGTCGCCTTGCCCGCGGCCTTGCTGCGGTAGAGCAGGGCATCCGCGCGGGCGGTCAGCGAATCGAGGGCGACGTCGCCGCGGCGGTCGGCGCGGTCGAGCATCAGCGCGCCGACGCTGAAGCGGGCGCGTTCCGGGTCGAGCGTCAGCCCGTTGCCGATCTGTGCGATGTGCGCGAGGAGCCAGCGCGCCTCGAGGTCGCTGCGGGCGCCGAAGCCCACGACGAATTCGTCGCCGCCGAAGCGGCCAGCGACGCCGGTCGGCGGCAGCGCCGTCGCGATGCGCTGCGCGGTGTCGCGCAGCACGCGGTCGCCGCCGACGTGGCCGAGGCGCTCGTTGATGCCCTTGAAGTCGTCGAGGTCGACGATCGCGAAGACGACCCACGGCGAGTCGCTCTCGAGCAGCGTCTTCATCGCGTGCGCGAACGCCACACGCGTCAGCAGGCCGGTGAGCGCGTCGCGGCGCGAGCCGAGCACGCGGCGGCGGCGGCGCGCGACGCGGTCGTGCACGATGGTCGCGACATCCGCCGGCAGCATCGTCGACGGCACACCTTCGATGCCGGCCGCGAGCAGTGCCGCGGGCGAAGCACCGCCGTCGTCGAGCGCGATGATCGGCAACTGGATGTTCTGTTCGTCCTGGCGGACCACGCGTGCGAGCTCGACGCAACCTTCGACTTCGGCCGGCCCGAGGACGACCGCATCGGCCGCGTGCTCGTCGGTCAGGCGCACGAGCTCGTCGCGCGTGGCGGCGAAGCGCAGGCGGAGGTCGTTCACGGCGAATGCGTCGCTCCACTCGCGCCGCGCGGCCCCGTTCGGCATGAGCAGGACGGCCGTGGGCGCGCGCCCGCTGCGGCTCGCGAGCTCCCCTTCGACCACGCGCAGCAGCAGCGACGGATCCGGGCGTGCCGGCAGCACGAGGTCGACGCCGAGCGTGGCGAGCGCGACGCGCTCCGCATAGCCGCGGCCCTCGCTGAGCGCGATCACGTGCACCGGCGTCCCGTCCGCGCGGAGCTCGGTGAGGCGCTGCGCGAGCCACTGCATGCCCTGCGGCACCGCATCGAGCGCGACGATCACGAGATGGCTGGCCGCGGGCGTGCGTGCTTCGCCCATCTGTTCCAGGGAACGTACGGCATAGCCGCCGACCGCGAGCAGCGATTGCAGCCACGGCAGCGGTTCCGCGCCGGCCGGACCGAGCCAGACGGAGGGCGCTCCCGAGGAGCGCCAGGAACTGTCGTTCGCGTTCGTGCGTGAGGCGTCGAGCATCGCGGCCAGCAGGGCGTCGAGCGCGGGCGGTGCCTCGCGCAGCGCCTGCGCCGGATGCGCGAGCAGTTGCTGCGCAAGCTCGCTCGCGCATTCGCCGACGCGCTCGAATCCATACGCGATCGCGGCGCTGCCGAGCGTCTGGGCCGTGCGCGCGAGGCGGCCGCGTGCCGCGCGATCGTCGAAGTTGCGCAGCACGGCGTTCCAGAGCTCCTGGACGTGTCGACGGCGCTCGGCCATCGTGCGCCGGAACCGCTCGCCGAGCACGTCGGGTCCCAGCGCTTCGCTGCGCGCGGGCTCGCTGCGCTGCGCGGCGGCAGCGAGCTCCTCGGGCAACGGCAACAACTCGAGCTTGGCGGGGCGGGCGGTCATGCCGGTGCTCCTGGCACGGAAGGACTGTCGATCCATCCTGTGCACGGAGCGCGGCCCCTCCCACCCCTCATGCCGCTGCGGCGACTTCGACGCGGTTGCGGCCGGCGCGTTTCGCGGCATAGAGCGCCTGGTCGGCGGCCTGGCGCAGCGTGGTGGCATCGCCACCCTTCGCCGGGAACGTCGCCACGCCGACCGAAACCGTGATCGGTCCCACCGGGCGCCCGGCGTACGTGATTCCGGCATTCTCGATCGCGGCGCGCAGCTCTTCCGCGCGGCGCTGTGCGACGCGCGCGTCGGCGCCCGGCATCACCACGACGAACTCCTCGCCGCCGTAGCGGCAGGCGATGTCCTCGCCGCGCGTGCCCAGGTCGAGGGTCGCCGCGACCTGCGCGAGCACGGCGTCTCCCGCGTCGTGGCCGAGCGTGTCGTTCACGCGCTTGAAGTGGTCGATGTCGACGATCAGCAGCGACAGGTCCTGCTCGTGTCGCTCGGCGCGGGCGACTTCGCGCGCCATCGACGCGTCGAGGTAGCGGCGGTTGTAGAGGCCGGTCAGCGAATCGCGGATCGACTGCGAGCGCAGGCTCTCCTGCAGGCGCAGGTTGGCGAGCGCGAGCGACAGTTGCTCGGCCATCGAGCGCAGCAGGCGGCGTTGCACGGAAGTGGGCCGCACGGCGTTCTCGATCACCAGCAGGCCGTGCGCCTCGCCCTGCGCGGCGAGCGGCACGCAGACGTGGTGCCGACCGTCCAGCGCGTGCACGTGCGGACAGCAGACGTTCGCCGTGCTGTCGCCCGCCGGGAACAGGTGCCCGCGGCGCACCGCCCAGCAATCGCCGCGCGCGATCGCATTGCGCGGCGCGAACCCGGTGGCGCCCCAGCCGCCGATGCGGGTGAAATCGTCGCCGCCGTCGCGCCCGAAGTAGACGTCGCCGGCGTCGACGCCGAGCAGGCGCGGCGCTATCGCACGCAGCACCTCCATCGCTTCGTCGATCGAACGGCAGCCCTGCAGCAGGTCGCCGAGCTCGCCGAGCTGTGCGAGGTAACGCGCGGAGCTGCGCGCTTCCTCGAGTGAGCTCTCGAGCTCGCGCTGCGACGACTGCAGGCGCGATTCCGCGCGCGTTCGCCTTGCCTGCTCGCGCAGCACGACGAAGCCGGTGAGCCCGAGCAGCAGTACGCACAGCGAGATGACGAGCGGACCGAACAGGCGCAGTCGCTGCTCGCTTTCCTCGGCGCGCGCGGCGCGCTCGGCCAGCACCGACTCCTCGATCGCCGACATGCGTTGCACCAGGCCCTCGATCGCCGACCACTGCGGCAGCGAGAGGTTGTCGGCCATGCGTGATTGCGCGCCGGCGACGCCGCGCTTGCGGTAGCTCTCGATCACCGCCTCGAGCTGCTCGAGGCGCATGTCGAGCAGCGTCTCGAGCGTGGCGGCGTTCTTCGATTGCGCCGGGTTGTCCGCGACCATCGTGCGCAACAACGCGGCTGCGCGGCGCATTTCGTCGGCGGCGCGGCGGAAGCGTCCGTCGAACCCGCTGTCGCCGAGCAGCACCAGACCGCGGCTCGCGCTCTCCGCTTCCTTCAGCTGCACGTACGTGACCTGGACTTGTTCCTTCACCTGCGAGGCGTGCGTCGACCGCACGCTCTGCGCGCGATAGCCGTCGATCGCGGAATTGGCGAGCACCGCGAGCGCGACCAGCAGCGCGATCGTGACGAACGCGAGCGCACCCAGGCGCATCAGCAGCGGGATGCGCCGTCGCGGGGCCGCGACCGACACGGGCTCGGCCGCGACGACGGGCTCGGCGGCGACCGGTGCCGCGGGTGTCGGCGGCTGGCGCGCGGGCGAGGGCAGGAAAACGACGCGGGACATGGAAGCGTTCCACGGGCTGCGCACCAGCCCGTCGCGTGTTCCTCTGTGGCCGGGAGGCACTACCTCCCAGGCCATGCCCCGGTCAGCGGTCGCGTCCCTCGACGCGCAGCGTGAACTGGCGGTCCTGCACCCAGGCGCCGTTCTCCAGCCGTTCGATCTGCGCCTGGTACTGGCCGGGCGGCAGTTGCTCCGTCGCGAGCGTGAAGCCGTCGTTCGTCGAGTCGGGCAGGCGCGCGGCGGCCAGCGCGACGCTCACCTGTGGGCGGTCGGCACGCGACAGGACGAGCCGATGCGGCGTCGCCGGCGAATGCGGCGGCAGCTGCAGCACGATTTCCGACACGCCTTCGGGCAGCGACAGCCGCACGGGCGGCGCGGTCGCGGCCTGGTCGCCGGGATCGAGCGCGACGAGTTGTGCCGGCAGGTCGTACGCCGCGAGCTGGCCCTGCGCTTCGACCCGCGGCGACAGCGTCGCTTCCGCGACGCTCGTGCCGCCCGGTTGTTCCGCGCCGCGCAGCAGCAGCCACGAGGTGGGCAGGCCGATGGCGAGCGCGACGGCGGCTGCGGCCGCCATCGCCAACCAGCGCCGCCCGCCGCGCACGGCATGGCGCCCGCTGCGGGACTGATGCGTTTCGCCGTGCCCGGCGTGCGGTGCCGTGCGCGGCTTCTCGCGTTCGCGCTTCGACAGCTCGCGCATGCCGTCGCGCATGGCGAGCTCGAGGCGCACCTGCTCGGCGATCTCCGGATCGGAAATCATCGCCTCCTCGAACGCTTCTTCTTCGCGCGGGTCGAGGCGGCGCTCCAGGTAGTCGTGCAGCAATCGAGCGTCGAGCGGCAGCTTGTACGTGGTCATTTCATCCTCCGCGGGCCGCCCGGCGTTCCCCGGCCGTGCGACTGCCACAGTTCCTTGAGCCGTCCCCTGGCGCGGTGCAGCACCCGGTCGAAATGCTCGGGCGACAGCTCGTATTGCGCGCAGAGGCGGTCCTTCGGATCCTCGTCCACGTAGTAGCGCCACAGCAGCTCGCGGTCGCGTTCCACTTTCATGCCCGAGATGACTTCGCGCATGTTCTGGACCAGGTCGTCACTCTCGACTGTGTCGTAGGGGTCGGAACTCTCACCCACGATCTGGTCCATCCAGTCGCTGCTGGCGTCCGCCAGGCGTCGCTCGCTGCGGCGCAGCTCGTTCGCCAGCAGGTTCAGCGCGGTACCGCGCAGGAACCCGGCCAGGGAGTCGGGCTGGTCGAGCTTGCCGGCGCGCAGGCGCAGCAGCACGACGCGCAGCGCCTCCTGCGCCAGGTCCTTGGCCAGCTCGGGGTCCTGGCTGCGCACGCGGAGCAGCGTCACGAGGCCGGGCGAATAGCGGCGAACGAACTCGTCCTCGGCGCGGCGATCGCCTTCGCGGATCGCGCCGGCGAGGCGCACGGCGACGGGATCGCCTTCGGGTGCGTTGGGTGCCGCTTCGGTCACTTGCGACCCTGGTCGCCGCGCGGATGCGCGTCCGGGAGAGACTACCGCGATCGCCGCGCAGCGACACCTGCACACCAATATTCACGATCCAGGTGGGAGGTCCCGCGCGCTGGCGACACCAATGGACTTCCCCTCAATGAGGGCTAATCGACGCGCGTTGTTTCCGCATAATGGCGGGGAGTCGCGTCGCCGCCAGGAGATTGCCATGCACCGCGTGATGCTGGTCGACGACGAACCGAACGTGCTGAGCGCGCTGAAGCGCGCGCTCGGTGGGCTTGGCCTCTCGGCCGAACAACGGATGCGCCTGGAGATCGAAGCGTTCGACACGCCCGAGGCCGCGCTCGCGCGCGCACGAACCACGAGCTTCGACCTCGTGATCTCGGACTACCGCATGCCGACGATGAACGGCGTGGAGTTCCTGGACCAGCTGCTGCAACTGCAGCCGACGATCGCGCGCCTGATCCTCTCCGGTTACGCCGACCTGCAGGGCCTGGTCGAAGCGATCAACCGCGTGCAGATCTTCCGCTTCATCGGCAAGCCGTGGCACGACGTCGAGCTGAAGGCGGCCGTGCAGCAGGCGCTGCAGCAGCGCGACCTCCTGCGCGAGAACCAGCGCCTCGCCGACCTGGTGCGCGTGCAGCAGGGCAAGCTGACGCGGCAGGAAATGGAGCTGCGCCGGCTCGAGGAACAGTATCCCGGCATCACGCACGTGAAACGCGCCGACGACGGATCCATCCTCATCGAGGACGACGACGTCTGAGCACCTCCAGGGCAGCCGCAACACCTGCTGACGCATGGCGTAGCGCGCTGGTCGCCGCGGCGGCAGCGGCCGTCATCGTGGCCGTCGCGTTGCTCGGCGATTCCTCGATCTCGGGGCCGACGCGGGTCGCCGCCGGCTTCGCGCTGGCGTGCGCGTTCGCGTGGGGCGCGCGCGTGCGCGGCCGCTCGGGTGCGCAGTTGCTCGCCGTCGTCGCACTCCTCGCCGTGGCCGGCTGGGCCGCGTGGTCCGGGCGCGGCGGCGACGAAGTCGCGAATGCGATCGCGCTCGCGGCGATCGGCAGCGCGGGCATCGCCGCGGCCGCGTTCGCGCCGTGGCGCCTGCGCTTCGCGACTGCCGCTACCGCCGGCGCGGCGCTCGCCGCGCTCGCATTGTTCCTCGCGGTGGGGCCGTTGCGCGGCGAAGAGTCCGGCGCGGTCGGCCTGGTGGTGGCGGCGGGATGCCTCTGCGGCGCTGCGTGGGGCATGCGCGAGGGATGGCTCGGGATGCGGCGTGAAAGCGTGCGCGAGGTGCCGCGCACTGCGCGATTCGCGATCGCGGCGATGGCCGGCATCGCGCTGCTGGTGCTCGGCGGCTGGTTGCTCGGCAGCCGCCTCGTCGTCCAGGGCGGGACCGGATTCGTGCCCATGCAGTTCAACACGTCGCTCGCGATGTTCGCGACGTCCGTCGCGCTCACGTCGGCGATCTACGGCTGGCGCTCGCTCGGCCTGGCGATGCTGGTGCTCGTCGTCACCCAGGGCATGCTCACGCTGTTGCAGGAATTCGCCGGCTGGAACGTCGCGATCGACCAGCTGCTCTGGCGCCATGCGATCGTCGCGGAAGGCGTGCCGCCGGGGCGCATGGCGCCGAACACCGCGCTGTCGCTCGTGCTCGGCGCATTCGGTGCGCTGGCCGCGTGGCGTGCGCGGCGCGAAGCGGCGTGGTGGCCGGTCGTCTGGGGCTGCGGCCTGATCGTGGCGGCGATCGTCGTGCTCGCGGCCGCCGGCTTCGCGTTGCAGGTGCTGCGCCTTCGTGCGTTCGGCGAGCACACGCCGATCGCGCTGCCGACCGTGCTCGGGCTCGCCGCGCTCGCGACGGCGCTGCTCGCGCTCGGCCTCGGCCACGCGCGCGCGCGCATTGCCGTCGGCGATGGTGCCCGCCGCGTTCGCCGCGGGTGCGATGGTGCTGTCGATCTACGCGTGGAACGTGCTCGCGACCAGCCAGGACGCGGCGCAGCGCGCTTCCGCGGTGGCCGCCGCGCAGGCGGTGGGCGACGGACTGCGCAATTTCCTGCGCACGCGGTTGTCGCTGTTCGAGCACATGGGCGAGCGGCTGGCCGAGTTGCCTGACGGCGAGATCGAGCGCGCGTTCCGCGGCGACGCGCGCCGCATCCTGCGCGACTTCCCCGGGCTCTTCTCGATGTCGTGGGTCGACGCCGACGGCACGGTGCGCTGGATCCAGAGCCCCGAGGAGCTGGAACGCTTCGTGGGCACGTCCTTCGACGACGATGCCGTGCGCACCGCGACGATCAGGCGCGCGCGTGCGACGGGCGAGCCGGTGATCACGCCGCCGCTCGCGTTGCGCGCGGGCGGATCGGGCTTCGTCGTCATCGTGCCGGTCGCCGGCTCGGGTTCGCCGCGCGGCTACATCGCCGCGGCCATCCGTTACGAGCCGCTGCTCGATGCGATGCTGGCGACCACGGTGCTCGGCTATCGCGTCGAGCTCCACGACGGCGCGCAGCGCATCTACCTCCGCGACGTCGCCAACCCGTCGCGCCTCGAAGTGGCGAGCGCGGCCGAGATCTATTCGCGACAGTGGGTGGCGAACGTGCGGCCGAGCCGCAACCTCGTCGCCGCGGGCGGCCGCCTGCCCGAGCTCGTGCTGTTCGTGGGGCTGATGCTCGGCGGGCTCGTCGCAACCGCGTTGCGGCTCGCGTTGCTGTCGCGCCAGCGCGCCAGCGCGGCCGAAGCGGCGACGGCTGCGCAGCGCGAGGAGATGGTGCGCCGCGAGCGCGCGCAGCTCGCGCTCGAGGACTCGCGCAACGAGCTGAATGCGGTCCTCGAGAATTCGCCGGACGGTTTCCTGCTGTTCGACCACGACTGGCGATTCCTGCAGCTCAACCCGCGCGCCGAGGAGATGGCGCGCAGGCCGCGCGACGAGCTGGTCGGCAGGTCCTTGTGGGACGAATTCCCGCCGCTTGCGCAGAACGCGGCCGCGGAACCGCTGCGGCGCGCGATGTCGTCGCGCGAGCCGGTCGCGTTCGAGACGTTCTACGAGCCGTTCGAGCGGTGGTTCGGCATCGTCGCGTTCCAGCATCCGAGCGGCCTCGCGCTGTTCGTACGCGACGTGACGAGCCAGCGCGATGCGTACGAACGGTTGCGCCGCAGCGAGTCCGCGCTCGCGCGCGCGCAGCGTATCGCCGGCCTCGGCAGCTGGGACCTCGCGATCGTCGACGATCCCGGCTCGCCGACGCTGCAGTGGTCGCAACAGACCTACCGCATCCACGGCCTGGAGCCGGGCGTGGCGATCGCGACGCGCGAGCTCATGCGCCAGCTCGTGCACCCGGAGGACCGCGCGACGCTCGAGACGGCGATCCAGGACGCGATCGAGCGGCGCGTGCCGCTGAGCCTGGACCACCGCATCGTTCGCCCGGACGGCGTCGTGCGCTACGTGCACAAGGAAGGCGACTTCATCTTCGATGCGCGCGGCGAGCCGCTGCGGCTGGTCGGCACGGTGCAGGACATCACGGCGCGGAAGGAGGCGGAAGAAGAGCTGCGCCTCGCGCTGGAAGGCGTGGAAGCGCGCAACCGCGAGCTGCAGGACTTCGCGTTCGTCGCTTCGCACGACCTGCAGGAGCCGCTGCGCAAGATCCAGGCGTTCGGCGAGCGCCTGGCCGACCGCAGCGGCACGGACGAGCAGGGGCGCGACTACATCGAGCGAATGCGTCACGCGGCCGCGCGGATGCAGACGCTGATCGACGACCTGCTCGCGTACTCGCGCGTGGCGACGCGCGGCCAGGCGTTCGTCGGCGTGGACCTGCGGGCGATCGCGCAGGAAGTGACAACCGACCTCGAGGACGCGATCGAGCGCGCCGGCGCCGAGCTGCGCATCGGAGAGCTGCCCGTGGTGCAGGCGGATCCCACGCAGATGCGGCAACTACTGCAGAACCTGCTCTCCAACGCGCTCAAGTTCCGCGCGACGGGGCGCACGCCCCGGATTTCCATCGCGTGCGAGCGCTTCGAAAAGCCGGGCCAGGACGGCGGCCGGCGCGAGCGCTGGGCGCGACTGGTCGTGCGCGACAACGGCATCGGCTTCGACAACCGCCATCGGGAACGCATCCTGCAGCCGTTCCAGCGACTGCACGGGCGCGGCGAGTACGAAGGCACCGGCATCGGCCTCGCGATCGTGCGGCGCATCGTCGAGCGCCACGGCGGGACGATCGAGGCGGACGGCGTGCCCGGTGGCGGCGCGACATTCGTGATCGAGCTTCCACTCGAAAGAGTGTCGGCAAGATCGAGCGAGCGCACTACACTCACCTGACTTCGGTGGGGGAAGAATGAACAGAGAAATCGAGAACCACGAAGGACGACCGGAGGGCAGCATGTCGGCGCGCGCCATCGCGATGACCATCCTCGTTGCCGAAGACGATCCCGACGATCGCGCGCTGGCGCGCGATGCGTTCGCGGAAGCCCGGGTACCGAACCGCATCGACTTCGTCGAGGACGGCGAGGAGCTGCTCGCCTACCTGCGCAACGAAGGGCGCTACGCGGATTCGGGTGCGTATCCGTCGCCGGGTCTCATCCTGCTCGACCTCAACATGCCACGCCTCGGCGGACGCGAGGCGCTCGCCGAGATCAAGTCCGACCCGACGCTGCGCCACATCCCGATCGTCGTGATGACCACGTCGCGGGCGAACGACGACGTGATCGCGAGCTACCAGTCGGGCTCGAACTCCTACATCACCAAGCCGGCCAGCTTCCAGTCGCTGCTGGACGTGGTGCGTGCATTGCGCCGCTACTGGATGGAAGTGGTCGACCTGCCCGCGGTCAACGAGGAGCATTGAAGTGGTGCAGGGCACGACGCGCGTACTGGTGATCGACGACGACGAGGACGATTTCGTCATCGCGCGCGACCACCTGCAGCGCGTCGACGCCGGCCGCTACTTGGTCGAGTGGGCGCCGAACTACGCCGAAGGCTTCGAGGCGATGCGCTCGCGCCGCTACGACGTGTTCCTCATCGACTACCGCATCGGCCCCGAGAACGGCATCGACCTGCTGCGCAACGCGCACGCGGCCGGCATCCGCGTGCCGATGCTCATGATGACGGGCGTGGCCGATCGCGAGACCGACGTGGAGGCGATGCAGGCCGGCGCCGCCGACTACCTCGTCAAGGGAAGGTTCGACGGCGAGCAGCTCGCGCGCGCGATCCGCTACGCCGTCGATCGCACGCGTTACCTGGCGCAGCTCGCGGACAGCGAGGCGCGCTATCGCACCCTGTTCGAGCACATGCCGATCCCGCTGTGGATCTACGCGATCGACAGCTACCGGTTCCTCGCCGTGAACGACGCGGCCATCGACCACTACGGCTGGTCGCGCGAGGAGTTCATGGCGATGAGCGTGCTGGACGTCCGGCCCGAGGAGGAGCGCGAGACGTTCATCGGCTTCCATCGCGGCGGCGCGATGCGCGGCCTCGTGAACGCCGGCCTGTGGACGCACCTGCGCCGGGACGGCAGCCGCATCGACGTCGAGGTGACGTCGCACGACATCATCTGGGACGGCGTGCCTTCGCGCATGGTCGTGTGCCTCGACGTGACCGCGCAGCGGCGCGCCGAAGTGGCGTTGCGCAAGCGCGAGGTGCAGTTGCGCCAGATCCTCACCGACGTCGACGACGCGCTCGTCGTCGTCGACGCCGATGGCGCGGTGTGCTTCGCGAACCCGGCCATCGAAGAGCTGTTCGGGCAGTCTCCCGACGAGCTGATCACGACTTCGCCGGAGTGGGTGCGCGGCGTGCGCTCCACCGGCGTGGTGGACGTCGAGATCAGGCCCGGCGAGATGCGCACGATCGAGTCGCGCGTCAGCGAGACCGAGTGGGAGGGGCACGACGCGCAGCTCGTCGCGATGCGCGACGTCACCACGCGACATGCCGCGGAAGAACGCGCGCGATTGCTCGAGCGCGCCGTGGAGTCGAGCGCGAACGGCGTGGTGATCTGCGACGCGCGCGCGCCGGGCGCTCCGATCACGTACGTGAACCGCGCGTTCGAGCGCATCACCGGCTACACGGCCGCCGAGGCGATCGGCCGCAACCCCGAGTTCCTGCAGGGCGACGATACCTCGCAGCCCGAGGTCGACGACATCCGCAAGGCGATGCGCGCGCGCACCGAGGTGGAAGTGGTCGTCCGCAACTACCGCAAGGACGGCTCGCTGTTCTGGAACCAGATGTCGGTCGCGCCGGTGCGCAACCGCAACGGCGACGTGACGCATTTCGTCGGCCTCGTGAACGACCTCACCGATCGCCGCCGCTACGAAGCCGAGCTCGCGTACCTCGCCACCCACGATACCGTGACCGGCCTGCCGCGCTTCCTCGCGGTGGAGGAATTCACCAAGGGCGCGCTCGCCGAGGCGCGTCATTCCGGCGGCCGGGTCGCGATGTTCTACATCGACCTCGACCGCTTCCACAGCATCAACGAGACGATGGGCCACGCGACCGGCGACCAGGCGCTGCGCATCATCGCCGAACGCATGCGCGCCACGGTCGGCGAGCGTGGGCGCGTGTCGCGCATCGCGGGCGACGAGTTCGTGGTCGTGTCGGTCCCGGGCCCGAACGACGATCCGGTCGCGACCGCCGAGCGGCTGCGCCTGGCGGTCGAGCAGCCGATCGAGGCGTCGCCGTACATGCTGTACCTCACGGGCAGCGTGGGCATCAGCGTGTTCCCGCAGAACGCGAAGGACGCGAAGGACCTGCTGCACCAGTCGGAGGCTGCGGCCGCGCGCGCGAAGCGCCAGGGCCGCAATGCCGTGTGCGCATTCTCGAACGACCAGGTGCAGGAGCTCGCCGACCGGCTTTCGCTCGGTGGCCGCCTGCGCGACGCCGCGCGCAACAACGAGCTGATCCTGCACTACCAGCCGCAGGTGAGCGCGCACAACGGCCAGATCATCGGCCTCGAGGCGCTCGTGCGCTGGCAGAGCCCGGAGCTCGGCCTGCTGCCGCCCGGCCGCTTCATCCGCGTGGCGGAGGAGCTGGGCCTGGACGCGGCACCTGCCATCGACGGCCGATCCCCAGACGGACCGCGGACGCCGACCGAAGAAATCCTGCTCAACGTGTGGTCTCCGCTTCTCGGTATCGCGCCGCACTGGATCGGCATCCACGACAACCTGTTTCAGATCGGCGCAGACTCGCTGTTAGCACTGCGCGCGCTCTCGCAAATCAGCAAGTCCCTGAAGATCACGTTGCGCGTCGCGGACCTGTTTTTGAATCCAACCATCGCGGAACTGGCCTATCGGGTCGAAAGCACAAATCGCGCGCGGCAGGGGGCTGTGGCCTTGGAGCGCCAGCCCGCTGTGCCGCCTTCCGACGGCTTGCTCTCGATCGCAGAGGAAGCACTGTGGTTCATCGCACAGGTGGAGCCGACCAGCGCCG
>CALKUS010000300.1 GCA_937996755.1 uncultured Pseudomonadota bacterium | reverse complement strand
AGCCGTCGAGGAGCAGCGCCGTGCGCGAGCTGGCGTGGGCGGTGGTCTCGTCGAACACGAACAACAGATCGGACACGTGGGAGAGGGCCAGCACCCGGCGCCCGCCACGGGTGAAGCCGACCGCGCGCACCTGGCCGGCCGGGCTCAGGCCGCTGATCCCGGTGGGCATCGCGGTCAGCGGGTTGAGCACCTCGTTGGGCTTGCCGGGAACGGTCTCGGTGTTCGAGAATTCGATCTGCGCCAAGATCTTCGCGCACGACATGTACTCGTAGCTCACCGGTCGCTCCACGGCCCCCGGGTTGACCTGCATCCCGACCTCGTCGGCGATGCGCTTCGCTTCTTCGGCGGCGCGCTTCGCTTCTTCCTCGGCCTTCCGTGCCTCTTCCTCGGCGCGCTTCTTCGCGTCGGCCGCCTGCAGCGAAGCTTCCTCGGCCGCGCGACGCGCTTCCGATTCCTTCAGCTTCGCCAGCGCGTCCTCGCGCTCGGCGTCCGGGCTGCCCTGCTGCTCGTCGACGACGCTGCGCTTCACGTAGGTGCGCTTCTGGCGCACTTCCACGTTCACGGTCTTGCCGCGCGCGGCGCCCGTGGGGACGGTGATCTCGGTCACGTGCTTGCGGCGCAGCGTGATCTGGCTCGGGCCCGCGGCCTGCTCGGCCGGCGCTTCGCGCTTGCCGTGCTGGCGACGCAGGAAGCCGAGCAGCTTGACCTTCTCCGTGCTCGTCACGACCTGGTCGGGACCGGAGAATTTCATGCCGGCCTCGGACAGCTGCTCGAGCAGCTTGTCCACGGACAAGGCGAGCACGTTGGCGAGTTGGCGAACGGTTACGTCGGACATTGGTTCAGTTCTCCGCGGATGTGCGTGGGGTACTCGGTACTACCTTTCCACCCGCGCTCAGCCACCCTGTTCCAGTTTCGCGATCATCGGCGCGCGAGCCGCCATGATCAGCTTCGCGGCACGATCCTCGTCCATGCCGTCGATGTCCGTGATCTCGTCCACGGCGAGGTCGGCGAGATCCTCGAGCGTGCGCACGCCGCGCTCCGACAGGGCAAAGGCGGTCGCCTCGTCCATGCCGTCCAGCGACAGCAGGTCGTCGCTCGGCGCGTTCTCGTCCAGCACTTCCTCGGCCTGGATCATCTGCGTGAGCAGCGCGTCGCGCGCACGCGCGCGGAGCTCCTCCACGATGTCCTCGTCGAACTCCTCCACCGCGAGCAGCTCGGACGCCGGCACGTAGGCGATTTCCT
Source organism: uncultured Pseudomonadota bacterium (assembly GCA_937996755.1). Classification (GTDB taxonomy): domain Bacteria; phylum Pseudomonadota; class Gammaproteobacteria; order Xanthomonadales; family Ahniellaceae; genus CALKUS01. Next base: position 4,529 of record CALKUS010000300.1, on the reverse strand, counting down.
CGATCGAGGAGAATCCTTCCTGCACCAGGATCGACGCGATCTCCGCGTCCACTTCCAGCTTCTCGGCGAACAGCTGGCGCGCGGCCTCCTGCTCCGCTTCCGTCTTCTGCTGCACGTCGGCCTGCGTCATCACGTTGAGCTGCCAGCCCGTGAGCTTGCTGGCGAGGCGCACGTTCTGGCCGCCGCGGCCGATGGCCTTGCTGAGCTCGGTCTCGGCGACCGCGATGTCCATCGAGTGCTTTTCTTCGTCGACGATGATCGACTCGACGGCGGCGGGCGCCATCGCGTTGATCACGAACTGCGCCGGATTGTCGTTCCACAGCACGATGTCGACGCGCTCGCCGTTGAGCTCGTTCGACACGGCCTGCACGCGCGAACCGCGCATGCCGATGCACGCGCCGATGGGATCGGTGCGATGGTCGTTCGACTTGACCGCGATCTTCGCGCGGTCGCCCGGGTCGCGCGCGGCGCCCTTGATCTCGACCAGGCCCTGGCCCACTTCCGGCACTTCGAGCTTGAACAGCTCGATCATGAACTCCGGCGCGGTGCGCGAGACGAACAGCTGCGGGCCGCGCGCTTCGGCGCGAACCTCGTAGAGGTAGCCACGGAGGCGGTCGCCCGGGCGCACGTTCTCGCGCGGGATGGCCTTCTCGCGCGGGATGAACGCCTCGGCGTTGCCGCCGAGGTCGACGTACACGCTGCCGCGCTCGACGCGCTTCACGATGCCCGTCACGAGCTCGCCGACGCGGTCCTTGAACGCGTCCACGACCTGCGCGCGCTCGGCTTCGCGCACGCGCTGCACGATCACCTGCTTCGCGGCCTGTGCGGCGATGCGGCCGAACTCGGCGTTCTCGACCTGCTCCTCGAGGAAGTCGCCCACCTGCGAGTCGGGCTTCACGTCGACGGCATCCATCAGGCGGATCTGCCGGTCGGGCGATTCCATCACGATGTCGTCGGCCACCACTTCCCAGCGGCGGAACGTTTCGTAGTCGCCCGAGTTGCGGTCGATCGAAACGCGCATCGCGACGTCGTCGGGATAGCGCTTCTTCGCGGCGGACGCGAGCGCTGCTTCCATCGCGTCGAAAATGACGTTCTTGGCGACGCCCTTCTCGTTCGCGACCGCATCGACAACCAGCAGGATTTCCTTGCTCATCTCTCTTCTCCCGGCGCGCGCCGATTGCTGCCGCGCCGTGCGTGTATCAGTGCTTTTTCCTGGCCTTGCCGCCCTTGCCGGGCTTGTCGCCGCCCTTCTTCTCGCCCTTCGGCTCGAACTCGGGCACCAGGTTCGCCTTCAGCATGTTGCCGTGCTCGATCACAACGTCCTTGCCGTCCTGCTCGATGGTGACCCGCGTCCCGTCCACGGCCTTGATCGGGCCCTGGAAACGACGACGGCCGTCGAGCGGCACGTTCAACGAAAGCTTCGCCGACTGACCGACGAATCGTGCGAACTGCTCCGGCGTGAACAGCGGCCGGTCGAGGCCGGGCGACGAGACCTCGAGCGTGTAGCGACCCTTGATCGGATCCTCCACGTCGAGCAGTGCCGCCACTTCGCGGCTCACGCGCTCGCAATCGTCGATGTCGACCGCGCGATCCGGCGCATCGATGTAGATGCGCAGCAGGCTCGCGCCGGAATACGGGCTGTACTCCACGCCGAGGCATTCCAGCCCCAGCGAGGCGATCACGGGCGACAGCAGCTGCGTCAGCTCGTCGTGCTTCACGTGGCCCCGTCCGTCTCCATCCGAACCCCACGACCGGATTTCCCGGGCGCAGAAAGAAAAAAGGTGGGCCTTGGACCCACCGTGCCGCGCGCGACGACGACCGTCAGCACGCCACACGACAGGCCCAGCCCACCCGCGTCATCGACCGCACGCGTGCGGCCGGGGATGTCGACCGGCACTGCTCGCGCAGCGCCGGCGGCACCAAGGAAAAAGGCCCCCGGAGGAGCCTTTTCCATGTGCGTTTGGTAGCGGGGGTAGGATTTGAACCTACGACCTTCGGGTTATGAGCCCGACGAGCTGCCAGACTGCTCCACCCCGCATCAGGCGGCGCGAATTCTAGGGGCGGGTGGCCGCAATATCAACCCCGAACGCGCAAATCCGGTTCGATTGCCAATGAATCGTTCATACGATCGGAGGTAGGAGCGCACCCTGTGCGCGATTGTACGAGGCCACCCTGTGGCCGAGCCGCGATCGCCCACAGGGTGGGCTCCTACGAAAAGCCGCTACCGAAATTTTCCTACCTCGACACCGCCTGCAGGCACAGCGCCATCAGCGGCCCACCGAACAGGCCGAGGCCGAGCAACGCGAGGCCATTCAGGCTCAGCACGAAGCGGAAAGGCATGTCGGCCGGCAGCACGAGGCGATCGGCGGACTTCGACTCGTCGAAGTACATCACCTTGATCACGCGGAGGTAATAGAACGCGCCGATCACCGTGAACACTGCGCCGGCGAGCGCGAGCCACAGCATGCCCGGCGTCTGCAGTGCCGCCTTCAGCACCTGGAACTTCGCGAAGAAGCCCACCCACACCGGCACACCGGCCTGCGAAGCCATCACCATGAGCATCGCGAGCGCGTACCACGGGCTGCGCTGGTTCAGGCCCTTGAAGTCGTCGATCTCTTCCGCCTCGAAGCCGGCGCGCGAGAGCAGCACGATGAGGCCGAACGCGGCCGTGGACGTGATCGCGTACGTGACGGCGTAGAACGTGGCGGCCGCATAGCCCTCCGGCGTGCCGGGCAGCACGCCCAGCAGCAGGAAGCCGACGTGCGACACGGTGGAATACGCGAGCATGCGCTTCAGGTTCGACTGCGCGATCGCGACGATGTTGCCGAGCGCGAGCGAGAGGAACGCGAGCACCGCGATCATCGGGCGCCAGTCGGCGATCAGGCCGGACAGGCCGGTCTCCAGCACGCGGTAGAGCATGCCGAACGCGGCGATCTTCGGCGTGCTCGAGATGAAGAGCGTGACGGCCGTGGGCGAGCCCTCGTAGACGTCGGGCATCCAGGTGTGGAACGGCGCGGCGCCGAGCTTGAACGCGAGCCCGACCACGACGAAGGTCAGGCCGAACGAGATCAGCGTGCGGTCGTAGCCCGCAGCCGCCTTCGCGTGGATCGTGGCCAGGTCCAGCGTGCCCGTGGCGCCGTAGATCATCGACGCGCCGTACAGCAGCATGCCGGACGCGATCGCGCCGAGCACGAAGTACTTGATCGCGGCCTCCGACGACAGCGGCGAGTCGCGGTTGAGCGCGACGAGCGCGTAGGAAGACAGCGACAGCAGTTCGAGGCCGAGGTAGACGATCAGCAGGTTGCCGGCCGAGCACATGAACATCGCGCCGAGCACGGCCGTGAGGCACAGCACGTAGAACTCGCCGTGGAACATGTTGCGCGCCATCAGGTACGGCTTCGCGTAAATGAACACGGCAGCCGTCGTGACGTAGATCGACACCTTCAGCAGGTCGGCCAGCAGGTCGCGCACGAACATGCCGCCGAACGCCATCTGCACGGCCGGCAGGCCGCCGGTCGAGTGCGGGCGGAGCGTCAGCACGATGCACAGCAGCAGGATGCCGATCGCGAGGAAGTGGGTAAGCCCGCGGCGCTGCTGCGTCACGAAGAGATCCGCGATGAGCAGCACGCAGATCGCGCCCGTCAGGAACAGCTCCGGCACGAGGACGATCAGGTCGGTCAGGGAAATCATGGGATCGGTTTTCCTGTCAGGCCTTGCTGATCGCAATCTGCTTCACGAGCTGCGCGATGGACGCGTCCATGAGCTCGATCAGCGGCGCCGGCCACAGGCCGACGAGCAGCACGAATGCGGCGAACGTGCCGAGCACGATCGCTTCTCGCATGTTGATGTCGGTGAGCGCGGCGACGTGCGCGTTCGCGACTTCGCCGAAGACCACGCGCTTGACGAGCCACAGCGTGTACGCGGCGCCCAGGACGAGCGTCACGGCCGCGCCGATCGCGAACCACGGCTGCGCCTGGAAGCTCGCGAGGATCACCATGAACTCACCGACGAAGCCGGACGTGCCCGGCAGGCCGCTGTTCGCCATCGCGAACAGCACCATGAACGCGGCGAACCACGGCATCGTGTTCGCCACGCCGCCGTAGTCCTTGATCATGCGGCTGTGCACGCGGTCGTACAGCACGCCGACGCACGAGAAGAGCGCGCCCGACACGAAGCCGTGCGAGATCATCTGCACCATGCCGCCCTGGATGCCGAGGCGCGCCGCGTCGGCGTCGCCGGACTCGCGCGCCAGCGCGAACGCGATGAACGTGCCGAGCGTGACGAAGCCCATGTGCGCGATCGACGAGTACGCGATCAGCTTCTTCATGTCCTGCTGGATCAGCGCGACCAGACCGATGTAGACGACCGCGATCAGCGACAGCGACAGGATCAGCCAGTCGAGCGAGGCCGAGGCGTCCGGCGTGATCGGCAGCGCGAAGCGCAGGAAACCGTAGCCGCCGATCTTCAGCGTGATCGCCGCGAGGATCACCGAACCGCCGGTCGGCGCCTCGACGTGCGCGTCCGGCAGC
>CALKUS010000299.1 GCA_937996755.1 uncultured Pseudomonadota bacterium | reverse complement strand
TAACCTGATCCGCGAGGACAAGGTCGCGCAGATGTATTCGTCGATCCAGACCGGCCAGGGCGTCGGCATGCAGACGCTCGACCAGTGCCTGCAGGACCTCGTCCGCCGCGGCCTCGTGACGCGCCAGCAGGCGATCAGCTACGCCAAGGACAAGAAGATCTTCGAGTAACGGTGAGCGCGGACGACTTCACGGAAACGTACGCTAGGTCGCTGCACGCTATTTCAGAGGCCCTGGGCCCGCTTTTGGCCCCCTTGAGTCGAGGGGGCGGTCCCGCGCCGGAGGCGCGGGACGGGGGTTGTGGGGACAGACCTGAGGATTTGACCGCGTCGGCCGACGAGGCTGGCGGGAGCCCCCGATGAGCAACGTCGATTTCTCGTCCTTCCTGAAGCTGATGGTGCACAAGAAGGGGTCCGACCTCTTCATCTCCGCCGGCATTCCGCCTTCGATGAAGGTGAACGGCCGCATCCAGCCGATCACGCAGTCGCCGCTGTCGCCGCAGCAATCGCGCGACATGGTGCTGAACGTGATGACGCCCGGCCAGCGCGAGGAGTTCGAGAAGACGCACGAGTGCAACTTCGCGATCTCGATGCAGGGCGTCGGGCGCTTCCGTGTCTCGTGCTTCTACCAGCGCAACCAGGTGGGCATGGTGCTGCGTCGCATCGAGACGCGCATCCCGACGGTGGAGGAGCTGAACCTCCCGCCGATCACCAAGACGCTGTCGATGACGAAGCGCGGCCTGATCCTCTTCGTCGGCGCAACCGGTACCGGCAAGTCCACGTCGCTCGCGGCGATCATCGGCTACCGCAACCAGAATTCCACGGGCCACATCATCACGATCGAGGACCCGATCGAGTTCGTGCACAAGCACGAAGGCTGCGTGGTGACGCAGCGCGAGGTCGGCATCGACACCGATTCCTGGGAGAACGCGCTCAAGAACACGTTGCGCCAGGCGCCCGACGTGATCCTCATCGGCGAGGTGCGCACGCGCGAAACCATGGAACACGCGATCGCGTTCGCCGAAACGGGCCATCTCGTGCTGGCCACGCTGCATGCGAACAACGCGAACCAGGCGCTCGACCGCATCCTCCACTTCTTCCCCGAGGATCGCCGGCCGCAGCTGCTGATGGACCTGTCGCTGAACCTGAAGGGCATCGTCGCGCAGCAGCTCATCCCGACGCCGGACGGCAAGGCGCGCCGCGTCGCGATGGAAGTGCTGCTGGGCACGCCGCTCGTGCAGGACTACATCCGCGACGGCGAAATCCACAAGCTGAAGGAGGTCATGAAGGAATCGACCAACCTCGGCATGCGCACGTTCGACCAGAGCCTGTTCGAGCTCTACCAGTCCGGCGAGATCTCGTACGAGGACGCGCTGCGCCACGCCGACTCCGCGAACGAAGTGCGCCTGCGCATCAAGCTCGCGCAGGGCGGCGACGCGCATACGCTCTCGCAGGGCCTCGACGGCGTCGAGCTCCTGGAGCAGTAATCCTGGGCTCCACCTGCAGCGAAAAAAGGCGACCGCTCTGGTCGCTTTTTTCGTTTTGTGGCGGGAGGTACCTACCTCGTGTCATTCCCGCGAAGGCGGGAATCCATCTTGATCTGGCTCTGAGACTGCGGAAGAGCGCAGCAGATCAAGATCAAAGACCTTTGAAGCGTTGGTTGCTGTCGCTCCGACTTTCGCGGCTGCCGCCGCGACCAAGGAGAATTTGCTCGTCCAAATTCTCCTTGGATCCACAAAGGACGCCCCTGCGTCCGCGCCGGCAGCACATCCATGTGCTGCCGGTCCCCGAGTCGCGAAGCGAAAATCAGGGCCGCAAAACAACTCGGCCATCCATGGCCTCGGACAGTTTTGCTTTCCCCCTGATTTTCACTCCGCGCCTCGGCGCTCCCGAAGGGGCCCCGAAGAGCCAGCGCGCATCCTGCGCGCCAGCCGCTTCGCTCGATGCGCCGCAAAGGATCGACGGAGCCCCGACACCGTCAGCAACCAGCCAGGGATGGCGGGTTGGTGCTTCTGGTGGCCTGTTGAGCGAGCCGAGCACCGCAGGCAGGCAGGGTTCCAGCCGCGCGCGCGCAGCTCGCGCGGGCGAGGCAGGGATGCCGAGCGTCGACGACAAGGCAGGGATGCCTTGTCGTCGACCCCCTGCTTGCCGAGGACGCGCAGGGAACCGACTGCGCAGGATGCGCAGTCGGCGAAGCGATCAGGCCAGGTCTTCTTTGCCCACTTTCTGTGACGACAGAAAGTGGGTCGCGGCGATAGCCGCGAAAGTGCTTGAGAGAAACGACCAACGCTTCAAAGGTCTTCGATCTCGATCTGAGCTCTCGATCTCCGTCGCTCGGAAGCCGGAGCACTCGAGATTCCTAAGCCGCCGACGCCCCCATCAACTTCGCCATCACCGCCATCCTGACCACGAGCCCGTTCGAGACCTGCTCGAGGATCACGGACTGCGGCCCGTCGGCGACGTCGCTGGCGATCTCGACGCCGCGGTTCATCGGGCCGGGATGCATCACGATCGCGCCGGGCTTCGCGAGCTTCAGGCGCCGTGCGTCGAGGCCCCAGAGGCGGAAGTATTCCTCGGTGCTCGGGATCAGCGCGGCGTCCATGCGCTCCTTCTGCAGGCGCAGCATGATCACGACGTCGACGTCGGCGAGCGCGGCGTCGAGGTCGTCGCAACGCGTCGCGGGCACCTCCAGCGTTTCCGGCAGCAGCTGCGCCGGGCCGCAGACGCGCAGCTCGCCGACGCCGAGCGCCGACAGTGCGTGCAGGTCGGAGCGCGCGACGCGCGAATGGCGGATGTCGCCGACCACGAGCACGCGCAGCTTCGAGAAATCCTCGCCCTTGCGCGCGCGGATCGTGTAGGCGTCCAGCAGTCCCTGCGTCGGGTGCGCATGGTTGCCGTCGCCCGCGTTCACCACGGACACGCCGCGGTCGACCTGCGTCGCGAGGTACCCGGGCACGCCGTTGTCGCGGTGGCGCACGACGAACAGGTCGCAATGCATCGCCTGCAGCGTGCGCAACGTGTCGAGCACGCTTTCGCCCTTGGTCGTGGACGAAGCGCCGACGTCGAAATTGACCACGTCGGCCGACAGGCGCGAGGCCGCGAGCTCGAAGCTCGTGCGCGTGCGCGTCGACGGCTCGAAGAACAGGTTCACCACCGTGCGGCCGCGCAGCAGCGGCAGTTTCTTCACCTTGCCGCCGGTCGCCGCGGCGATCGCGGCCGCCGTATCGAGCAGGTCGGCGACGAGCGCGCGCGGCAGGCCGGCCAGCGTCACGAGATGGCGCAGCGTGCCGTCCGCCGCGAGCTGCACGGCGCTCACGGCGCGCCCTCCACCAGCTCGAGCCTCAGGTTGTCGGGACCGCGCAGCTTCACGTGCCGGCGCGGGCCGAGCGTCATCTCGATGCCGGCCGCATCGGGCTGCACCGGCAGCTCGCGGCCGTCGCGCGAGACGAGCACGGCGAGCGCCACGCTCGCGGGCCGGCCCCAGTCGAACAGCTCGTTCAGCGCCGCGCGCACCGTGCGGCCCGTGTAGAGCACGTCGTCGACGAGCACGACGTGGCGCTCGCCGAGGTCCCACGGCAGCTTCGACGCGCCGACCTCGGGGTTGAGGCCGCTGCGGCCGTAATCGTCGCGATGGAAGCTGATGTCCAGCTCGCCGAGCGGCGTCGCCAGGCCGAGCGCCTCGCGCAGGCGTTGCGCGACCCACGCGCCGCCGGTGCGGATGCCGACGACGCGTGCGTCGGCGAGGCGCTCGGCGGGCAGCCGCGCGCGCAGTTGCGCGACCATCGTCGCGATCAGCGCGTCCACCGCAGGCAGTTGCATCGGCTGGCTTCCGGTCATGTCGCGGTGACGCCGAGGAAATTCTCGACGATGATCTGCGCGGCCATCGAGTCGAGGTTCGCGGCGTGCTTCTGCCGCCTGGTGCCGGCGCGTCGCGCTTCGGCGAAACGGCGGTCGGCTTCGATCGAGGTCATGCGCTCGTCCTGCTCGTGCACCGGCAACGAATAGCGTTGCGCGACCAGCGTGCCGAACGCGCGCGCCGCGCGCGACATCGGCTGCTCGTCGCCCGACAGCGCGAGCGGCAGCCCCACCACGAACGCGTCGGGGCGCCATTCCTTCACGGCGCGATCGACCGCGGCCCAGTCCGGGCCGCCCGGCCCGTTCGCGACCACCGGCAACGCCGTCGTCGTGCCGGTGATGCGCTGGCCATAGGCCATGCCGATGCGCCTGCTGCCGTAGTCGAAGCCGAGCACGCGCTGCGCTGCGGGCTCAGGCATGTCCGCCGTGGTCGGAAAGCATGGCCGGGTCGAAGCCGACCAGGCGCGCCGCGCCTTCCCAGCGCTTCTCGATCGGCGTCGTGAAGATCAGCTCGGTGGAAGCGTTCGCGGCCAGCCACGCGTTGTCGCGCATCTCGAGCTCCAGCTGGCCCTCCGACCAGCCGGCGTAGCCGAGCGCGACGAGCGAGCGCTTCGGGCCCTTGCCCTCGGCCATCGCCGCGAGGATGTCGCGCGAGGTCGTCACGCAGAGCTGGTCGGAAATCGAGAAGCTGGAATCCCAGTCGCCGCACGGCTCGTGCAGCACGAAGCCGCGCTCGGGCTGCACCGGCCCGCCGATGTACACCGGCGCGCCCGCCACCTCGCGGATCGTCGTGCCGATGCGCATCTGCGTGAGCACGTCGCCGAGCTTCAGCTCGGAGACGCGGTTCACCAGCAGCCCCATCGCGCCTTCGCCGCTGTGCTGGCACACGAACGTCACGCCGCGCGAGAAGTTCGGGTCCTGCAGCGCGGGCATCGCGATCAGGAAGTGGTTGGTCAGGAAGGTGGCCTGTTGCGACATGCGGGCATTGTACCGTCCACCAGAGTACGAGTATGAGTCAGAGTATGAGTTCGCAACCGAGTCGCCACTCGCGAGCTCCGGAAGAGCGCACTCATACTCCGACTCCTACTCATACCGGCCGGCGAGGCCTACTGGTTGCGCAGCACGCCGCCCGGCAGGAACTGCCACGTGCGCGTGATGTGCAGGATGTCGACGTCGTCCACGGTCTTCGGCAGGGGCGCGAACGGCTCGGACAGCCGCACGATCTCCTGTGCGGCGGCGTCGAGCACCGGATAGCCGCTCGGCTGGATCACGTCGATGCGCTCGATCGAGCCGTCGCGGCGCACGGCGACCGTCATCACGAGGTTGCCGGCCAGCTTGCGCTGGCGCGCCTCGTCGGGGAAGTTGAGGTTGCCGATGCGCTCGACGCGCGCGACCCAGGCGCGCATGTACGCGGCGTACGCGTACTCCTGCGTGTTCGCCGAGATGAACTTGCGCTTCGGGCGCTTCGCGTACGCCTCGGACTGGCGGTCGATCTCGGCCGCGAGCCGCGCCATTTCCATGCTGCGCTCGATGATCTCGCGCCCGGTCATCTCCGGGAGCTTCGGCACCTCGAGCTTCGGGTCGGTGCGCTGCACGGACAGCGGCGATTCGCCGCGCGTCGTGACGACGGGCGTCGGCGCCTTCGGCTGCGGGCGCGGCGCGCTCGCGCGCAACGGGATCGGCGCCGTGCCCTCCGTCGGCTTCGGCACGCGGCTCGAGACCGGTTGGCGCGGCCGCTTCGACTCGTCGCTCTCGCCGCCGCCCTTCTGCGATGCGTTCGCGAGGAAATCCGCCTTCGACGGATCGCTCGCGTTGTGCGACTCCACGAGGATCACGTCGAGCGACGGCAGGCTCGCCTTCGGGTCCTCCATCGCGAACGTCACGCCGAGCACGAGCACGGCGTGCAGCACGAGCGAGAACAGGAACGTGACGCGCACGCGCTCGCGCGGCCCGATCTCGGGCGGCGCCGGCGCCGGCTGGCGCGCCGCGTTGCTCACGCGTCGCGTCCCCTCGCGCGTGTCGCCTCGAGCCGGTCGAACAGCGTGGCGGCGATGTTCGTGCCGCACTGCGCGTCGATCTCGCGGATGCCGGTCGGGCTCGTCACGTTCACTTCGGTGAGGTAGTCGCCGATCACGTCGAGCCCGACGAAGCGCATGCCGCGGCGCACGAGCTCGGGCGCCACCTGCGCGCAGATCCAGCGGTCGCGCTCCGACAACGGCTGCGCGACGGCCTTGCCGCCACGCGCCATGTTGCCGCGGAATTCGTTGCCCTGCGGGATGCGCGCGAGCGCGTACGGCACGGGCTCGCCGTCCACCAGCAGGATGCGTTTGTCGCCGGCGGTGATCTCCTGCACGTACTTCTGCGCCATCGCGAGCTCGCGGCCTTCGCCGGTGAGCGTCTCGAGGATCACGTTGAGGTTCGGGTCGGCCGGCGAGGTGCGGAAGATGCCGCGACCGCCCATGCCGTCCAGCGGCTTGAGCACCACCTCGCCGACCGCCTCGACGAAGTGGCGCAGCATGCGCGCGTCGCGCGCCACGAGCGTCGGCGGGCAGCACTGCGGGAACTGCTGCGCGAACAGCTTTTCGTTCGCGTCGCGCAGCGCCTGCGGCCGGTTCACCACGTCCACGCCGGCCTGCTCGGCCAGGTCGAGCACGAGCGTGTCGTGCAGGAACCGCGCGTCGAACGGTGGGTCCTTGCGCGCGAGGAAGAAGTCCAGCCCGCCCAGGTCGACCAGCTCCGGCTCGCCCAGCTCGTACCAGCCGGCCTTGTCGTCGCGAACCTGCAGGTCGCGCAGCCACGCCCAGGCGCGGCCGTCGCGGACCGCCAGGGTGTCGTCCGTCGCGTAGCGCAGCCGGTGACCCCGGCGCTGCGCCTCGAGCAGCATCGCGAAGGTCGAATCCTTCCCGATCTTGATCGCGGCGATGGGGTCCATCAGAACGCCGACAGCCAGCGCCATCCACGACTCCTGCACGCCCCTGAGGGGCGGTTCCGGGGCCTATACTAGCGGGGTCGACCCGGGTGGGACCGGGCCGCTGCAGGGGGCCGCTCGCGATGCCTTTCGCGGGCGCAAATTTCCAGTGCGATCAATCCGGTTGCCCGCTTTACTTGACATGCTTTCGGACAATGGCTAAACAACCGAGAAGGGGGTTGTTGCGTGCGCCGTGCCGCGTGCTGCGGGCGTGCGCGTGCTTCTCGGCGCCCGCCCGGGCCCGGAACCCCGCATGAGGACGAAGTGATCGTGGAAGAAGCTCAGGCATCAGGCAGCCTGTCCGGCTTGAAGGTGATGGTCATCGACGATTCGAAGACCATCCGCCGGACGGCCGAGACGCTGTTGAAGAAGGAAGGCTGCGACGTGGTCACGGCGACCGACGGATTCGAGGCGCTGGCCAAGATTTCCGACCAGCAGCCGCAGATCATCTTCGTCGACATCATGATGCCGAGGCTCGACGGCTACCAGACCTGCGCGCTGATCAAGAACAACCAGATGTTCAAGGGCACGCCGGTGATCATGTTGTCGTCGAAGGACGGCATTTTCGACAAGGCGAAAGGTCGCATCGTCGGTGCGGAGCAGTACCTGACGAAGCCGTTCACGCGCGAAGAGTTGCTGGGTGCGATCCGCAAGCACGTGGACGTGAAGAGCTGAACCATCAGCCGGTTGGTCAGGGGGATCAAATGGCGCACATTCTCATCGTCGACGACTCACCAACGGACGTCAAAGTACTCTCGGGCATCCTCGAGCGTGCGGGCCACCACGTCTCGAGCGCGGCCAGCGCGGAGGCGGGGATCGACCTCGCGAAGAGCGCCCGCCCCGACCTGATCCTGATGGACGTCATCATGCCGGGCATGAACGGCTTCCAGGCGACGCGCAGCCTGAGCCGCGACCCCGAGACCAGCGAGATCCCGGTGATCATCGTCACCACGAAGGGCATGGAAACCGATCGCGTGTGGGGCCTCCGCCAGGGCGCGAAGGACTTCATCGTGAAGCCGGTCAACGAGAAGGATCTCATCGACCGCATCCAGAACCTGCTGCCGCAGTGAGCACGGAGCTCGCCATCGCATCGTTCGAGCCGGCCGCCGCGGTCGCGCCGTTCGACATCCTGCTCGACTACGAGCAGCGGGCGCAGGCGCACGTCGCCGGCGCGGCGGAGCAGGTGGAAGCGCCCGGCCTGTGGCGCGGCATCGGCTTCCGCATCGGCACCAACTTCCTGGTTTCCGGCATCGGCGAGGTCAACGAAATCCTCACCATGCCCGCGATGACGGTGATCCCCGGCACCAAGCCGTGGATGCTGGGCGTCGCGAACATCCGCGGCAACCTGATCGCGATCGTCGACCTGCGCAACTTCCTGGAAGGCGCGCGCACGCCGGTCGTGGACAAGAGCCGCGTGCTCGTCGCGCGCCAGCCGGGCGGCGCCGTCGGCGTGCTCGTGGACGAGGTGCTCGGGCAACGCAATTTCACGGACGAGAACATCCCGGTCGACAACCCGACGCTCGATGAACGGTATGCGCGATTCGTGTCGCGCAACTACGAGCTCGGCAATACGACCTGGAGCATTTTCAGCATGACGACGCTGGTGCGGTCGCCGGATTTCCTGCAGGCGTCGGCGTGAGCGGTCGGGTTCAGGGGGCGGTACGGGGTGTCGGGTTCGCCTGACCGGTGCGCCGCCGCGCGAGCGCCGGGCAGGGGTCGGGGTCTTAAAGCGAGGTGAGGCATGAGTACTCCATCGGGCGCGCTGAAGGGTCAATCCTCCAGCATTCGTTTCTGGCTGCTGCTGCTGTTCGCAGCCTTGGTCCTGCTCGTCGTCAATACGTACATCGGCGGTACCAAGAACGACGAGGAGCGTTCGGCACTGCAGCGCGTCAACGACGTGCAGGTGCAGTCGCAGCAGATCGCCACGTACGCCCGCGAGGCGGCCGGCGGTAACCTCGACGCGTTCAGCGAGCTGAAAGCGACGCGCGACAGCATCGAGAAGAACATCAAGGAAGTGATGTCCGGCGCGCCCGGCATGCCCGCCTACGCCGAGGACGTGAACGTCAAGGACCAGCTGAAGAAGCTGTCGTCGACGTGGGAGCCGATCAAGCGCAATGCGGACACCATCCTCGGTCGCCAGCAGCTGGTGCTCGAGATGACCGACACGGCGGCGGACTTCAACTCGAAGATCCCGCTGCTGACCGCGCGCATGGAGGAAATCGTGCGCGTGCTCACCGAGCGCGATGCGCCCTCGACGCAGATCTACATGGCCACGCGCCAGATGCTGCTCGCCGACCGCATGCTGCGCCGCGTGTCGGAAATCCTGAAGGGCGGCGACCTCGCGGTGACGGCCGCCGACTCGTTCGGCCGCGACGCGCAGATCTACGGCCGCGTGCTGGACGGCCTGATGAACGGCTCGGCCGAGCTGAACATCCGTGCGCTGACCGATCCGCAGGCGAAGGCGATCCTCACCGAGGTGTTCAACATCTTCAGCGAGGTGGGCCAGAACGTCGACAAGATCCAGGGCGCATCGACCGACCTCTTCGAGGTGACCGAGGCCGCCGACGCGATCGTGCTCGATTCCGCGAGCCTGCTCGACCAGTCGAAGAATTCCGCGGTCGCGTTCCAGCAGCTGCCGCAGAAGCGCCTGTTCCCGGGCATCATCTGGACGGTCGCCGCCGGCGTGCTCGCGATCCTGGCCCTGGCCGGTGCGGCCTGGGCGTACAACTCGAGCCAGCGCCGCCAGATGCAGGCCACGGCCGACCTGAACCAGCGCAACCAGGAGGCCATTCTCCGCCTGCTGGACGAAATGGGATCGCTGGCCGAAGGCGACCTCACCGTAAAGGCGACCGTCACCGAGGACATCACCGGCGCGATCGCGGACTCCATCAACTTCGCGGTCGAGGCGCTCCGCTCCCTCGTCACCACGATCAACGAGACCGCCGTGCAGGTGGCCGCGGCCGCCCAGGAAACGCAGGCGACCGCGATGCACCTCGCCGAGGCCGCCGAGCACCAGGCGCAGCAGATCACTTCCGCTTCGGCCGCGATCAACGAAATCGCGGTCTCGATCGACGAAGTGTCGAAGAACTCGGCCGAGTCGGCCGACGTGGCGCAACGCTCCGTGCAGATCGCGTCGAAGGGCGCGGCGGTCGTGCGCCAGACGATCCAGGGCATGGACTCGATCCGCGACCAGATCCAGGAGACCTCGAAGCGAATCAAGCGCCTCGGCGAGTCGTCGCAGGAAATCGGATCCATCGTCGAGCTCATCAACGACATCGCCGAGCAGACGAACATCCTCGCGCTGAACGCCGCGATCCAGGCCGCCTCCGCCGGTGAGGCGGGTCGCGGATTCGCGGTCGTCGCGGACGAAGTGCAGCGACTCGCGGAGCGCGCGTCGGGCGCCACGAAGCGAATCGAAACGCTGGTGCAGACGATTCAGTCCGACACCAACGAAGCGGTGAGCTCGATGGAGCAGACGACCGCGGAAGTGGTCGCGGGTGCGCGACTCGCCGAGGACGCGGGCCTCGCGCTGGGCGAGATCGAAAAGGTGTCGAACGACCTCGCCGACCTCATCCAGAACATTTCCGAAGCCGCGCGCCAGCAGTCCGCTGCCGCGACGAACATCTCGGCGACGATGAACGTCATTCAGGAGATCACGACGCAGACCTCGGTGGGCGCCAGCCAGACGGCCGAGTCGATCGGAAACCTGGCGCAGCTCGCAGCCGACCTGCGCCGCTCGGTGCAGGACTTCAAGCTGCCGGGCTGATGCCCGGGGCGCCCGTGCCCGATACCCAATGAACGTGGCCGTGGCCAACTGGGCAAGGCAACACGCCTCCGCGCCGACGATGGACGACGCGGAGTTCTCGCGGTGGGTCGACCTGCTCGAACGCCGCACGGGCGTCGTCGTGCCTCCCGATCGCAAGACGTTCCTCGTCACGGGCGTGCGTTCGCGCATGCGCGAAACGGGGCACGCGACGTTCGCCGACTATTTCGAGGACCTGCTCGCCGGCGCGAAGGGCGCGATCGAATGGGCCACGCTCGTCGACCGGCTGACCGTCCACCAGACGCACTTCTTCCGCCACCAGCCCTCGTTCGACCTCGTCGCGAAGGACTGGCTGCCGAAGTACCTGCAGTCGAACGGCGGCGACACGATCCATGCGTGGAGCGTGGGCTGCTCGACGGGCGAGGAGGCGTACACGCTCGCGATGGTGCTCGACGACGCGCTCACGCGGCACTCGTCGGGCAAGACCTACTTCGGCATCACGGCCACCGACATTTCGGCGGCGGCGCTCGCCGTGGGCCGCGGGGCGAGCTACCCCATGCCGAAGCTCGACGAAGTGCCCGAGCATTACCGCGCGCGCTATTGCGAGCCGGAGACGGTCGAATCGTTCCGCATCGTTGAGCCGCTCGTGAAACGTGTCGGCTTCGTGCAATTCAACCTCATGGACGTGGCGCGTGCTCCACTCAAGCGCCTCGACCTCGTGTTCTGCCAGAACGTGCTGATCTACTTCGCGCGCGAGCGCCGCACGGCCCTGCTGGATGCGCTCGCCGGGCTGCTGAAGCCGGGCGGGCTGCTCGTGCTCGGCCCGGGCGAAGTGCTCGGCTTCACCCATCCGCTGCTGACGCGCCTGGGAGGTCCGCAAACGCTGGCCTTCCGTCGCAACGGCTGACCGACACGCCCGCAACGCGAACGCGCGGACAAAGAGCAAGACGATGCGACTTCAAGACGACCTCGACTTCACCACGCTGAACTGGGTCAAGCAGGAGCTGGACGAAACGCTCAAGCAGGCCCGCCAGGCGCTGGAGGCGTACGTCGAGGATCCCGCCGACTCCAGCCTGATGCGCTTCTGCGCGACCTACCTGCACCAGGTGCAGGGCACGCTGCGCATGGTCGAGCTGTACGGCGCCTCGATGGTGGTCGAGGAGATGGAGCGCGTCGCGATCGGCCTGCTCGACGGGCAGATCCGGCAGAAGGACGAAACCTATTCGGTGCTGATGCGCGGCATCGTGCAACTGCCCGATTACCTCGAGCGCCTGCAGGGCGGCCACAAGGACATCCCGATCGTCCTGCTGCCGCTGCTGAACGACCTGCGCGCGTGCCGCGGCGAGAAGCTGCTGTCGGAGAGCGTGCTGTTCTCGCCCGACCTCGCGGCGCCGTTGCCGAAGACGGCGGCCGGACCCGACCGCGCCGTGCCCGAGCTTGAGCTCAAGGCGCTCGCGAACCGCCTGCGCACGAGCTTCCAGACCGGGCTGCTGCACTGGTTCCGCAACGCGAACCCCGGCGAGGCGGTGAACGGGCTCGTCGGCACGCTCGAGCGCCTGCGCGCGATGACCACGCAGGACGAGGCGCGTCGCCTGTGGTGGGTCGCGGCGGGCGTCCTGGACGCCGTGCAGGCCGGCGGCATCGAGGCCTCGGCCGCGCTGAAGACGCTGTACGGCCGCGTCGATCGCGAGATCAAGCGGCTCGCCGACGTCGGCGAAGGCAGCTTCCGCGTCGAGCCGCCGCGCGAGCTCACGAAGAACCTCCTCTACTACGTGGCGCACACGCGCGCCGACAGCCAGCGCGTGCGCGACATCAAGTCGACGTTCCAGCTCGAGCAGCTGCTGCCGTCGGACGCGGAGCTCGAACACGCGAAGGGCAGCCTCGCGGGCAAGAACCGCGCGCTGCTCGACACCGTGTCGATCGCGATCAAGGAAGACCTGATGCGCGTCAAGGACGCGCTCGACCTCCACCTGCGTACCTCCGACGCGAAGCCGGGCGACCTGTCGGCGCAGACCGAAGTGCTCGACCGCGTGGCCGACACGCTCGGCATGCTCGGCCTCGGCGTGCCGCGCCGCGTGGTGCAGGAACAGCGCCAGGTGCTCACCGAGATCGCGGCGGGCGGACGCCCGGCCGACGAAGGTGCGCTGCTCGACATCGCCGGCGCGCTGCTCTACGTCGAGGCATCGCTGGACGACAACATCGAAACGCTCGGCGCGAGCGAGCCCGCCGCCGTCGCGCCCGAAGCGGCGCGCCCGGAGCTGGAGCTGCCGCAGGCCGAAGTGCGCCGCATCCTCGACGCGCTGATGAAGGAAGCGGCGGTCAACCTGCAGCAGGCGAAGCAGGACATCGTCGCGTTCGTCGAGTCTCCGTGGGACCACGAGAAGGTCACGCAGATCCCGCGCCTGCTCGAGGAAATCGCCGGCGCCATGCGCATGCTCACGCTCGAGGAGCCCGCGCAGCTGCTCGACGCGCTCGTGCGCTTCGTCGAAGTGGAGCTGATCCGGCTGAAGCGCGTTCCGACGCCGGAGCAGATGGATCGTCTCGCCGATTCGCTCGCGTCGATCGAGTACTACCTCGAGGCGTCGCGCGACCAGCGCGGCGGCCGCGACCGCATCCTCGACGTCACGCGCAAGAGCCTCGAATCGCTCGGCTACTGGCCGATCCCCGAGGACACCGGCATCCCGGCCAGCAGCGAGCTGGACGATCTGGGGCTCGCGGCCCTGGAACAGGTTCCGGCAGCGGCCCCTGCGCCCGCCGCGCGAGCGCCGGTCGCCGCGTCGCCGGCGCCCGCGCCCGCACCGCGCAGCGAGCCGGACTTCAGCGACGTGCAGGTCGACCTCGGCGGGCTGTCGTTCGCGACGCAGACGGCGAGCGGCGCCCGCTCGCTGAAGAGCGACGTCGCCGAGGGCGACACGCTCGACATGCCGAGCATCGAGATGCCGAGCGAAAGCCTCGACGAGTTCATC
This sequence comes from uncultured Pseudomonadota bacterium, assembly GCA_937996755.1. Lineage (GTDB taxonomy): Bacteria > Pseudomonadota > Gammaproteobacteria > Xanthomonadales > Ahniellaceae > CALKUS01. Next base: position 25,576 of record CALKUS010000299.1, on the reverse strand, counting down.
GCGCGCATGGAGCGCGGCGAACAGGCGAGCGGGCCGGTCGCGACGCCGACGCACGTGGAGCCCGCCCAGGCGCACGAGCTCGACAAGATCGTCGAGATCGCGCCGGGCCGGGACGTGTCCGACCTGATGATCGGCCATGCCGCGCGCGACGCGGTTTCGCCGCCGCCGCCCGCGTCCGAGATCGCCGGCCTGCGCTTCGCCGAGACCGAGCGCACGACGCCGGTCTCCGAGCCGAGGGCAGAGGAAGTCGAGTACGACTGGGTCGAGATCGAGGAAGAGGTCGAGGAAGACGCGGCACCCGAATCCACGCTGAGTGCGGCCGAGTTCCAGGCCGTGCCTTCGGACGACATCGACGACGAGATCCGCGAGGTGTTCGTCGAGGAAGTCCAGGAGGAAATCGACAACCTCAACCGGCAACTGCCGGCGTGGAAGCGCGACGTCTCCGACCTCGAGAAGCTCAAGCCGGTTCGTCGCTCGTTCCACACGCTCAAGGGCTCCGGCCGACTGGTGGGCGCGATGGCGCTCGGCGAGTTCAGCTGGAAGGTCGAGAACATGCTGAACCGCGTGCTCGACAAGTCGATCCAGTCGAACGCACCGGTGCTCGCGCTGCTCGACCACGCGGTCGCGGCGCTGCCGCACATGCTCGGCGCGCTGCGCGGCGAAGGTGCGCCGAAGGCCGACATCGCGGGCATCATGGCCGTGGCCGACAAGCTCGCGGCCGGCGAGGAAGCCTGGCTGCCGACCGCGCAGAAGGTGAAGGTGCTGCGCAAGCGGATGGTGAAGGTCGCGCGCCCGAAGCCGGTGCCCGCCACGCCCGAGCCGGAGCTCACCTCCACGTTCGACATCACGCGCGCGCTCGAGCCCGAGGTCGAATTGCCGGCGCTCGAGGAAACGTCGCCGATCGTGATGTTCGAGCAGGAGACCGAAGCCGCGTCGGAGCCCGCGCCGGTCGTCGCCGAAGCGGCGCCTGCGTCCGGGCCGCGCATGCCGGTGCTCGACGCGATGCTGCTCGAGATCCTGCGCAGCGAAGTCGAGGGCCACCTCGCCACGTTGCGCGAGTATCTCGAGGAATCCGACGCGATGGGTGCGCCGCTGCCGGCCACCGAGTCGCTGCTGCGCGCCGTACACACGATGCACGGTGCGGTGTCGATGGCCGACGTGCCGGTGATCAGCGAAGTGGTGGGCCCGCTCGAGGGCTACGTGAAGCGCCTGCGCGGCGCCTCGCAGCCGCCGTCGACCGAAGGCTACGCCGCGATCCGCGAAAGCGCCGACCTGATCGCGCGCGTGATCGGGCTGCTCGACCAGCCCGGCGTCGAGCTGCCGTCCGGCGAGCGCATCGCCACGCGTCTCGATTCGCTGCGCCACACGCTGCCCGAGCCGGAGAGCGCGTTCAGCGTGTTCGACCTCGCGCTCGAGGACGACGAGGAGCCCACGCTCGCGACGCCCCTCGAGCCGGTCGCCGCGCCGGAGCCGCCGCTGCCCGAGCTCGAAGCCGCCGCCGACCTGCCCGAGCCCGCTGCCTCGTCGCTGGAGCTGCCGCCGCTCGAGCCGGTCGAAGAGTCCGAGCCCGCGATCTCGCCGGCGCCGATTCCGCTCGCGACCGAAGCCGAGCTCGAGCTCGGCGCCTCGCTCTCCGACGACGCATTCATCGAGACGACGGACGCGGCGGCGACCGGACTCGATTTCGGCGAGCTCGACGCCGTCGATACCGACGCCGACGAGCTCGTGCTCGAAACCGACGACATGCGCGCCGCTGCCGAGATGGAAGCGGCGCTCGCGGCATTCGACGCCGCCGGCAGCGACGCCGAAGCGCCCGTCGCGAGCGAAGCGCACGCGCCGATGGTTTCGGCAGCGGATGAATTCTCGTTCGCGCTCGAAAGCGCCGAGGCCGCGAGCCTCGTGCCCGCCGCCAGCGAAGCGCCCGCGGCGCCCGCGGAGCGCGCGCACGAGCCGTTCGCGTTCGAGCCGCTGATGAGCGAGCCGGTCGCCGAGCCGCTCATGGACGAGCCGGTCGCCGAGCCGGCGCCGGAAGCAGTGGCCGAACCGGTCGCCGAAGCCGCGCCGCTCGTGGCGGACGAAGTCGCGCCGCCCGTCGTGGCCGAAGCGCCGCGCGCCGATTCGCATGGCGCCGTCCCGCCGATCGCGGAGGACGTCGAGCCGGAAGGCGCGCTGTCGCTGCCCGACCTCGACGAGGACCTGCTCGAGATCTTCGTGGAAGAAGGCGCGGACATCCTCGACAAGGCCGACACGCTCGTCGCGCGCCTGCGCGAATCGAGCACCGACCACGACGCGGTGCTCGGCCTGCAGCGCCACCTGCACACGCTGAAGGGCAACGCGCGCGCCGTCGGGCTCTCCGGCATCGGCGACCTCAGCCACGCGATGGAGTCGCTGATCGAGGCGGTCGTCGGCGAGCGCCTGACGCTGACCCGCGTCGGCGTCGACGCCTTCGAACGCGGCTTCGACAAGCTGCATCGCCAGGTCGGCCGCGTCGCGAAGCGCCAGGCAGTCGGCGTGCCGGTGAACATGATCGGGCGCTTCGAGGCGATCGTCGCCGGCGAAGTGCTGGAGCTCCCGGCCGAAAGCACGACCGAACCGTCGGCGCCGGAAGCGCCGGCTGTCGCGCCCGCGCCCGTCGCGGAAGCGCCGAAGCCGCGCCCCGCCGCGCGTCCCGCGGTCGAGCCGCTGGCCGAGGAAGAGCTGCTCACGCGCGCGCCGCAGGAAATGATCCGCGTGCGCTCGGACCTCCTCGACGCGCTCGTGAATTTCGCCGGCGAAGTCTCGATCTACCGCTCGCGCCTCGAGCAGCAGATCGGCACCTTCCGCTTCAACCTCGTCGAGCTCGACCAGACGGTGCTGCGTCTCCGCGAACAGCTGCGCAAGCTGGAAATGGAAACGGAAGCGCAGATCCTGTCGCGCTACCAGCGCGAAGCCGAGGCGACGGGCGAGACGTTCGACCCGCTCGAGCTCGATCGCTTCTCGACGCTGCAGCAGCTGTCCCGTGCGCTCGCCGAATCGGTATCCGACCTGCAGTCGCTGCAGACGACGCTCGACGACATCACGCGCCAGTCGGAAACGCTGCTGCTGCAGCAGTCGCGCGTTTCCTCCGAGCTGCAGGAAGGCCTCATGCGCACGCGCATGGTGCCGTTCGATTCGGTCGTCCCGTTCCTGCGCCGGCTCGTGCGCCAGACCGCGGACGAGCTCGCGAAGCGCGCGTCGCTGCGCATCGAGGGTGCGCAGGGCGAAATGGATCGCAACCTGCTCGAGCGCATGAAGGCGCCGTTCGAGCACATGCTGCGCAACGCGCTCGCGCACGGCGTCGAATCGCCTGCCGAGCGAACGGCGGCCGGCAAGCCGGCCGAAGGCGCGGTGAAGATCGCCGTGAGCCGCGAGGCGACGGAAGTCGTGATCCGCGTGTCGGACGACGGCAAGGGCATGGACCGCGACGCGATCCGCCGCAAGGCGATCGAGCGCGGCCTGATGCGCCCCGACGCGCAGCTGTCCGACCGCGACCTCTTCGGCTTCGTGCTGGAAACCGGCTTCTCGACCGCCGAGCAGGTGACGAAGATCGCCGGCCGCGGCGTAGGCATGGACGTGGTCGCGAGCGAGATCAAGCAGCTCGGCGGCACGCTCGCGATCGACTCGGTGCGCGGCAAGGGCACGGAGTTCATCATCCGCCTCCCGTTCACCCTCGCGGTGACGCAGGCGATCCAGGTGCGACTCGGCGAGCAGGTGTTCGCGGTGCCGATGTCGTCGGTGCAGGGCGTGGCGCGCATCGCGCGCGACGACTTCGAGCGCCGCATCACGCAGCCGCACCCGGTGTTCACCTATGCCGGCGAGGAATACGTCATCCACGAGCTCAGCGGCCTGCTCGGCCTGCCGAGCCATCGCCTGAGCGACGTGACGCAGCTGCCGCTGCTGCTCGCGCGCACCGGCGACCAGCGCGCCGCGGTGCGCGTCGACACCGTCATGGGCAGCCGCGAAATCGTCGTGAAGTCGGTTGGTCCGCAGGTGAGCTCGGTGCCCGGCATCTTCGGCGCCACGATCATGGGCGACGGCTCCGTCGTCATGATCCTCGACCTCGCGCCGCTCGTGCGTCGCAGCGCCGCGCTGCGTGCGGAAGTCGCGGTCGAGGCTGCGCTCGAGGAAGCGCTGCCGGGCCTCGTGCCGGAGCCGGTCGCGATCCCGGAGGCGCGTCGCCAGCCGCTGGTCATGGTGGTCGACGACTCGATCACGATGCGCAAGGTCACGAGCCGCGTGCTCGAGCGCCACGACATGGAAGTCATCACCGCGAAGGACGGCCTCGACGCGGTCGAGAAGCTGCAGGACCGCATCCCGGACCTGGTGCTGCTCGACATCGAGATGCCGCGCATGGACGGCTACGAGCTCGCGACCTACATGCGCAACGACCCGCGCCTGCGCACGATCCCGATCATCATGATCACGTCGCGTACCGGCGAGAAGCATCGCCAGCGCGCGTTCGAGATCGGCGTCGACCGTTACCTCGGCAAGCCGTACCAGGAAGCCGACCTGCTGCGTAACGTCGACGAGACGCTGCGCCTGAGCAGGGCGGTGCACTGACGAGGCGCGAACGTGAAGTCCCGAACCATGCCACGCCGCAACATCGCTCCGGGGGGACGCTGAGATGGCGACGCTCGCGCCGAGCCGTACCGTGCCCATCGCGCTGCTCTACCAGGCGCCGCAGCTGCACCAGCACCTGAAGCAGGCGCTGTCCGACCTCGGCGCGCGCGTCGTGTACGACACGCCCGCTGCGCAGTTCGACCGCCATGCGCTGGACCGGTCGGGCGCCGAGGTGGTGGTGATCAACCTCGATCCGGACGTCGACGAAGAGTTCGAGCAACTGGGCGACCTGCTTGCCGACGAGGCACTCAAGGTCGTGTTCAACGACGGCGAAGTCTCGAGCCGCCTCGAAGGCTGGGACCAGGCGCGCTGGGCGCGCCACCTGGCCGCGAAGATCCTCGGCGTCGAAGACACCAATCCGCCGCGCCCCGCGGGCGCGAGCGCGATTTCGGTGAAGGTGCGCGTCGCGGCGCCCGGCTATCCCGGCGAGCCCACGGTCGACGGCAGCTTCGAGCTGCACGGCCACGAGCTCGAACGCGCGCTGTCCGCCGACACCAGCGAAGCGATCTCGCTGACCCGCGCCGCGCTCGTCACGAAGGACGAGCCGGTCGCGGCGCAGCTCGTGGAAAAGCCCGATCCGCGCAACATGCCCACGCTCGAGCTGCCGGTCGGCGACCTCGTGCGCGACATTCCGCAGTGGTCCGATGCGGCGAAGGCCGCGCCGGCAACCGCACCACAGCCGGCGCCGGCGCCCGTCGCACGCGCGCCCGAACCGCCGCCGGTCGTCGCCACGCCGCCCGCGCACGTGGCGGAAGAATTCCAGTCGGTGCTGCGCGATTTCGGTTTCCTCGAGGAAGCGAAGCCGGCAGCGGCCGCCGCCCCGGCCGTCGACGACGAGTTCGCCGCGCTCGGTGCATTCGATGCGCCCGCGCCGCCGCCGGCCGCAGGCGCGAGCGCCGACGCGCTCGACGACCTGTCGTTGTCGCTCGACGCGCCCGCCGCCCCGCCAGCCATCGACGATGCGATGGAAGAGCTGTCGCTGTCGTCGCTGGAGTTCGACTCGACGCCCGCCGCTCCGAACGCCGTCGACGAGATCTCGCTCGACGAATTCGACGAAACACCGTCCACGCCGGTCGCCGGCGGCGCCGCCACGGGCCTCGGCGAGCTGGACCTCGGCGGCATCGAGCTGGAGCCGTTCGACGAGTCGGGCAGCAGCAGCTCGTTCGGCGCAATCAAGGAATCCGCGGCGCCGCAGGGCCTCGACGACTTCCTGTTCGAGCTCTCGCTCGAGGAAGCGGAGAAGGCCGACGGCGAGCAGAAGGCCGCGCGACCCGAGAAGCCGGCCGTCGCGCCCAAGAAGCCCGAGCACACGCTGCGTGCCACGCCGACCGTCGAGGGCAAGGTGCTGTCCGGCACGCGTCCCGCGATGGAGCCGGCCAGGCCGGAGCCGGTCAAGCCCGCACCGCGTGCCGCCGAGCCGCCGCGCGCGGCGCCTGCGCCCGCGCCCGCTGCGGCGCCGGTCGCTGCGCGCAAGTTCGATTTCTCCGGCCTCTCGCTGGAGCCCACCGAAGAAGAGAAGCTGGCCGCGCCCATCGTGGGTCGTGCGAAGTTCGAGATCGACGAGCAGGAGCGCAAGGTCGCGCCGCCGCCGATGCCGGTCGCCGCGCCCGCCGTGCCGGCCGCGCAGCCGGTCGCGGACGACGAGGAGTTCTCGCTGGGCGCGCTCGAGTTCTCGCTCGACGACACGACGCCGATCGCGAAATCCGGTGCGCTGCGCGAAGCCGACGATGCGGAAGAAGAGCCCGACCTGATGGCCGAGCTCGAAGCCGTCGTCGGCCCGGCCACGCCGGCCGCGGCAGTCGCAATGGACGGCCCGATCAAGCGCGTGTGGGTGCTCGGTGCGTCGATCGGCGGACCCGAGGCCGTGCGCGAGTTCCTCGCTGCGCTGGAGCCGCCGGTGCCGGCGTTGTTCCTGCTTGCGCAGCACATGGGCGCCGACTTCGTCGAGCTCATGACGCAGCAGCTTTCGCGCGCGACGAAGCTCAACGTGCGCAACGTCGTCGCCGGCGATCGCGTCGCCTACGGCGACGTCGTGGTCGTGCCGCTCACCGAGCGCATCCAGGTGGATTCCGAGGGCAACGTGAAGCTCTCCGCGCTCGACGGCATGTCGCCGTACAGCCCGTCGATCGACCAGGTGCTGATGGACGTCGCCGACCGCTTCGGCGCGAACGCCGGCGCCATCATCTTCAGCGGCATGGCGCACGACGCGATCGACGGTTCCGTCTACCTGCAGCAGAAGGGCGGGCAGGTGTGGGCGCAGGACCCCGCCACGTGCGTGATCAGCTCGATGGTCGACGGTGCGCGCGACGCAGGCGTCGTAACGTTCACGGGTGCGCCGGCCGAGCTGGCGCGCCAATTCAGGTTGCAGGCCTTCCGCGCCAGCTAGGCGCGAAGGACCCGGGGGAAATACATGAGCGAGAAACCGCGCGAGATCCGCGGGCTGATGATCACGATCACGAACGGCCGCGTGCTGCTGCCGAACGCGAACGTGTCGGAAATCATCACGGCGGCGACGCCGGAGCCCATTCCGAACGCGCCGACCTGGCTGATGGGTCGCGTGCGCTGGCGCGGCTGGCGCGTGCCGCTGTTCTCCTTCTCGCTGCTCACCGGCATGTCGCAGAAGGAAGGCGCGCTGAACGCGAAGGTCACCGTGCTGAAGACGCTCAACAAGAACCCGCGCATGCCGTTCGTGGCCATGCTGTGCCTCGGGTTCCCGCGCCTCACCACGATCACGCCCGAGATCCTCATTCCCACCGGCGACGGCAGCGACGAGCTGGTCGGCGTGCGCTCGCGCGTGCTCGTGCGCGACGACCAGGCGATCATCCCCGACCTGCCGTCGATCGAGAACATGATCGCCGAGGCGCTCGCCGCTTAGGGCACAGGGCCCAGGGCCCAGGGCGCGGTAGATCAAGAGCCTCGCCGCGTGCGGGGCTTTTGCTTTTCTGGGCCCTTGCTCAAGCGAGATCGCCCAGCACTACCTGCAACGCCGCGATCGCCGCGAGCCCGGCCGTTTCCGTGCGCAGGATGCGCGGACCGAGCGACAGCCGCTGGAAGCCGCCCTGCGCGAGCGCGTCGAGATCGCGCTCGCCGAATCCGCCCTCCGGGCCCACGGCGAGCACGATCGGCCGCGATGCATCGAGCTCGAACGCGCGCAGCGGTTGCGCGCCTTCCGGGTGCAGCGCGAAGCGTTGCGTGTCGTCGCCGGCCAGCGACGCGACCCACGCCGGCAGCGCGACGGGCGCCGCGATCGACGGTACGACGGCGCGACCGCTCTGTTCGCACGCGCCCTGCACGACGCGTTCCCAGTGCGCCACGCGCCGGCCCGCGCGGTCCTCGTCGAGCCGCACTTCGGTACGTTCGGAAACCAGCGGCACGATATGCGCCACGCCGAGCTCGGTCGCCTTCTGCAGGATCAGGTCCATCTTTTCGCCGCGCGCCACGCTCTGCGCGAGCGTGAGCGCCAGCGGCGATTCCGGCGCAGCGGGAACGGCCGCCTGCACGATCACGCACGCCGCGCTCTTGCTGGCGACCTCGAGCGTACCGTCGTAGTCGCGGCCGTCGCCGTTGAACACCGTGACGGGTGCGCCGCGCGTCAGCCGCAGCACCTTCAGCAGGTGGTCGGTGACGAACGAATTGAGCACGAGCGGCTCGCCGAGCGCGATCGCGTCGTCCACGAAGACCCTGATCCGGCGCATGTCGTCTAGCCCTGGTCGGCGACCGCTGCGAGGATGCCGTCGCGCGCGACGCGCGCGAGCGACGCGATCTCCGCCTCGGTGACGACGTACGGTGGCATGAAGTAGACGACGTCGCCGAGCGGCCGCAACAGCATGCCGTTTTCCAGCCCGTGGCGGTACACACGGCGGCCGCGCCGCTCCTGCCACGGGAACGGCGTGCGACGGTTGCCGTCGCGTGCGAGCTCGATCGCCGCGATCATGCCGCACTGGCGCACGTCGGCCACGTGCGGCAGGCCGCGGAACGCGTCGAGCTCGCGCGCCATCGCCGCGGCCAGCGCGCCGTTGCGCTCGAGCACCGGCTCGTCGCGGAACAACTCGAGCGTCGCGTTCGCCGCCGCGCATGCGATCGCGTTGCCGGTGTAGCTGTGCGAATGCAGGAACGCGCGTTGCGCCGCGTGCTCGGCGTAGAACGCGTCGTACACGGCCTGCGTGGTCAGCACGGCCGACAGCGGCAGCACGCCGCCGGTGAGGCCTTTCGACAGGCACAGGAAATCCGGCGACACGCCGGCCTGCTCGCACGCGAACAGCGTGCCGGTGCGGCCGAAGCCGACGGCGATCTCGTCCGCGATCAGGTGCACCCCGTGGCGGTCGCACGCCTCGCGCAGCCGCGCGAGGTAGACCGGGTGGTGCATGCGCATGCCACCCGCGCACTGCACGAGCGGCTCGACGATCACGGCGCAGCATTCGCCCGCGTGGCGCGCGAGCGCGGCCTCCATCTCGGCGCAGCGGCGCAGCGCATGCTGCTCGCCCGTCTCGCCGGGTTCGGCGTCGTAGGCGTCCGGCGACGCGACGAAGATCGGGTCGCCGAGCAGCGGTGCATACGTGGCACGATACAGCGGCACGTCGGTCACGCCGAGCGCGCCCAGCGTTTCCCCGTGGTAGCCGCCGCGCAACGCGATGAACCGGCGCTTGCCCGCCTGCCCCTGGTTGCGCCAGTAGTGGAAGCTCATCTTCAGCGCGATTTCGATCGCCGACGAGCCGTTGTCGCCGTAGAACACGCGCGCGAGCCCGGGCGGCGCGACCGCGAGCAGCGATTCGGCCAGCTTGACCGCCGGCTCGTGCGTGAACCCGGCCAGCAGCACGTGGTCGAGCTGCCGCAGCTGCGCCTCGAGCGCCGCCACGATGCGCGGATGGCGGTGGCCGAACAGGTTCACCCACCACGAGCTGATCGCGTCCAGGTAGCGGCGACCCGCGAAATCCTCGAGCCAGGCGCCTTCCGCCGAGCGCACGGGGATCGGCGGCAACGCCTCGTGGTCGTGCATCTGCGTGCACGGGTGCCAGAGCACGGCCAGGTCGCGGCGGATCAACGCTTCGTTGGACATCGGGAACGGGTTCGAAACACCGCGCAGGTCGGCTTGTTATGATCGCGATGCCCGTCCACGCGTACAAGCCGCCATGAACCTGCGTCCGTTGCGCCGCACCCGCGGCTTCACCTTCATCGAGCTGGTCGTCGCCATCGCGATCCTCGCCATCCTCGCGACGATCGTGCTGCCGCGCGTCATGGGCAAGGTCGACGACGCCGCCGTGGCCAAGGCCAAAGCGGACGTGCGCAACATCGTCACCGCGCTCGACCTCTACAAGCTCGACAACTTCAGCTACCCGAGCACCGACCAGGGCCTCGCGGCGCTGAAGAGCAAGCCCGGCGGCCAGCCCGAGCCCGCGAACTGGAAGGCCGGCGGCTACGTCGAGCAGCTGCCGAAGGACCCCTGGAACCGCGACTACGAATACCTGTCGCCCGGCCAGCACGGCGAGATCGACGTGTGGTCCTTGGGGCGGGATGGAAAGCCGGGCGGCGATGGCGCGGATGCGGATATCGGGAATTGGTGAGGCTTTCACCAAACCCATCCTTAGAGCCTCTGTGTTTTTTCTGACCGACCGTCTCTAAGAGGAGTGGGAGCGGCCCATGGCCGCGATTCGAAAGCATCGTGGTGTTGATTCGAGGAACCTTCGGCCTCGTCCCCGAGCGCAGAGGGTTCGCGGCCATGGGCCGCTCCCACCGCCTTCGAGACACGCATTGGTAACTCCCCAAGGGAATCCCATTCAACACAGGTCTGGGCAAGCCGGCTTCACCCTGATCGAACTCGTCGTCGTCGTCGCGATCGTCGCGGTCCTGGCTGTCGCCGCGACGCTCTCCGTGAACGCCGTCGGCGGCGCACGCGTCGTGGAACGCGAAGCGCGCCGATTCGAGGCGCTCGTCTCGCTCGCCTGCGAGCGCGCCCAGGTCACGGGTCGCGACGTCGGCGTGCACCTCGGCGCGCGCAGCTACGCGTTCAGCACGTTCCTCCCGGCCGGCTGGCGCGTCGAGTCGGCAGGCGACCTGCGCACGCGCGAGCTGCCGCGCGGTTTCTCGCTGACCGCGCGGCGCGACGGCATCGTTCTCGAGCTGGTTTCCGAGCTGCCCGACGCGCCGCAGCTCGTGTGCTACGCGAGCGGCGAGCTCACGCCGTTCGCGCTCGAGATCGACGCGGGTGCCGCCGTTCCGCGCTACGCGGTGCGCGGCGCGCCCGACGGCGTGCTCGAGTGGCAACAGCAGGACGATCGCTCGTGACGCGGCGCGCGCGCGGCTTCACCTTGCTCGAGGTGCTGATCGCGCTGGCCGTGGTTTCGCTCGTGCTCGTGGCGCTCGTGCGCACGGCGGGCACGTCGGTACGCGCGCTCGACCGCGAGCGCGAAGTGACGCTCGCCACCTGGGTCGCGGCGAACGTGCTCGCGGAGCAGCGCCTCGGCGGCCAGCCGCCGATCGGCAAGCGCGAGGGCTCGCAACGGCTGGGCGACCGCGACTGGCGCTGGCAGTCCGTGGTGCAGGCGACCGACGAGCCGTCGATCCGCCGCATCGACGTGCGCGTATACGCGGCGCGCGGCGACCGGGACGCCGACAGCGTCGCGACGCTGGTCGGATTCGCGGGCGTGCGGTGAGCGCGCGCTTCCGGGGCTTTTCGCTCGTCGAGGTGCTCGTCGCCGTGGCGATCTTCGCCGTGCTGTCGGCGATGACCTGGTCGGGGCTGTCCACGATCATGCGCTCGCGCACTGCGCTCGAAGAAGCGGGCGAGCGGTTGCACCGGCTGCAGCTCGTCGTCGCGATGGTCGAGCGCGACGTGCGCCAGGCGGTCGCGCGGCCCGTGCGCGGCGCGAACGGCGAGGTGCTGCCCGCGCTCATGGGCACGACCACCGCGCTCGAGCTCACGCACGGCGCGTTCGCGCGCCCGGATGCGGAGGCGCGCGCTTCCATCGCGCGCAGCACGTGGTCGCTCGACGCGAAGGGCGTGCGGCGCGGCACGTTCGCGGTGCTGGATCGCGCCAGCTCATCGGCACCGGCGTCGCGCGTGCTGCTCGACGACGTGAACGAGTTGCGCTTCCGCTACCTCGGCGCCGACGGCAACTGGCGCGACGCGTGGCCGCCGCGCGACGGGCCCGCGCGCGATCCCGCGCTGCTGCCGCGCGCGCTCGAGGTGCGCCTCTCGGCGGCCGACCTCGGCGACGTGGTGCGGCTGCTCGAGCTGCCGGACGGCGAGCCGCCGCCCGCGGAGACCGGTCCGTGAACGCGCCGCGCGCGCAACGCGGCGTCGCGCTCCTCGTTGCGCTGCTCGCCGTCGCGCTCGGCACGATCCTCCTCGCCATGCTGCTGGACGCCGGCGGCGTGTCGCTCGCGCGCACGCGCAACGTGCTGCGCGCCGAGCAGGCCGACGCGTACGCCACCGGTCTCGAGGACTGGGCGATCGACCTGTTGCGTCGCGACGCCGCCAGCGACCCCGGCGTCGACACGCGCGGCGACCTCTGGGCGCGGCCGTTGCCGCCGACGCCGGTCCCCGGCGGCACGATCTCCGGCACGATGCGCGACCTCGACGGCTGCTTCAACCTGAATTCGCTCGATCCCGAGGGCGTGTACGGCGAGCTCGGATTCAAGCGCTTCGAACGGCTGCTGCGCGCAGTCGGCATCGATCCCGTGAACGCGCAGGCCGCACGCGACTGGGTCGACCGCGACAACGATTCCGGTTCGCGCGGCGCCGAGGACAGCGCATACCTCGCGCACGATCCGCCGTATCGCGTCGCGAACCGTCGCTATGCCGACGCGAGCGAGCTGCGCCTCGTGCGCGGCTTCGACGGCGACGCGTGGAAGCGCATCGCGCCGCACGTGTGCGCGCTGCCCACGAGCGACAGCCTGATCAACGTGAACACGGCGACGCTGCCCGTGCTCATGTCGCTCGACGAGCGCATCACCGAGGCGGTGGCGCGGCGGCTCGCGAAGGACGGCGGCGCGCGCTACCCGGACGCGACGGAGTTCTTCCGCGAACTGGCCGCCATCGGCATCCAGGTGCCGGAGCCCGACCAGCGCGCCGTGACCGCGAAAAGCAGCTGGTTCGTGGCCCGCGCCGAGATCGACCTCGACGGACTGCCGATGGCTTACGCGACCATGATCAGCCGCAGCGAGCGGGGTTTCCGCATCGTGTCACGGAATCGCGCGATGTAGATTGCGCGGCTGCGGCGGCCGCGCTAGCTTTGCCCGCCCGCGCGCCGCGCGGGCTCCCGGAGAGTCCCTGTGCCAGTCATGTCCAGGCGGCCGTCGCCGCTCGCCTTGCGCGCCTGCCTGTTGCTGCTCGCCGTGCCGGCGTGCGCATCCGCCGGCGGTCCCGTGAACGACGACTGGGCGGACCGCCAGGTCGTGGCGTCGCTGCCGTTCAGCGACATCGAAGGCGCGATCGGCGCAGCGACGCTCGAGGCGAGCGACCCCGTGTTCGCGTGCCGGCGCACGGCGCCGACGGTCGCGGCGCGCAGCGTCTGGTATTCCTACACGACGGGCGCGGCGACCGAATACGTGAACGCGTCGGCCACCGGGTTCGATTCCCTCGTGGCGATCTACGCCGGCGACGTCGCGAACGGGTTCACGCTCGTCACCGGCGCCTGCAACGACGACGGTGGCGGCACGAACGGGCCTGCGTCGCTCATCGGCATCCGGCTGGAGCCGGACACCGAATACTCCATCGAAGTCGCGACGTGGGACGCGAACGTCCCGGCCACCGTGCTGCAGTTGACGGTCGACCGCGCGCGCACCTTCCTCGTGACCAAGTCCGCCGACACGAACGACGGCACGTGCGACGGCGACTGCTCGGTGCGCGAAGCCGTGCGTGCCGCCAACCAGGGCGAGGGCGCCGTCATCGTGCCCGCGGGCACCTATGCGCTCGGCCTCGCCGGCACGGGCGACGACGCGAACCTCACCGGCGACCTCGACCTGCTCGGCTCCGCCGGCGTGTACGGCGCCGGCACAAGCACGACCATCATCGAGGGTACGGCGCTCGCGAGCGGCGACCGCGTACTGCACCTCGATCCGGCCGGGGTGGGCAGCTTCTCGTTCGCGATCGCCGACCTCACCTTGCGCAACGGTCGCGCCGCGGACGGCGCCGCGCTCGCCAACATCGGCGGCGCCGCGAATCCCGATTTCGTCGGGCTGTCGCAGGTGCGCATCACGGGCAGCGTCGCGACCGCGCAGGGCGGCGGCGCGCGCCTCGACGGCATCTCGCTCGTGGAAGACAGCACGATCGACGCGAACACTGCCGCGACCGACGGCGGCGGTCTCGCCGCCACGGCCGCGGCATCGCGACTGACCATCGCGCGCAGCACGCTGGCGGGCAATGCGAGCCAGCGCACGAGCGCCGGCGGCGGTGGCGGCGGCGTCTACCTCTCGGCGGGCACGCACGTGATCGACAACGCCACGCTCAGCGGGAACACCGCGCGCGGCGGCGGTGGCGGCGCGATGCTGGCCGGCAGCGCGGCCGTCGCGATCGCGGACGCGACGATCGTGGGCAATCGCGCCGACGCGTTGGGCAGCTCCGGCCAGTCCGGTGGTGGCGTGCGACTCGAAGGCACGGGTAGCGCGAGCTTCGCGAACTCGATCGTCGCGACGAATGTGCGCGGCGCGGGCACGGCCGGGTCCGATTGCTCGCGCGCGGCGCCCGTCGTGCTCACCAGCCACGACGACCTCGTGCAGGTGCCCGAGACGTGCACGTTCTCGGGCTCGAACGACGTGGCCGCCGTGGCCCCGGGCCTCGGCCCGCTGGCCGCGAACGGCGGACCCACGCAGACGCATGCGCCGCTCGCCGGCAGTGCGGTCGTCGAGACGGGCGCGCCCACCTGCGGCCGCGTCGACCAGCGCGGCATCAAGCGACCGCTGGACGGCGACGGCAACGGCGTCGAGCGCTGCGACCGCGGCGCCTTCGAAGCTGCGGATCCGGTGCTGTTCCGCAACGGCTTCGAATGATCCGGGCCGGCCGGAGCGCCAGCCGCTAGAATCGAGCGATGGTTCCCGCATCCGCCACGCGATGAGCGCACGCCTGCTGATCCGCTACCGGGCGGCCGGCCAGCCCGTGGAATGGGGCACCGAGGACGAGCGCGGCCGTGCGCTCGCGGGTCCGGCGCATGCCCACGCGCCGCCCGCGGACGCCATCGCCGGCGCGCGCGAGATCGTCGTGCTCGCACCGACCGAGCATTGCCTGCTGCTGTCCGCGAACGTGCCCGCGCGCGGTCGTGAGCAGCTGTTGCGCGCGCTGCCGTTCGCGCTCGAGGAGCAGATCGCCGAGCCGGTCGAGTCGCTGGGCTTCGCGGCCGTGGCGCATCCCTCGTCGACCGGCCAGCTGGTCGCGTGCATCGGGCGCGCGCGCCTGCGCGCGATGCTCGACGACCTCGCACAGCGCGGTATCCGCCCCGACCTGGTGGTGCCCGAGGCGATCGCCGTGCCGCTCGAGCCGGGCCGCGTGACCGCGCTCGTGGAAGCCGATCGCGTGGTCGTGCGCACGTCCGTCGATCGCGCATTCGTTGCGCCCATCGAGGACCTGCCCGCGTGGCTCGCGGCGTGCGATGTCCCGCGCGATGCAGCCGGACGCGTGCCGGTGTCCGTGCATTCCGATACCGACGGCGACACCTCGTTCCTCGGCCTCGGCATCGCTGCGCTGCCCGCGAGCGACGAGGTGCCCGCGTTGCGCGTACTCGCGCGCGGCCTGCGCGGCGCACCCGCGCTGAACCTGCTCGCCGGCGAGTTCGCGCCGCTGCATCGCGCCGCGCCGGCGCGGCGGCTGTGGACGATCGCCGGGCGCATGGCCGCGGCGCTCGTCGTCCTCGCGCTCGCCTGGCTGCTGCTCGATCGCTGGCGCCTCGCGCGCGACTACGACGCGATCCTCGAGCAGATGGCCGACGTGCATCGCGACGTGTATCCCGGCGCGCGCGTGCCGCCCGACCCGGCGGGACGCATGCGCGCCGACCTGCGCGCCGCCGGCGGCGGCGAGCGCGGCGATGCGCTCGACCTGCTCGCGCGCGTCGCGCCCGTGCTCGGTGCGACGCAGCAGAACACGCTCAAGCAGCTCGAATACCGCAACGGCACGCTCGAGATCACGCTGCTCGCCCCCGGCGTCGCGGCGCTCGATGCCGTGCGCGAAAGCCTCGCCACGCTGCCCGGCCTGCAGGCCGAGCTCGCGTCGGCAACCGCCGTGCCGCAGGGCGCGGAAGGCCGCGTGCGCATCAGGAGCCGCGCGCCGTGATCGCTGCATGGCTCGCCAGGCAATCGCGCCGCGACCGCATCGTGCTCGCGATCGGTGTCGTGTTCGTCGTGGCGACGCTCGCGTGGGCGTTCGTGTGGCAGCCGCTGCGCAGCGGCACGGCGTCGCTCGCCGAGCAGAAGCGCACGGCAGAAGCCGATCTCGCGTGGATGCGCGAGGCGGCCGCTTCGCTGAAGGCGTCGCGCGCGACCGGCGCCGCGTCCGGGCTCGATCGTGCCGGTCGCTCGCTGCTCGCGCTCGCCGACGCGACCGCCCGCGACGCAGGCCTCGGCCCGCCGCTGAAGCGCGTCGAGCCCGTCGCGGAAGGCCGCGTGAACGTCTGGCTGGAGAACGCGAGCTTCGACGTGTGCGTCGCGTGGCTCGAGGACATCGGCCGTCGCTATGGCGTGACGGTCGAGGAGCTCAGCATCGATCGCGCCGCGAACGCGGGCATGGTGAACGCGCGCCTCACCCTGGTCGACGCGGCCGGGCCCGCGACGACCGCGTCGCCCGTGGCGGGGCGCTGAGCATGCGGTTCCTGCGCAACGTCTTCATCGTGCTGCTCGTGCTCGCGGTCGTCGCGGGTGCGCTCGCATGGACGGCGCCTGCCGACCTCGCCTACCGCCTGTTCGGCGCGCGCCTCGCACCGCTCACGGCGCAGGGGCTCGGCGGCAGCGTCTGGGACGGCACCGCGGAACGCGTCGCCGCGTTCGATTTCCCGCTCGGGCGTGCGGCGTGGCACATCGATCGCGGCGCGGCGATCCGCGGCACGCTCGCGGGCGACATCGACCTGCGCGGCCAGCAGGTGCACGGCACGGCGCGCTTCGTGCGCGTGGCGGGCGCGCTCGACGTGCAGGCGTTGAAGGCCGAGTTTCCGGCGCAGCTGCTCGCGCCCGCGCTCGACATCCCGGCGCTCGTGCTGCTCGGTACGGTGGCGCTGGACGTCGAGCGCCTCGAGTTCGCCGACGGCGTGCTGCGCACCGCGCGGGGCAAGGCGACCTGGCGCGACCTCGGCGTCACGGGCAGCGCGGAAGCGCGCCTGCCGGGGCTCGAGATCACGTTCGCGCCCGACGCGAGCGGCCAGATCGTCGCGGACATCCGCGACCTCGGCGGCCCGCTCGCGATCGCCGGCCGCACGACGATCGCCGGCACGCAGTACCGCAGCGAGACGCACCTCTGGCTGCGCGAGCCGAACCCGCAGCTCGAGGAAGCGCTCAAGTGGATCGGCGAGCGCTCACCCTCGCCGGAAGGCGGTTCGCTGCTGCGCATCGAAGGGCAGATCCAGCCGCTGCAGTAGGAGCGGGAAATCGGAAATAGGAAATCGGAAATGGGCAACGCTCGTCACCGTGCGCGAATCCGCTCTTCCGATTTCCCATTTCCCATTTCCGATTTCCCATGAGCAACGACAGGTTCCTCGACGAAGCCCTGGCCGTCGCGCGCGAAGCCGCCGACGCGGCGGCACGCGTGATCGCGCCGTACTGGCGCGGCGGCGTCGCCGTCGAGCACAAGGCCGACGCCACGCCCGTGACGCAGGCCGATCGCGAAGCGGAGCTCGCGATCAAGGCGGTGATCCGCGGAGCGTTTCCCGCGCACGGTTTCTTCGGCGAGGAATTCGGCACCGAGCGCGGCGACGGCCGCCACCTCTGGCTGGTGGACCCGATCGACGGCACGAAGAGCTTCGTCCGGCGCAATCCGTTCTTCTCGACGCAGGTCGCGCTCGTGCGCGACGGCCAGCTCGTGCTGGGTGTTTCCTCCGCGCCGCACTTCGGCGAGACGGCGTGGGCGCGCGTTGGCGGCGGCGCCTGGCTCGGCGGCGAGCGCATGGCGTGCGCGGGCACGGCGCGCATCGCGGACGCGGCGATTTCGTTCGGCAACGTGAAGACGCTCGCGCGCGACGCGAATCGCTGGGCCGCCGTCGCGGGCGTCGTGCGCGACGCGAATCGCACGCGCGGTTACGGCGACTTCTACCACTACCACCTGCTCGCGCGCGGTTCGATCGATGCCGTGGTCGAGTCCGACGTGAACATCCTCGACATCGCGCCGCTCGTCGTCGTGCTGCGCGAAGCGGGCGCGGTGTTCACCGACCTCGAAGGTCGCGCGCCGGGCCTGGAAACCACGTCGGTGCTGGCCGCGACACCCGCGCTGCACGGCGAGCTCCTCGAGCGCCTGCGCAGCTGAGGCAATGCTCTCCGGGAGCCTGGTCCCGGACGCCTGTTCGCGGCAGCCGCACCCGCCAGACCGCTACAATCGCGCGATGGCCAAGCTCCCCGTGATCCACGAAACGCGCGTCGTGAACGAGGGCGGCCGCTTCCCCGTGGAGCAGCTCGACCTCGAATTCTCGAACGGCGTGCGTCGCACCTACGAGCGCATGCGCGGTTCCGGCCGCGGTGCCGTCATCGTCGTGCCGTTGCTCGACGCGGAAACCGTGCTGCTCGTGCGCGAGTACGCGGCCGGCCTGCACACCTACGAGCTCGGCCTGCCGAAGGGGCGGCTCGAGCGCGGCGAAGACGTCATCGAGGGCGCGAACCGCGAGCTGAAGGAGGAAGTCGGCTACGGCGCGCGCGACCTGAAGATCGTGCACCGCCTGTCGCTCGCGCCCACCTACATGAGCCACGTCACGCACGTGGTGCTCGCGCGCGACCTCTATCCCGAGCGCCTCGAAGGCGACGAGCCGGAGGAGCTCGAGGTGGTGCCGTGGAAGCTCGATCGCCTGCACGAGCTCGTGCAGCGCGAAGATTGCACCGAAGGCCGCTCGATCGCCGCGCTGTTCATCGCACGCGAGCTGCTGCGGGGTGGCGCGTGACGCAAGCGTGGGCCGCGCCGCTGCGCGCCGCGATCGTCGAGATCGCGCGGCGCGCGGGCGAGGCGATCCTCGCCGTGTACCGCCATCCGTTCGAGGTCACGCACAAGGACGATCGTTCGCCGCTGACCGAGGCCGACCTCGCCGCGCATCGCGTGATCGTCGCGGGGCTGGGCTCGCTCGAGCCGATGCTGCCGGTGCTGTCGGAGGAGGCGGCGTCGGTTCCTTACGAAGAGCGCCGCCGGTGGCGCCGTTACTGGCTGGTCGATCCGCTCGACGGCACGCGCGAGTTCATCAAGCGCAACGGCGAATTCACCGTGAACATCGCGCTGATCGAGGACGGCGTGCCGATCCTCGGTGTCGTGTACGCACCCGATCGCGGCGAGCTCGTGCACGCGCTCGCGGGCGCCGGCACGGTGCTCGAGCGCAGCGGCGAAGCGCCGGTCGAAATCCGCTGCGTGCCGCGCTCCGCGAAGGCGCGCATCGCCGGCAGCCGCTCGCATCGCGACGAGCGCTTCGACGCGTTCGCGGCGCGGCTCGGCGACTACGAGCTGCTCGCGATCGGCTCGTCGCTCAAGTTCTGCCTGATCGCCGAAGGCAAGGCCGACGCCTACCTGCGCACCGGCCCCACGTCGGAATGGGACACCGCGGCGGGGCAGTGCGTGCTCGAGGCAGCCGGCGGCCGCGTCACGACGCTGGACGGCGCACCGCTGCGCTACAACACGAAGGAGTCGCTGCTGAATCCGGACTTCCTCGCGGTGGGGTCGGATCTGGAAGCGTGGTTGGCATTGCTCCGATCATGAATGGAAATCGGCAATGGGAAATGGGAAATGGGGAAGGCAGGCGGTCGTAGCGGCAGCTGCTCTCCCGATTTCCCATTTCCGATTTCCCATTTCCCGGGGCCCTTGCCGATGGCCGACATCTCCCAACTCCTCGACATCATGTCCCGCCTCCGCGATCGCGAGCGCGGTTGCCCGTGGGACGTCGATCAGACGTTCGCGACGATCGCGCCGTACACGATCGAGGAAGCGTACGAAGTGGCCGACGCGATCGAGCGCGGCGACATGGTCGGCTTGCGCGACGAGCTCGGCGACCTGCTGCTGCAGGTGGTGTTCCACGCGCAGATGGCGCGCGAGGCGGGCGACTTCGCGTTCGGGGACGTCGTCGCGTCGATCTGCGACAAGCTCGTGCGGCGCCACCCGCACGTGTTCGGCGAAACGCGCATCGACGACGCCGCGGCGCAGACGAAGGCGTGGGAAGACCACAAGCAGAAGGAGCGCGAGGCGTCGGGCGACACGAGCGCGCTCGCCGGGATCGCGCGCGGCTTGCCCGAGTGGCTGCGCGCGCTGAAGCTGCAGCAACGCGCCGCGCGCGTCGGCTTCGACTGGCCCGACGTGGACCCGGTGTTCGACAAGCTGCACGAAGAGCTCGACGAGGTGCGCGCCGAGCTCGCCGCGCCCGAGCGCGACATGGCGCGGCTCGAGGACGAGATCGGCGACGTGCTGTTCGTCTGCGCGAACCTCGCGCGCCATGCGAAGGTCGATCCCGGCGCGGCGCTGCGCCGCGCGAACGCGAAGTTCGAGCGCCGCTTTCGCCGCATGGAAGCACTCGCGGCCGAGCGCGGCACGTCGTTGAAGTCGCTCGACCTGGCGCAGCAGGACGCGCTCTGGGATGCCGCAAAGGCCGAAGAGCGCTCCTAGGCGCCGGCGCTTTCCAACGTTCAGCAAGGTCGTGGTCTGAGTCTGTGTCTGAGTGCGAGTACACCCAGCGTGCCGCAGGGTTTGGTGGGACACACTCGGACTCAGACTCAGACTACGGCCAGCCTTGCCGCGTGGAATGGCGAGGCGCAGAATGACGCCGGAGGTATCGCCATGAACGCCACGACCCAGCGCCAGTTCGCCACCTTCGCCGAGTTCTATCCCTTCTACCTCGGCGAACATTCGGACGTCCGTTGCCGCCGCCTGCATTACCTCGGCAGCACGCTCGCGCTGGTATTCCTCGGCACGGCGATCGCCACGCGCAACTGGTGGTGGGTGCTGCCCGCCTTCCTGGTCGGCTACGCGTGTGCGTGGATCGGCCATTTCGTGTTCGAGAAGAACCGGCCCGCGACGTTCAGGAACCCGTTCTACAGCTTCGCCGGCGACTGGGTGATGTACGCCCAGATGCTCACCGGCAAGATTCGTTTCTGACGTTTACAGGTCCTGCCCGCGCGGACACGTGAATCGTCCGCGCCGCGAGGTCATGCTCGTCGCGCGGGCCTTCTCGTCGAAGGCCGAGGGACCGATGCCATGAAGAAGATCGCGGCCATCCTGGCCTGTTGCGTGCTGCCCGTCGCTGCGCAGGCGACGGACTGGAAACCTGCCGCGGAGCTCGGCCTCGTCGTCACGACGGGCAATTCCGACACCACGAACATCAACGGCAAGCTCGCGCTGCACGGCGAGGACGAGCAGTGGATCCACGACCTCGGCGCGCTGTACGTGCGCGGCGAGACCGACGATGAGGTCACGGCCAATCGTTACGAGCTCTCCGGGCGATCGGGCTACAAGTTCTCCGATCGCAGCTACGTGTTCGGCTCGTTGCGCTACGAAAACGACGACTTCGCCGCGTTCGACTACCAGGCGGTCGCGTCCATCGGCTACGGCTACTTCGCGATCAAGAGCGAGCTCACGACGCTGCTGTTCGAAATCGGCCCCGGCTACCGCAAGGCGCGACTGGTCGATGGAACCGACGACACCGGCGCGATCCTGCGCGGCATGGCCGACTACAAGCACCAGTTCACCGACACCACGTCTTTCTTCGACACGCTGCTCGTCGAAGCCGGCTCCGACAACACGTTCGTCCAGAACGACATCGGCATCCAGGTGGCCATCAACAAGACGCTTGCGCTGAAGGCCGCGCTGCAGGCACGCCACAACACCGACGTGCTCGACGGCATCGACAAGACCGACACGCTCACGACGATCAATCTCGTTTGGGCACCCGAGTGACCTGAGCGGAGCGCGCTGTACACGGCACCTTCGGAGCGAGGCCACGCCTTCGCGACTTCGTGCGCTCATGCAGGGCGAAGTGCGGCCGTAACCGAAGGCTGAGCAAGTCTTGCGGATGGCGACCACAGGGAGGCTGTCTGTGGGAGCGACGAAAGTCGCGAAGGGCGAGTGGTTACAGGAAACACGGGAACACAGCAGATCGGCTTCGTCGAAGCGGCTCTGGACTTCCCGAAGCGTCAGGGCCGCTTCGACGAAGCCAATCTGCCAGGTTTTCGAGTTTCCTCACAGTTCTCGCCATCGGGGCTCTCGCCCCTCCCACAGGAATCCTCCTTGCACATGCGGGATCGGCGAGCCCCGGGACCGCGAAGGGTCCCGGCCGCACCCCGCGCCGCTCCAGGCGGCGAAGGTGCGAAGGCGTGGCGTCGCTTCGAAGTGTTGTTGTACATCGCGCCCTGTTCGGAGCCGACAGAGCGCGCTCAGAACTTGTCGCGGAACGCGAAGTACAC
Organism: uncultured Pseudomonadota bacterium; assembly: GCA_937996755.1. Classification (GTDB taxonomy): domain Bacteria; phylum Pseudomonadota; class Gammaproteobacteria; order Xanthomonadales; family Ahniellaceae; genus CALKUS01. Next base: position 3,388 of record CALKUS010000299.1, on the reverse strand, counting down.
CGCACCGACGAGGCACAGCCCCGCCCAGATGTAGTCGGTCTTCAGGGGTTCCTTCATGTACCAGACCGCGAACGGCACGAAGACCGACAGCGTGATCACTTCCTGCAGCACCTTGAGCTGGCCGACGCTCAGCACGGCACTGCCGTAACGGTTCGCGGGAACCTGCAGGCAGTATTCGAAGAAAGCGATCGCCCAGCTCGCGACGATGGCGATGAGGAGGGGCGACGACTTGTATTTCAGGTGCCCGTACCACGCGAACGTCATGAAGACGTTCGACGCGACGAGCAGCAGGATGGGGTAGAGGTAGTTCCACATGGCGTGCATTCGTCGCTGACGATGCGCGTCACCTTACCTTCAGTGTCATCCCGAACGAAGTGAGGGATCTCGCTTCGCCAGCGTCACGCAATCCGGGATCCCTCGCCGCTGCGCGGCTCGGGATGACCCTCGCGCTGCGCGCGAGGGTCAATTCGCCGCCTGTTCCAGGAAGCGCGCTTCGTACAGCAGCGACTGGATGCGTTCTTCCTGGCCGGTGACGAACTCGATGCCGAGGTTGTCGTCGGAAACGCGCACGATGCGCGCGGTCAGCGCGATCACCGTTTCCTGGTCGAGCATGAAGTAGATCTTGACCGGCCGGGCGGACGGGTCGGACTGCCAGCGTTTCGGGCGCCCCAGTCGCGCGCCTCCCTGCGACAGGTCCCAGACTTCGGACAGGTAGCCGTTTTCGCCCAGCGCGATGAGCGCGGCGATGTAGACGTCCTTGCGCGGGTGCCTGCGCTTTTCGTCGAAATTCATGGATCGCTCGAAAATCAGTCGCAACGGGCCCCGAACCTGGGCCTGTCGCGTGGGCAAGCCACCTTAGCTCGGGCCGGCCGGCAGGAACAGCCGCCCGGACCGGGGATGAAGGTGGGCCCCCTGGCGCCGCTCACCCCATTTCACTTGGCCCTCACCCCACCGCATTCTACCCTTCACGAACGTGAAAACCGTGGAATTCCGGGGAGCCGGGACGATGAAGTCACGCGATGAATCAGCCGGCCTCATCCTGCTGATCGAGGACAACCGCGCCATCGCCGAGATGGTGGGCGAATTCCTCGAGCGGCGGGGCTACAGCCTCGACTATGCGGCGGACGGGATCACCGGGCTGCGGCTGGCGACCAGCAACAGCTACGACGTGATCGTCCTGGACCTGATGCTGCCGGGCATGGACGGGCTCGACCTCTGCCGGCGCCTGCGCCAGGAGTCGAAGCGCTCGACGCCCGTGCTCATGCTCACGGCGCGCGACACGCTCGAGGACAAGCTGATCGGCCTCGACGCGGGCGCCGACGATTACCTCGTGAAGCCGTTCGAGATCCGCGAGCTCGAAGCGCGCGTGCGCGCCCTGATCCGCCGCGACCGTCGCCAGGTGAGCGCCGAGGTGTTGCGCGTGGGCGACCTCGTGCTCGACACGGCCACGCTGCGCCTGCAGCGCGGCGGCAAGGACCTGCAGATCTCGCCGATCGGGCTGAAGCTGCTCACGATCCTCATGCGCGAATCGCCGCGCGTCGTCAGCCGACGCGACATCGAACGCGAAGTGTGGGGCGACCTGCTGCCGGATTCGGACACGCTGCGCAGCCACCTCTACAACCTGCGCAAGATCATCGACAAGCCGTTCGACAAGCCGCTGCTGCACACGATCCATTCGGCCGGCTATCGACTCGCTGACCTCGACGAAGACGTGCCCGGCGCGCGCAGCGCCTGAGGATGGGTTCCGTGAGCACGACGGCCGTGCGCAGCACGACCGAGCCGCGGCAAAGCGAGCTGCGCGGCAAGCTGTGGGTCGCGTTCGTCCTGCAGATCGTCGCGATCAGCGTCGCCACGCTGCTGAGCGTCTACGGCGCGTGGATCGTGCTGCGCGACGTGCTCATCCAGCGCGCGCTCACCGACGAGGCGGCGCACTACTGGGCGCGCATCGAGCGCGACCCGGCGTCCGAGCTGCCCGACACCTACAACATGCACGGCTACCTCGCGCGTCGCGACGGCCGCAGCAACGTGCCCGAGGCGCTCGTGCCGCTGCAGCCGGGCTACCACGCGGTCCGCTCGCGGGCCGGCGACGACCTCGTCTACGTCGACGACGGCGCTGCCGGCAGGCTTTACCTCGTGTTCGAGCAGGAGCAGGTCGACCGGCTCGCGCTGTGGTTCGGCTTCGTGCCGCTCTGCCTCGTGCTGCTGATGATCTACGTCACCACGTGGCTCACGTACCGCGCCTCGCGGCGCGCGATATCGCCGGTGATCTGGCTCGCGAACCAGGTGCGCAGCTGGGATCCGAAGCGGCCCGACTTCGAGTCGCTCGAGCCGGACAGCCTTCCCGCGGACGCGGGTGGCGACGTGCAGGTGCTGGCGGGCGCGCTGCATACGTTCGCGACGCGGCTGGAGGAATTCGTCGAGCGCGAGCGCAATTTCACGCGCGACGCGAGCCACGAGCTGCGCAGCCCGCTGACCGTCATCAAGGGCGCTGCCGACATGCTGCTCGACGAGGAAGAGCTCTCGCCGTTCGCCGCGCGCCAGGTGATGCGCATGAAGCGCTCGGCGCGCGAGATGGAAGCGCTGATGGAAGCGCTGCTCATCCTCGCGCGCGAGGGCGACGTCGGCCTGCCCGAGGAAGACTTCATCGCGAACGTCGCCGTGGTCGACGAAGTCGACCGCGCGCGCGAGCTGCTCGGCGACAAGCCCGTGAAGCTCGAGCTCGTGGAGGAGGGCACGTTCGCGCTGCACGCGCCGCTGCGCGTGTTCTCGGTGATGGTCTCGAACCTGCTGCGCAACGCCTGTACGTACACGGACACCGGCGCGATCACCGTGACGGTCGGCGCCGACTTCGTGAGCATCGCGGACACCGGCTCCGGCATCTCGCCGGAAGACCTCGAGCGCGTGTTCCAGCCGTTCTACCGCACGAAGAATTCGCGCCCCGGCGGCCACGGGATCGGCCTCACCATCGTGAAGCGCCTCTCCGACCGCTTCGGCTGGCCGGTGGCGTTGCGCGCCCGCACGGGCGGCGGCACCACCGCGATCATCCGGTTCCCGAATCCGCAGCCAGTCTGAATCATGGTCCCCCTCCTGGGGACTTCAGGCTTGAAACTGCATAGTCACTGCTCGAAGGAAGTGGGAGCGGCCCATGGCCGCGATCGCGAAGACTTCGGGGAAATGCGCACGCAAAAAAAGGGCGCTCACAAAGCGAGCGCCCGGGAGTGACGACGAAACGCTTTCGGAATCGCGGCCATGGGCCGCTCCCACTTCCTTCGAGACGATCAGCCAGAGCCCTGGAAGGCTCTGGCTTCAGGAGGGAGAGAGAGGACCTCAGAAATCGAACGTGACCGCCAGCTCCAGCGTGCGGCCGCAGAGGCGGTAGTACTGCGCG
>CALKUS010000298.1 GCA_937996755.1 uncultured Pseudomonadota bacterium | reverse complement strand
ACGAGATACATTGGCGTGACTGGAGTTCAGACGTGTGCTCTTCCGATCTGGGCTCACCTGGCGGAAACCGAGCACGCCGGCGAACGGCGCCGTGATCACGCGGTCGGACAGCCGCGCGCGGATCGCCTGCATGCGCGCGTATGCGGCGTCGCGCAAAGCGACCTGCGTATCGAGCTGCGAGCGCGCGATGGTGCCGGCGTCCACCAGCCCGACCTGTCGCTTGTACTGCTGGTCCGCTTCCTTGTACGCGGCGCGCGCCTCCTCCAGCCCGGCCACTTCGGCGCGACCGGAGAGATCGACGAGCACCTGGCCGGCCTCGACGAGGTCGCCGTCCTGGAAGTTCACGCGCTCGACGGTCTCGGTGACCTTCGCGGTGAGCGTGACCGATTCGTTCGCCTTCGCGGTGCCGAGCGCATCGAGCGTGTCCGACCACGGCTTCGCCGCGACCGTGGTGACGGTCACCTGCGCGGGCGCGCCCGGCGCGCGCGCGCCACCGGGCGCGGCCGTGCCGCCGCGATTACAGGCTGCCAGCGCGAGCACGAGCAGAACGGTAGGGATGCCCCGCACGGGGCGGCGGAAAACGTCGTCCATGGTCCTTGCCTTGTGCAGCGCAACGATTCTAGCGCCCGGCGCGTGATGGCCGCCGCAAGGGACGTTCCGTCCCGTTGCCGATGCTGCGCTGCAACCCGCGGCCCGCCGGTCCGGCGAAGCGCCCGATGCGGGCCCTGCGCGCGCCGCCTTCCGGGCATCACGCACTTCGACCCCGGCCCGGGGCTGAACGTTCGCGAAAGCTCAACGCCGGTGCGTGCTTCGCGTCACGGCGGGGCAACGGCAAGGGCCGTTAACTTGCACCCAAGTCACGAGGAGACACACCTTGCGCAAGCTGTTTCTACTGCTGGCCCTGCTCTGCTGCGCCGCCGCGAACGCGAAGCCGGACGAAGCCGCCATCATGTCCCACCAGGCCGCGCGCCTGACCGTGGGCCTGGAAAAGGGCGGCGAAAAACGCGTGCTGCTCGAAGCGGGCGGGCGCTCGCTGGCGCTCACGTTGAAGGCCAACGATGCGCTGCTGGCGCAGGTCGACACGATCACGCGCGGCAAGGCTGCGGGGGCCGGCAACGAATTCCTGGCCGGCGCCATCGACGGCGTGCCGGGCTCGTGGGCGCGCCTGTCGAAGGTCGCGGGCCGGTGGACGGGCGCCGTGTACGACGGCAAGGAACTGCTGCTGGTCGACCCCGTCGATGCCGTGCGCGGCAAGCTGAAGAGCCCCGTCGCCGCCGGCACCGACCTCGTCGCCTACAAGCTGTCCGACGTCTACATGGTCGACCGCGTCGACGGCATCGTCGCGCCGTTGCGCTACGAAGCGCTGGTCGCGCCCGAAGCGGTGTCCGTCGCCACGAAGCAGCTCGAGCTCGGCGTCGTCACGGACGCGGACTTCGCGGCCGTGCACGGCGGGAATGCGAGCGCGGTGGTGGCGTCGCGCATCAACACGATCGACGGCATCTACTCCAACCAGGTCGGCGTGCAGGTCGTGGCGTCCAGCATCCGCCCGCTGTCCAGCAACGGCACGCTCACGTCGACGAACTCCAGCACGCTGCTCGAGGCGTTCCGCGTGATGGTGGCGGGCGGCCAGGTGCCGCGCGGCGACCTCACCCACCTGATGAGCGGCAAGGACTTCGACGGCTCGACCGTGGGCGTCGCGTACATCGGCGTGATCTGCAACGCGAGCTACGGCGTGGGCGTCAACCAGGTGCGCGACGCGAGCCAGACCACGGCGCTCACGATGGCGCACGAGATGGGCCACAACTTCGGCGCGCCACACGACGGCGAGGGCGCGTGCGTCGGCGCGAGCGCCGGCATCATGAGCCCGATCCTCAACGGCTCCAGCACGTTCTCGACCTGCAGCCTGTCGCAGATGGCCGACGACGTGACCGCGGCGTCCTGCCTCGGACCGGTCGGCACGGGCGGCGGAGTCGTGATCTTCGCGAACGGCCTCGAGTAGGACCGATTTTCGCGGGAGGCCGAAACGGTCTCCCGCGTCAAGCCAGCGATTGGCCCTTTCTTCGCCGGCGCGGGCGACTAGCATCGCCCGCGCTGCGCCGTCCCGATTCCGGCATGCGCCGGAGCGAACCCCGTAACCATCCGGAGTCGCGCAGCATCCGTACCGCCGACAAGGCGAAGGTGGAGGTGCTGTGCGTTTCCCGATTTCCCTGTTGGCGGTCGTGCTCGTGGCGGCCGCGCCGCACGCGCATGCCACGATCGTCGCCGACGGACGCCTGGACGAGCCCGAGTGGCAGCAGGCGCAGCGCTTCGACGACTTCGCCGTGACCGAGCCCTACACGCTCGGAGCGCCGCGCCATCGCACGGAGGCGTACGTCATCGGCACGCCCGAGGGCCTCGCCGTGGGCTTCCGCTGCGAGCAGCCGTCGACGACCAAGCACATCAAGCCGATCACGGCGCGCGACGCGTACAACCCCGGCGACCGCGTGAACCTGTACATCGACTTCGACGCGGACGCGAAGGTCGCGTACAACTTCATGGTGACGCTGTCCGGGTCGATCCAGGACGGCACGCTCACGAACGAAAACCAGTTCAGCTCCGACTGGGACGCGGACTGGGAGCACGGCGCCTACGACGATGGCGAATGGTGGTCGGCCGAGATGCTGATCCCGTGGTCGGTCGCGAGCATGAAGGACAGCGCCGCGCCGACGCGCGAAGTCGCGCTGCTGTTCGATCGCGTGATCTTCGCGAGTACCGAGCGGAGCGCAGCCCCGCCGAAGAGCTACAACCAGGCGCGCTACCTCTCCGAATTCCGCCGCATCCAGGTCGACCAGTACCCGGCTTCGGTCTTCCACGTGTTCCCGTATGCGACCGCGCAATACGACCTGCTCGAGAGCGACCCGACGCTGAAATTCGGCGGCGACATCTTCTGGAAGCCGTCCGGCGACTTCCAGCTCACCGCCGCCGTGAACCCGGACTTCGGCCAGGTCGAGTCCGACGAGCTGGTCGTGAACTTCGATGCGATCGAGACCTTCTTCACCGACAAGCGCCCGTTCTTCACCGAGAACCAGGGCGTGTTCGACGTGCGCACGCCGGACTCCGGCCTGCTGATCTACACGCGGCGCATCGGCGGCCCGCGCGACGACGATTCCGGTGCCGCGGCCGAGATCGACGCGGCCGTGAAGCTCAACGGCAGCGCCGGCGGCTTCGACTACGGCGTGCTGCTCGCGAGCGAGCGCGACTACGCCGACGACGTCGGCAGCGCGTTCTACGCGCAGCGCCTCGTGCATGCGGCCGACGGCCTCACGCTCGGCTACCTCGGCACATGGACCGACCGGCCGTTCCTCGACCGCACCGCCATCGTGAACGCGGTGGATGCGACGTGGCGGCCGACGCCGCAGTGGCTGGTCAGCGCGATGGTGCTCGCGAGCGACGTCGACGACCCGCTCGACGAGGGCGACGGCACGGGTGCATGGGTGCGCACGTTCTGGAACCCATCGACCGCCTGGCAGCACGAGCTCGAGGTCACGCACTTCGAACGCTCGCTCGACTTCAACGACATGGGCTTCCAGCGGCGCGCGAGCCTGAACGAGCTCGAGTACACCGTCACGCGCCGCTTCAGCGATTTCGGCGCCGACGATCCGCGCGGGAGCTCGAGCTGGGCGTTCGAGCCGCAGGTGCGCTCGAACGACAGCGGCGACCGCTTGCCCACCGCGTTCATCCTCACGCGCGCGGGCCAGCAGAAGTCCGGCGCGACGATGAATTCCGAGCTCATGTGGCAGACCCGCGGCAGCGACGACCTCATCTCGCGCGGCAACGGCAACGTCGACCTCGATCCGCGCCTCGTGAGCCTGTTCCAGAACTGGCAGACGCAGCGCCTCGGCGACTTCCGCTACACGGTCGGAAGCTGGCTCTTCCAGGAAGGCAACGACGACTTCGCGTGGCAGCTCGAGTCGCAGGTCGAATGGTTCGCGCGCGACAACCTCACGCTGTCCATGTACCTCAACCCGCGCTGGAGCCGCGACTGGCTCATCTGGCAGCAGGACGACCTGCTCGCCACGTTCGCGCGCGAGCAGGTGGCGAGCGGCCTGAACGTCGACTTCTTCCCGGCCGCGAACCACGAGCTGCGCCTGAAGCTGCAGTGGCTCGCGATCGATGCGCACGACGGCCAGGCGCGCCGCATCGGCGCGGGCGGCGCGCTGTACGACGACGGCACCGCGATCGACGACTTCACCGTCAACAACTTCGGCCTGCAGGTGCGCTACCGCTGGACCTTCGCGCCGCAATCCGACCTGTACGTCGTGTACAGCCGCGGCGGCTTCGAGGAGCTCACCGGCGACCACCTCACCGGCCGCACCGAAGACCTGCTGCAGGACGCGTTCACGCTGAGGGACGCCGACCAGTTCCTGGTGAAGGTGCGGTATCGGTTCTAGGTGTCGGGCGCTGGCTCTGTGTGGGAGCGACTTCAGTCGCGATCTCTTACTCGCGGCAGTGGGAGCGACGTCAGTGGTGATCTGTTGCGGATTCGAGCCACCGGGCATTCCAGAAGGGATAGAGTCCCGCCCGCGCCACGAGGCCGGCTCGCACCGGATTGGCGATGACGTATCTGGCGATTTCAACGAGCGATTCGTCGTTGCGCACCGCGTGATCGTGGAATCCGATGGCCCAGACCGGACCGATGTCGGCTTCGACGCTGCGCATTGTGCGTGAGGTGCAGCCCTTCGACTTTTGCACGAGCAAGGGAAGGTCCTCTCCGACGCCGAGCTCGACCAGCAGGTGCATATGGTCCGGCATCAGCACCCAGCACAAGAGGTGATGCCGCACCCACAGCGGAAGCCCGCTGATCGATCGACTCATGCGAACCGCGCGCGCGAAATCGTCGAACAGGCGCCTGCGCTCGAACGTTGTCCATGTGATCAGGTAGACCTGACCCGGAGCCGAAGCTCGCCCGCGGCGTAGCGCGCTGTATCCGCCCTTCCCCACTGCCAGCATGCGGCACCTCCGAAAAGATCGCGGCTGAAGCCGCTCCCACAGTGCCGGGGCGAAACTGTGAGCGCGCTGGCAAAACGCCGCGCCGGCGCGTAGGAAATCTTCCCGCGGGCGCGCGCCGGTGGTATTGCTGCGCGAATGCGCATCGAAGCCCGCCAGGTGGACATCACGTTGCTCGCGCTCGACGCGATCGTGAATGCGGCGACGCAGTCGCTGCTCGGCGGCGCGGGCGTGGACGGCGCCATCCATGCGGCGGCGGGGCCCGCGCTGCTGCGCGCGTGCAAGGCATTGCCGGAAGTGAAGCCGGGCGTGCGCTGCCCGACCGGCGAAGCGCGCATCACGCCCGGCTTCAACCTGGCGTCGCGCCACGTGATCCACACCGTGGGGCCGATCTTCCGCGACGGGCTGCACGGCGAGCCGGAGCGCCTCGCGAGCTGCTACCGCGAATCGCTCGCGCTCGCCGAGCACCACGGGCTCGAGGACATCGCGTTCCCCGCGATCAGCTGCGGCATCTATGCCTACCCGCCCGAACTGGCGGTGCCGATCGCGGTGCGCGAGGTGCGGGATTGGGTGGCGAATTACGCTCGGCCGAGGCGAGTGATCTTCGCGTGCTTCTCGGCTTCGATGTTGTCCCTCTACCACATGGCCTTGGCGAAACCACAACGCGAGACGCGTCTCGGAGGAAGTGGGAGCGGCTCATAGCCGCGATGTCGAAAGCGTTTCGGCCGAGTCACCGGAAACAAGAAGCCCCGCACGAGCGGGGCCTTTCGTGATCGCGGTCATGGACCGCTCCCACTTCCTTCGAGCTGCCTTCAGGCAGCTTCCAGGAAGAGGGATTTCAACTCCTGGCAAGGGTCACGCCGCCTTGTTCCAACGCCCCAGCGCCGCGAGGCCGTTCTCGCGCGCGCGCTGCGCGACGATCTTCTGCGCGGATGCGAAGTTCGCGTTGAGGTCCTGCGACCAGAGCTTCAGCGCGGCGGACTGCATCGCGCGGCCGTACGAGAACGACAGCGGCCACGGCAGCGGGCCCATCTGGTTCATCGCGTTGAGGTGCGCCGTCGCGTCCTCGTCGGACTGGCCGCCCGAGAGGAACACGATGCCCGGCACGACCGACGGAACCGCCGACTTCAGGCAGCGCAGCGTGGCCTCGGCGACTTCCTCGACGGATGCCTGCTCGGCCGCGTCCTTGCCCGACAGCACCATGGACGCCTTCAGGATGGTGCCTTCGAGCATGACGTTCTGTTCGTACAACGCGCCGTACAGCGAGCGCAGCGTCGCCTCGGTCACGTCGTAGCAGACCTCGATGTCGTGGTCGCCGTCCATGAGCACTTCCGGCTCCACCATCGGGACGATGCCCGCTTCCTGGCAGAGCGCGGCGTAACGCGCGAGCGCGTGCGCGTTCGCGTCGATGCAGGTCGAGCTCGGCATGTCCTCGCCGATCGCGATCACGGCGCGCCACTTGGCGAACTTCGCGCCGAGCTTCGCGTATTCCTCGAGGCGCTGGCGCAGGCCGTCGAGGCCTTCCGTCACGACCTCGCCCGGGAAGCCGGCGAGCGGCACCGGCCCCTTGTCGACCTTGATGCCCGGCAGGATGCCGTTGTCCATCATGATCTTCGCGAACGGCACGCCGGCGCGCGACGACTGGCGCAGCGTCTCGTCGTACAGGATCGCGCCGGAGATGTGGTCGGAGAGCTGCGGCGTGGTCAGCAGCATCTCGCGGTAGAAGCGGCGGTTCTCTTCCGTGCAGTCGATGCCGACGCCGTCGAAGCGCTTCTTGATGGTGGTGTTGGATTCGTCGATCGCGATGATGCCCTTGCCGGGCGCAACCATCGCGCGGGCGATCTGTTCGAGTTGGTCGATGCTCATTTCTGCTTGCCGGGTCTGTTCGTCGAGCCGCGGATTATAGGCCAGACCTGCCCGCGGGCCGAAATCGGCCACACCCGGAAATCGGCAACGACGCCCGCCTCAACCGCCGAAATCGAAGCCTTCGACGGCGCACATCCGGTTGAGCCGGGAATCGATGGTGATCGGCTGGCGGATGTTGCTGCCGAGCGTCTTGTCGCGGCGGGTGTTGAACGTGACCGTGAGGTAGGTGAACACCGCCTCCTTCTTCGCGTTCAGCGGGCCCGGATCGAAGCGGAACTGCTCGACGAGATCCTTCGCGGCACGCGTGTAGTCGCCTTCGGGCACGCTGCGCAGGAGCTTGAAGTTACTGGTGCGCCCGTTCGGCTCGATGATGAACGAGACGGCCGCGCAGCCCACGCTCGACTTCGTTTCCGCGGCGTCGAGGTCGACCCGCCATTTCTTCGGCTGCAGCTTCCAGACCTTCGGCAGGTCGCCGGGGCCGACCGCCAGCAGGTCGTCGCCCGCTGCGGGAACAGCGGGCGACGCGAGCAGCAGCAACAACGGCACGAGCAGTTTCACGGCCCGGCCACCGCACACGCCTGCTCGAGCGCGGCATGCTGCGACGCGTCGTTGCCGTCCCAGACGAGCGTGAGGTAGGTGTGCACCGAGTCGCCTTCGGCGCCGGCGGCCATGTCGTAGTGCGCGCGCTGCAGGAACTTCTCGAGGTCGCCGTCGTACTCGCCCTCGGGCTGCGAGCGCACCGTCTCGATGCCCATCGTGTTGCCTTCCGAGTCGATCATGTAGGTGGCCGACGCGCAGCCCGGCACCTTGCCGCCCTTGCGGTTCGGCAGCGCCTTCTGCGATTTCGCGTCGAGCACCCAGTACCGGCCGAGCTGGTCGGGCGGCACGACGCCCGGTCCGCGCGCCTCCCGCATCCCGTTCGCAGCGACGCAGGCGTTGCCGGCCAGCGCGAGCGCCAGCCCCAGGTACAAGGTTCGCATGATCATCTCCCCGGTTCGTGGCGC
>CALKUS010000297.1 GCA_937996755.1 uncultured Pseudomonadota bacterium | reverse complement strand
AGGACTTCCTGCCGATCCCGTGCAGCCACCCGAACTGCGGCTGGGTCACGCTGTTTGCGCGGCGCTTCGGTTTCTTCGCGAACATCGCGCGCCACGTCGACCTCGACGCCGTGATGAACGAAGTCGCGTACAAGACGCTGCTCTCGAGGCAGGAGATGCAGGGCATCGTCGGCACGAAGCGCGGCATCCGCGGTTGGCTGGCGCGATTCGCTCGCAAGCTCGTACGCCCGCAGGACGTCTTCGGCATCGCCATCAAGCCGTTCATGGACCGGTTCAACTACGACCAGGATCGCGTGTCAGCCTGTTGCCACCACATCCTCGACACGCATGGCAACGCCGTGTCGTTCTGCGAATACAACGCGCGGTTGCGCGCGCGTGATTCGTGGAAACGATTGCCGAAGCTGCAAGCAGAACTGCGAAATCCGAACGGGAAATCGGAAATCGGAAATGGGAAATCGGAAGAGCGGGGAGACGTACGCCCTGACGTCGTGGCTTGAACTAGCGCTTTGACGCGATCAAGCGGTTCATTCGCGCGGCGAGGCGAAAGATCTGCTCACGAATTGCTTCGTCGCCCTCGATCAACCCGAGGTCCTTCGCGATCCAGAGCTGCGTGTCGAGTTCCATCAGGGAACCACGGGCGATGAGGAGAAACCGGCAGTATTCAGCCTTGCTGCCGCGGCCAGCACCCTCGGCGATGTTCGAGGGAATACTCACTGCGGACCGACGAACTTGGGCAGTGAGTCCGTAGCGTTCGTCGCTCGGAAATTCGGCTGACGCGCGGTAAACGTCGCGCGCCAGCCGCATTGCGTCTTGCCAGACCTCGAGATCGTAGTGGGCTGGCCGGGGCTTTTCCCGATTTCCCATTTCCGATTTCCGATTTCCGGCCATCGAGATGAATCAGTAGCGATAATGCTCCGGCTTGTACGGCCCCTCGACCGGCACGCCGAGGTACGCAGCCTGCTCGGCAGTGAGCTTCGTGAGCTTCACGCCGATCTTCTCCAGGTGCAGCCGCGCGACTTCCTCGTCGAGCGCCTTCGGCAGGCGATAGACCGTCTTCTCGTACTTGTCCTTGTTCGCCCACAGGT
>CALKUS010000296.1 GCA_937996755.1 uncultured Pseudomonadota bacterium | reverse complement strand
ACTGGAGTTCAGACGTGTGCTCTTCCGATCTCGCCATCCTCTTCCACGCCGGCGTGGCGTGCCAGCCGGCCACGGCCGGCGATGCGGACAAGCTCGATTTCCGCGAAGGCACGGCGCGCAACATCCATGCGGCGCCCGGCACCTCCGACCAGGCGGCGACGGTCGTCTGCCAGTTGCCGTCGGTGCCGCCCGGCACCGTGATGATCGGCGCATCGGTGACCTACTTCGACGACGCGCGGCGCTGGGGAAAGTGCTATTTCCTCAACGCGTGGCCCGCGACGCCCGCACGCCCCGTGTTCGTGGCGAGCGTGCCCGAGCGGCCCTGGATCGGCACTGCCGACCTGCCCGTCGACGCGGCCGTCTTCGTGCCGCAGTCGGTGCGCTGCACCGTACGGCCGGGACAGTTCATCTATTCGGTCGTGAGCGAAGTCCGCTGACCGCTGGCGCGATCGGCCGGGAAATGGCGCATGGGTAGCCGGCACCGCGCAATCCGCGCGGCATCGGAGCGACCCATGCGTTCTCTCGCGGTCCAATTGCGGCGCGCGTTCCTGCTGGCTTCCCTCGCGGCCACGCCCGCGGTTTCCGCGGACACCACGGTCGACGTGGCGCCCGGCGACCTCAACGGCCTGCGCAACGCCATCCTGGCCGCGAACCAGCTGCCGGGCGGCCCCGGCAACACGACGATCATCAACGTCAGCGGCACGTTCAACCTCACGCAACCGTTGCCGAACGTGACCGGCTCGGTCGTCATCGTCGCCAGCGCGCCCGGCTCGAGCACGCCGCGCGCGCAGTTCGTCGCCGCCGGCGCGGGCTTTCCGGCCGCGACGGTGGGCAGCGGCGGCTTCCTGAAGATCTTCGGCGGCGCGGTCTCGGGTTTCTCGGTCACCGGCAACGGCGGCGCGATCCAGGCGACCGGCGGCGAGTTCCGCGCGAGCGGCACCGTGTTCAGCAACAACAGCGCGAGCGGCGACGGCGGCGCCATCGCGTTTTCGGGCACCGCGACGGGTGGCGTCACCGACGCCACGTTCGACAACAACCGCGCCTCGCGTGGTGGCGGCATTTCGACGACTTCGAGCCGCTCGATCTCGATCGAGACCAGCCAGCTCAGGAACAACACGGCCAGCGTGTTCGGTTGCGACGTGAACAGCGACGGCACCGGCGGGGTGTTCGTCTCGGGATCGCAGTTCAGCGGCCCGTGCCCGAACGCGCGCGTGGAGGATCCGCGCGGCGCCGTCAGCGTGACCGGCAGCACGCTCGTCGTGGCCAGCCCCGGCAACGGCATCGACTCCACCGATCGCGTGGTGCTCGCGAACAACACGTTCAGCGGCAACGCCACTCCGCAACAGGCGAATGCGAAGGCGCTGTGTCGCGACTTCGGCAGCGGCGCGTTCCAGTCGCTCGGCGGCAACATCTCGTCCGACGGCTCGTGCTTCCTCAACGCCGCGGGCGACCGGCCGAACACCGACCCGCAGCTCGCCGCGCCCGATGCGAACGGCATCATCGCGCCGCGCGACGGCAGCCCCGCGCTCGAATCCGGCGGTTCCGCGCTCCTCGCGACGAGCGGCGGTGCGCGCGTGCTGCCGTGCGGCTACAAGGACCTGCGCGGGCTCGGCCGGCCGCAGGACCTGGACGGCAACGGGGTGTTCTCGTGCGACGGCGGCGTGATCGAGAAACAGGGGGGCGCGAACATCGGTGCGCCGCAGACGACGGCGGTGTTCGATCCCGCGCGCGCGGGCGAGGGCACGTTCATCGAGTTGCTCGAGGGCAACCAGGCGTGGGTCGGCACGTTCACCTACACGCCCGCGGGTGGCCTCGCGTGGTTCGTGGGGCAGGGCAACGTGGTGGGCAACTCGGCCGTGCTCGACGAGATGAAGGTCGCGAGCGGCGGCGTGTTCGGCGCAGCTTACGACCCGAGCCGCGTGGTGCTCACGCGCGTCGGCGGTGCGTCGTTCGTGTTTCCCACCTGCGAAGCCGTCGCGCGTCCGGGCCAGTTCGCGTTCCAGGCGGCGAGCGGCTCGGGCTACGAAGACCTGCTGGTGAAGGCGCTGCGGCTGACGCAGGTGCTGCCCTGCTCGGGCGCTGCACCCGCGAATTCGGGCCGATCGGGCTCGTTCTATTCGCCGAGCCGCGCGTACGAAGGCATCTTCGTCGAGTTCCTCGACGACGGGCGCGTGCTGCTGATCTGGTACACGTGGGATCCACAGGGCCGACAATTCTGGACGATTTCCGACGCCGTCACCGTGGTCGGCAATCGCGTCACGGCGAACATGATCTATCCCGCGCAACCGACGCGATTCGGCAGCAACTTCAACGCCAGCCAGATCGTGTACGCGTCGTGGGGCACGGTCACGCTCACCTACACGAGTTGCGACAACGTGACGTACCAGTACGACTCGACCGTCGCCGGCTTCGGCTCGGGCACCTACCAGTACGCGCGGCTCACGCGCCCGCGCGGCACGGTCTGCAGCAATTGACGCGACCGCAGGCATTGGTCGAAGCAACCGGGGGCGGGCGTCATCGAGAGGAGGCCGCCGGGTCGGCCGCAGCGGGCGGCGTCGCGGCTACTCGTGCCGCAACGCCACCATCGGGTCGATGCGCGACGCGCGCCACGCGGGAACGAGCGTGGCGACCGCGGCGACACCGAGCAGCAGCAGCGCGACGCCGATCAGCACGATCGGGTCGTACGGCTGCACGCCGAACAGGAATCCCTGGATCGCCCGGCCCGCCATCAACGACAGTCCGAATCCGATCGCGAGGCCGATCGCGCCGAGCCTGACGCCGCCGACGAGCACCTGGCGCAGGAGCATGCCGGCCTGCGCGCCGAGGGCCTTGCGGATGCCGATCTCCTGCGTGGCCTGACTCACGGCGTACGCGATCGTCCCATACAGGCCGACGGCCGCAAGCACGAGCGCGCTGATCGCGAACGTGAGCACGAGCAGCATGGAGAAGCGCTGCGTCGCGAGCGAGTCCGCGACGACTTCCGCCAGCGTCGTGACCTGTCCCACGGGCTGGTCGTCGTCGATCTCGAGCACCGCGGCGGTGATGGCCTTCGCGTAGCCGGTGGGGTCGCCCGTGACGCGTGCGACCAGCCGCATGCCGTCGAACGGATCCTGCGTGACGGGGACGTACATCTGCGCCGACACGTCCTCCGCGAGGCCGTACTGGCGCACGTCACCGACCACGCCGACGATCTCGTACCACTGGTCGCGCCCGTTGCCGGGCTTGACGTGCTGGCCGATCGCATCGCCGTCCGGGAAGTGCTTCGCGGCGAACGCGGTGCTCACCATCATCACGGGGGGTGAATCCGGGCGATCCGCATCGCTGAAGTTGCGGCCCTTCAGCACCGGCACGCCGCTCGCGGCGAAGTAGCCCGGCGAAACCGCGTAGTAGTTCGCGCTCGGCTCGCTGCCCTGCGCCGGCGCGGGCCGGCCCTGGATCTCCAGCGACAGCACGTAGTCGGACACGATCGGGAAGCTCTGCGTGACGCCGGCCGCCTGTACGCCGGGCAGCGCGGACACGCGCTCGACGAGCTGCTGGTAGAAGCCGAGCCGCGATGCATCATCGGCGTATCGTGCGTCGGGCAGCGCGAGCATCGTGAGCACGGCGCCCTCGGCGCGGAAGCCGGGATCGACGCTCGTCAGCTTGAGCAGGCTGCGACCGAGCAGCCCGGCGCCGACGAGCAGCACGGTGGCGAGCGCGACTTCCGCCATGACGAGCGCCGCGCGGCTGCGCGCGCGACCGCTGCCGAGCGTGCCGCGCCCGCCTTCGCGCAGGTCGAGCGCGACCGTGCGTCGCGCCGCGAACCACGTCGGCAGCAGTGCTGCGAGTACGCCCACGACGAGGCTCATCGCGACGGCAATGGCAGCGATGCGCCAGTCGAGCGCAACCTGGTCGATCCGCGGGATGCCGCCCGGCGCCATCGCGCGCACCACCGGCAACGCGACCGCGGCGAGCACCACGCCGAACAGCCCGCCGATGAACGCGAGCGTCACGCCCTCGGCGAGCAGTTGCCGTGCAACGTGCCACGACGTCGCGCCTTGCGCGCGGCGCACGGCGAACTCCTGCAGCCGCCCCGTTGCGCGCACGACCGTGAGGCTCGCGACGTTCGCGCCCGAGATCAGCAACACGAGGCCGACGCCGCCGAGCAGCATGAGCAGGCGGGTGCGTGCGTCGCCGAACATCACGTCGGGCAGCGGCTGCACGATCGTGCGCCAGCCGGTGTTGCTGTCGGGCAGTGAACGCTCGAGGTTCGCGGCGATGCCGTCGAGCTCCGTGTGCGCACCTTCCGGCGTCACGCCGGGCGCCAGTCGCGCGATCACGCCGATGTAGTGCCCGCCGTGCTGGTTCGCTTCCTCGGCGCTGACGCGCCAGAGCGTCCAGAGGTCGACGTCGGGCGACGGGAAATCGAAGCGCGGCGGCATCACGCCCGCGATCGTGTAGCTCTTGTCGTTCAGCGTGACGGCCTGGCCGACCACTTCGGTGTTGCCGCCGAAATGCGTCATCCACGCGCGATGGCTCAGCACGACGGGCTCCGCATCGCCCGGCGCATCGCTCTCGGCGATCGCCCGGCCCGTCGCCGCCGGCACGCCGAGCACGTCGAAGAAGCGCGGCGTCACGGTCATGCCGCGCAGTCGCAGCGGCTGCTCGCGGCCCGTGAGGTTGTACGAGCCGCCGCTGTATGCAGCCATCGCTTCGTACGACTTCGCTTCCTTCTGCCAGCTCGAGAAGTTGCCCGGCGAAACGGAGAAGCGCGGGAACTCCGGCAGCTTGCTTTCGACCAGTCGCACGATGCGATCGGCGTCGCGATAGGGCAGGGGATTCAGCACCACGCCCTGCAACACGCCGTACACCGTCGCCGTGGCGCCGACACCGAGCGCGAGCACGACGATGGCGGTGATTGCGTAGCCGGGCGAGCGCACGATGCCGCGCAGTGCGAGACGCAGTTGCTCGAGCAGGGTGTCCATGCGCGTCTCCCGTGCCTGTCGACCGCAGGATGCGAGTGGGCCGCAAAGTGTCGCAGGCAACAAGTGCCAGTCGCCGTGGTGGCCCGGCCCCTTTGGCTAGGTCGTTGAGCGGATGGGACGGCCGGCATCGACGTCGCGCAGGAACCCGAGCAGGTGGTCGAAGTACGCCTGCTGGTCGTCCCACATCGCGAGGTGGCTGCCGTTTTCGCAGATCGCGACGCGCGAGTTCGGGATGAGCGTGCCCATGCGCTGCATGTCGGCGGGGCGGATCTCGTCGTGGCGCGCGCCGAGCAGCAGCGTGGGCGTCGCGATGCGCTCGAGGTCGCCCCAGCGATCCCAGTCCTTCATCGTGCCGGTGACCACGAACTCGTTGTTGCCCTGCAGCGTCTCGTAAACCGGCTTCGCGAGGTGCTTGAACGTGCGCATCACCGCGTCGGGCCACGGATCGAGCCGGCACAAGTGGCGCGTGTAGAGCTGCTCGAAGACCACCTGCTGGTATTCCGGTGCTTCGTACTCGCCGGCCTTCTCGTACTTCGCGAGGATCGCCTGCGATGCCGCTGGCAGTTGCGCGCGCAGCTCGTCGATGTAGGCGACGTAGGACTTCACGCTCGCCGTCATGTTCGACACGACCAGCCCCTTGAGGTGCCGACCGTATCTCAGTGCGTACTCGATGCCGAGCAGGCCGCCCCACGAATGGCCGTAGAGGTAGAACTCGTCGAGCCCGAGCGCGCTGCGCACCTGTTCGACTTCCGCGAGGAACCGCGGAATCGTCCACAAGCTCGCATCCTGCGGCTGGTCGGAATACGCGGAGCCGAGCTGGTCGTAGTAGTAGAACTCCACGCCGGCGGCCGGCAGGAAGTCCTCGAAGCACTCGAAGTACTCGTGCGTGCAACCGGGGCCGCCGTGCAGCGTCAGCAGCTTGATCCGGCCCGCGCCGACGCGCTTCGTCCACACCTTGTACCTGCCGTCCACGTCGATCAGGCGCACGCCGCCGGTCCTGATCGGCGGCGCTACCGGCGCCGGTTCGGCAGCGAACGCGCGACCGGCCGATGCGGCGAGGCCGGCGAGCGCCAGCGAAGCCATGAATTGCCGCCTATCGATTGCGCCCATGTCCGGTGCCTGCCTTGCTGCGCGCGTATCGCGCGAATGCCTACGCGCCGCTGCCGCCGGCGGATGCACGGCCGGGCAATGCACGCGTGAAACCAACGGGTTGCGCGGTCGAGACTGCATAATGGAGCCTGACGCGTTTTGCAAATGACCGTGACCGCTTCGTGCGTGCGCCGCCCGGTCGCGGCGCGGTCCTGCGTAGCTGGATGCGTACGCGTGCCGACAATCCGGGAGATGAAGCGATGACTGGGAAATCCGTTCGGATCGCGGTGCTTTCCGCAACCCTTGCGCTGTCGGCTTGCGGCGACGCACCGCCGGAAACGCCGAACGCCGAGGCGCAACCTTCGGCGGCGGCGAGCGTTCCCTCCGCTTCACCCACGCCGGCTGGAGAAGTGGTCACGCCGACGGTGTACCCACCGCCGGTGAAGGGCGTGATCGACGAGGTGAACGTCGGAACGTTCGAGCTGGTCGACGGGCTCGCCTATCCGGCAGCGGACGGCAGCGGCACGGTGGTCTACGCGACGAGCAAGTCGATTGCGTCGCCCGTGCTCGGCAAGTCGAAGTGCCCGCGGTTGTTCGCTGAGTCGCTCGCGCAGCTGCGCGATTCCGGCTTCGCCGAAGTCACGCTCGACGCCGAGGGCAGGAGCCCGTACTTCGGCTGGGGCCATGCGTACGGCGGCACCGGCAAGAGCCTGTCCCCGAACGACTGGACCACGACGGTCGACGAGGCCGGCGATCGGATCAGCGGCAGCGCGCGGCACCGCGACTACGGCGACTTCACGTTCGACCTGCCGATGCTCGCTGCGCAGCCGGTGGCCGCGGAGAGCGAAGACAGCGCCGCGACCATCGCCGTGTACGAACGCATCCGCGCGGCCGCCAGGGCGGGCGACCTGAAGGGCGTGCTCGCCGCGCAGGGCTTCGACGACGCGTCGATCGCCGCGATCCGCGGGTTACCCGGCATCGACTTCGATCTCGGCGAATTCGCCAGGCGCTTCCTGGAACCCGGAACGCCGAAGGAAGGCAGCATCTACCCGAGCAGCTTCTATGTCGACGGCAAGAAATCCGACGGCAGCCGATGGTGGAACTATTACGGCTTCCAGAAGTGCGGAGATGCGCTCGTGCTGGTTTCGGTTCGCGAGGACGGGCAGGACTGAAGCAGCGGCGCGCGCGGGCCGCCGGGGCAGGCGCCACGTGATCTAATGCGCGCATGAAGGGTGGCTCGAATCGAGCGCTGGCGCGCGTGGCGGCGCAGCTCGCGCGCTTCGGCAAGGCCGTGCTCGTGACGGGTCTCGCCGTCCCGCTGCTCGGTTGCGAGCGCCGGCCGCTGCCGCCGACGGTGGGCGCGCACGCGCTCGTCTTCCAGCGCTACGAAGCAGAGGACGGCAAGACGATCCTGTCCACCGGGCCGCTGGTCACGCGGCCGGGTACGATCCTGCTGGTGAGCGTCGGACGTGGCGACGTCGGTGCGTTCGCGCCTCCTGCCGACAACAAGGGCGATGCGCCCTTCATCCAGCTCGGAGCGACGCACACGTACACGAACTGGCCCCGTTCCGGCACCGCGCTGTACGCGCAGTCGGACGGACCGCGCGGCGACGGCCATGTCATTTCCACGACCACGCCTGCGGCCGACGAGCTGACCCTGGCGGCCGTCGAAGTTGCCGGCGAAAGGATCCAGGATTTCGCCTGGACGGAAGTGCTCGCCGGCAAGCCGATCACGAGCTCGCGCGTGACGACCACCGGGCCCGCGACGCTCGTGTCGTTCTGGTGGGGCGATGCCGGCGTGAAGGGCAACAAGAAGGCCTGGGCGGGGGACGGTTTCGAGGTGATCGATTCGGTCCTCGAATCCGGCGCACTCGTCCAGTGCGCCGTCGCCGTGAAGCACGTCACGGCGGCCGGATCCTATGACGTCACATGGACCGCGAAGCCGGAGCAGGGCGCGCAGCTCTGGATCGTCGCGATCCAGTAGGTGCGAAGCCGGCTCACGCCGGCGCGTGAGAGACGCCGTTGTCGCGCACGCCGAGGCCCAGCAGCCGGCGCGCAGCCGACTGTGTGTTGAACAGGCCGCCCAGCAGCGCGTACTTCATGCGATCGCGCAGCGGCGACTGCCCCACCGGTCGCGGCTCGATGCCCAGTCGCCGCAGGCGCGCATTCCCGCGATAGAGCAATTCCCGCCGGCGCGTCGAATCGGTGTAGTACGTGAAGCTGATCGTGACCGAAGGTTCCGGCCCATTCTCCACCATGTGCGCCGACGTCGACGGCATGTAGCCGCCGAGCCCGGGCTCGAGGTCGAACACGCGGGCGCGCGCGCGAAACGCCTCGTCCCACTTCACGAGCTCGCGCGAATGCCGGTCGTGGAACTGTTCCTGCGCACGCTCCGAAATCACCACGCGGTCGAACGGATCCCACGCATGCAGCTTCTTCGTGCCGCGGATCTGCAGGATGAAGTTGTGCTCGTGGTCCATGTGGAAAGGCGTGATCGCGGCCGGCGACGACACGAAGATCCAGCCGGCGCGATAGCACATGCCGGGATCCCTGGCTTCGACCTGCGGGCGAAGCTCATCGAGCACTTCATCGACGAGCTTGCGATACACGGGATCGGCCTGCACGTTCAGGAGCGACATCCAGGCGTTCGCCTGCGCGATGCCGGCCAGCGTCTCCGCCGCTCCCTTGCGGTTCGGGTGCTGGTTGGGCGCGTCGGCGAACGAGGTGGCGGCCGTCGCGGCGTCGCTGTGCGTGCGCACCAGCTTGCGCGCTTCCAGGCGGCGACCGAGCTCCACGAGCGCATCGATCTGCAACAGCGGATGGTCGCCGAGCCGATGCGTGACGGACTGGAGCTTCCAGGGATCGAAGGAGGCCTCGTCGATCGACACGCGGCGATTCACCGTGCTCTCCCCGTGCCGCTCGTTGCTATCATCGCGGCGTGAGCATCGTCGAATTCGGTCGTCGCGCCGCGCGGCACGCCTGGCGTGTTCCGCTGCTCCGCCAACTGCTCGCGTACGATTACGCTCGCTATTTCGCCACCCGTCCACCGAACCGGTTCCGCGGCGTGTATGCGACGTTCGCAGAGGCCGAGAAGTCGATCCCGCGCGGACAACGCATCGGTTACGACTACGACGAGCTCGCCGGGCTCTACCGGCATCGGATGGAGCGCGCCTGCCAGAGCGACTACGCCGTGCTCTACTGGCTGCGACCGCTCGTCGATGCCGGTACTTCGCTGTTCGACTTCGGTGGCCACGTGGGTGTGAGCTGGTACGGCTGGCGCGACTACCTGCATTATCCGCCCGGTATGCGCTGGACCGTCTACGAGGTGCCGGCGATCGCGCGTGCGGGCGTCGAACTGGCGCGCGAGCGCGGGGCCGAGGGGCTGCATTTCACGAGCGACCTCGCCGCCGGCAGGGACTGCACGGTGTTCCTCGCGGCCGGCTCGCTGCAGTATGTCGACATGTCCCTGCCGGAGATCCTCGCGAAAGTCGGGACGCTGCCGCGGCACCTGCTGGTCAACAAGATCCCGCTCTACGACGGGGAGACGTTCGTCACGGTGCAGTCGACCGGCCGTGCGTTCCACGCGTACCGCATCTTCAACCGCAGGGAATTCGTCGACAGCGTCCTGGCGCTGGGCTACCGCGTGGTCGACGACTGGAGCAACCGCGAACAGCATTGCGAGATTCCCTTCACGCGCGGGCGCGACATCGACGCCTACAGCGGCTACTACTTCGAGCGCGCCTGACCCTTTAGCACGCATTCAAGGCCGCCGTTTCGGCCGCAGGAAAGTGAGCACGCGCCGCAGCGCACGTCCGAGCGGCGCGTTGGCCGTTGCCTGCGCGGGAACTGGAACCGACGACGCGGCTTCGGGCCGCGCCCGATCGTACTCCGCGGCGATCTGGCCCAGCGTCTGGAACACGAAGGCGCGCGGGCTCAGGCGTACCCCGGTGCGTGTTTCCAGCATCGCGACCGCGCGCATGATCAGCAGCGAATGGCCACCGAGGTCGAGGAAAGTATCCTCCGCGCCGACGTTTTCGGTGTCCAGCAGCTCGCACCAGACCTGCGCGACGACCTGCTCGGCGGGCGTGAGCGGCGGCTGCAGCGAACCGCGCGCGCGCGCCACCTCGACGAAACCCGGCGCGGGCAGTGCGCGCCTGTCCAGCTTGCCGTTCGGCGTGAGCGGCAGGCCCGGCAGCGGCACGTACGTCGCCGGAACCATGTACTCGGGCAGCTCGGCGCGCAGCGATTCACGCAAGCTGGCCGGGGTGGGCTCGGTGCCGGCGCGCGCGACGACGTAGGCCACCAGGCGCGGATCGCCGCTCTCGGCGGAGGTCGCAACCACCACGGCCTGCTCGATGTCCTCGCGGCGCATGAGCGCGAGCTCGATCTCGCCGAGCTCGATGCGATAGCCGCGCACCTTGACCTGCAGGTCGCTGCGCCCGAGGTGCTGCAACTGCCCATCGCTGCGCCAGCGACCGAGGTCGCCCGTGCGATACAGCCGTGCACCCGCGCGATCCGAGAACGGGTCCGCGACGAAACGCTCCGCGGTCAGCTCGGGGCGGCCGTGGTAGCCGAGCGCCACGCCCTCGCCGCCGATGTACAGCTCGCCCGCGACGCCGATCGGCAGGATCGCCGCGTGCTCGTCGAGCACCCAGACCTGCGTGTTCGCGATCGGCCGGCCGATCGAGATTTCTCCCTGGCCCGCTTCGATCCGCGCGCAGGTCGACCACACCGTGGTTTCGGTCGGGCCGTACATGTTCCACAGCTCAGCCACGCGCCCGAGCAGCGCATCCGCCACGTCCACGGGCAACGCTTCGCCGCCGCACAGCGCCTTCCAGTTGCGGCCGCCGCGCCAGCCCGCCTCGATCAACAGGCGCCACGTCGAGGGCGTCGCCTGCATCACGTCGACCGCGTGGCGCTCGAGCAGGGCGCGCAGCGCATGGCCATCGGTCGCCTGCTCGCGCGTCGCGAGCACCACCTGCGCGCCGACGGCCAGCGGCAGCAGCAGCTCGAGCACCGCGATGTCGAACGAGATCGTCGTGACGGCCGCGAGCTTCGCGCCGCTGGCCAGCCCCGGCCGATCCTGCATCGCGTGCAGGAAGTTCACGACGCAGCCGTGCGACACCTTCACGCCTTTCGGCTTGCCGGTCGAGCCCGAGGTGTAGATGAGGTACGCCTCGTCGCTTGCGCTGCCGCCCGACGGAATCGACGCGCGCGCGTCGCCCGCATTCGCGTCCAGCTCGTCGAGCTTCACGACGGCGACGTCGTCCAGCATGCAACTGTGCGCCTTCGCGAGCGAAGACGTGGTCGCCAACGCCTTGATGCCCGCATCCGCGATCATGTACGACAGTCGCTCGGCGGGAAACGCGGGATCGAGCGGCACATACGCGGCACCGGCCCGCAGCGTGCCGAGCAGCGCGGGCAGCAGCATGGAATCGCGCCCGACCAGCAGGCCGACGCGGTCGCCGGCCGTTACGCCCGCGGCGCGCAGCGCCGCGGCGACTCGTTCGACGAGCTTCCCGAGCTGCGCGTAGGTCAGCGTCCGGTCGCAGGCGTGTACCGCGGGAATATCCGGCGTGCGCGCGACCTGCGCCGCGACCAGCGCTTCGATGCGCGCATCGCGCGGGTAGTCGGAATCCGTCCGGTTCCAGCGCTCGAGCGCCGCGCGATCGTCGCGCGTCAGGATCGGAAGGCGGGCGAGCGCGGTTGCCGGCTCGCGGGCCGCCGCCGCCAACAGCTCCTCGAACGCGCCCATCCATCGTGCGACCGTCGATTCGTCGAACAGGTCGCTGTTGTACTGGCACTCCAGGCGCATCCCCGCAGCGCCGCGATCGACCGCGTTCACGAACAGCTCGAACGTCTCGGAGACGCGCGGGTTCGACGCCAGCTCGAGGTGGATGCCCGGCATCGCCATGCTCTCGCTCGCGAGCGCCTGATCGATGTTGAACAACACGCTCACGAGCGGCAGGCGACCGGGGTCGCGCGCGATCGGTAGCGCCTGCAGCACGCGGCCGAACGTCACGTCCTGGTGGTCGTACGCATCGAGCAGCACGACGCGGCTCGTTGCGAGGAGATCGGCGAACGCGGCGTGAGGATCGATCGCGAGGCGCAGCGGCAACGTGCTCACGCAGTGTCCGACGAGGTCCTCCAGGCCCGCCGCGGCCTGGCCTGCGGCGGCGATGCCGACGACGATGTCGTTCTGTCCCGTCAGTCGATTGAGCAGGCCGCCGAAACCGGCCAGCAGCGTCGCGAACAGGCTCGCGCGGTGCGACGCACCGAGCTTCCTGAGCTGCGCGATCAGCTGCGCGGAAAGGTCGTGGTCGTGGCGGCGCGAGGCTTGCGTGCGAACGCGCGGCCGCGGGCGATCGGTGGGCAGCGAAAGCGTCGGTCCGCCGTCCGCGAAACGTTCCCGCCACCACGCGACGTTGCGCGCGACTTCAGGCGAATCGGCGCGCGCGGCGAGGTTCGCGGCGTAGTCGACGAACGACGGGGCAGGCGGGAGCTCCGCGGTGCGCGCGCCGGTTGCCAGACCGTAAAGCGCCGCGAGGTCCTTGACGAGCACCCAGAACGACCAGCCGTCCAGCACGATGTGGTGGCCGGTGAGGACGAGGGCGTGGTGGTCGGGCGCGAGCCGCACGAGCTCCGCGCGTACGAGCGGGCCCTTCTCCAGGTCGAAGGGCTCGCGCACGTGGCGCGCGCCGATCGCGGCGAGCTTCGCCTCGGCGGTGGACGGGTCGCCGGACAGGTCGACGAGCGGAAATTCGGGCGTCGCCCGCGCATCCGGGATGCGCAGGCGCGTGCCGTCTTCGCTGAACGTGGCGCGCAGCGCGTCGTGGCGCGCGATGAGGTCGCGCAAGGCATGGCGCAGTGCGCCGACGTCGAGCTCGCCGCGCAGGTGCAGCGAGATGGACTCGTTGTAGGCGAGCGATGCCTGTGGACTGAGCCGGTCGGCGAGCCACACTTCACGCTGCGGCTCGGTCGACGCCACCGATGCGCTGTCCACTGCCACGCTCGGCGCAAGCACCGGGAAGAAACCCGCTGCCTGCATCTCCGCCGCCGCTTCGCGGTAGGCACGCACGATCGCCGCGATGTCGGCGTCCGTGTGCGAGGTGGTCAGGAAGCAGGGGAAGTTGTCGAGGATGTGGATGCCGCGATCGCGCAGCATCGCGTACATCAGGTCCGCGTACGGCAGGTCTTCGGTGAAGACGTTGCGCCACAACGACGCGAAGGTGTTGAGCTTGAACGGCGCGCCGAGCTCCAGCATCGCCGCGTTGATCTGCGCGACCATGTCGGCGGTGCGGGCCGTCAGGTCCTGCTGCAGCGCGGGTCCCGCGGCGAGCATGTGCTCGAGGCTGGCTTTCGCGGCCGCGAGCGCGAGCGGATGCCGCACGAACGTGCCCGCGAAATACGTGACGCCCACGGTCGGTATCGACGCATCGCCGTACTGCCATTGGCCGCCATCGAGCGCATCCATGAAGCGGCGCTTGCCGGCGATCACGCCGATCGGGAGCCCGCCGCCGACGACCTTGCCGTAGGTGCCCAGGTCGGCCTCGATGCCGAACAGGCCCTGCGCGCCGCGCTGGTGCGAGCGGAAACCAGTCACCACTTCGTCGAACACCAGCACGATGCCCGCCTGCTCGGTCAGCTCGCGCAGCTGCCGCAGGAATTCCACCGGCTGGAAATCGGGTCGCCGGCTCTGCACCGGCTCGACGACGATCGCGGCGAGCGAGTCGGCGCGCTGCTTCAGGATCTCGAGCGATTCCGGCGTGCCGTAGTCGAGCACCAGCATGTTCTGCGACGACTCCGGCAGGATGCCGGGCGCCGCTGGCGTGGTCTTCAGCTTGCGCGATCCGCGCACGATGACTTCGTCGAAGATGCCGTGGTACGCGCCGGTGAAGATCGCGATCGTGCTGCGGCCGGTGACCGTACGCGCGATGCGCATCGCGCCCATCACGGCTTCGGATCCGGTGTTGCAGAACGCCGCGCGCTGCGCGCCGGTGACTGCGCAGAAGAGGCGCGCCGTGTCGCCCGCGAGCACGTGCTGCGGGCCGATCTCGTAACCGAGGTCGACCTGGCGGTGGATCGCTTCGCGCAGGAAGTCCGGCTGCCAGCCGAACAGGCTCATGCCGAAGCCCTGCAGCACGTCGATGTACTCGTTGCCGTCGATGTCCCACACGCGGCTGCCGCGCGAACGCTCGATCACGAGCTGGTAGGTCAGCTCCTTCGTGAGCGGGCGGAATCCGTTGACGACGCGCGGGTCGGCCATGTGCGGCCGATGCTCGGCGGTGTACGCCTTCGATCGCGCGGTGCGCCTCGTGTATCGCGCGACGAGCGCATCGAGGCCGGCGCGCTGTTGCGGGCTCAGCTCGTCGGCACGCGTGTGGATGCGCGCGATGGCGCCGAACGCCTTTTTCACGTCGTAGGCGACGGGGCCCGCCGCGGGCTCGTCTTCGTTCGTCGAGAGTGCGAGCGGCGGCCGCATGGCCTGCGGCGTGGGCTCGGTCGACGCAGGTGCGGCCTTCGCTTCGAGCAGCGCCACGAGGCTGGCCAGCGACGGATAGTCTTCCATCACCTGCCGGAACGTGACCTTTACGCCGAAGCTGCGCTGCAACTGCAGCGCGAGCTGCGTGAGCGTCAGCGAATCCAGCCCGAGCTCGAGCCATGGAACCGCCGGATCGGCGTCGCTCACGTCGATGCCGGAAACGTCCTCGACGAGATGGCGCAGCTGTTCGAGCAGCTTGCCCGCAGCCGGAGCCGGGGCGGCTGCCGGCGCCGGCACGGCATGCGCTTCGGCCACCGATCCAGGCGCGTGCTGCGCATCGGGCGTCGCGGTCGCGCTCGCCGACGGCGCGTCCACCCAGTATCTCTGGCGCTGGAACGCGTAGCCGGGCAACGGGACGCGACGACGCTGCTCGTGCGACACGTAGCGCGTCCAGTCGATCGCGACGCCGAGGCTCCACGCCTTGCCGACCGCGGCGGCGAGCGCCTCGTCCTCGCGTTCGACGGAATCGCCGAGGCACGGCAATGCGGCCGGACGGCCGCGTTTCGCGCCGGCGTTCGGTGCCTGCTGCGCCAGCGCAGTCAGCGTCGCGCGCGGGCCGACCTCGATCAGCAGGCGCCGCGGATCGGCGAGCAGTCGAGCGACCGCGGGGCCGAATCGCACCGGACGGCGCAGGTGCGCGGCCCAGTAGGCCGGGCTCCGCGCTTCGGAATCGGCGAGCCACTCGGCCGTGACCGTCGAAAGGATCGGGATCCTCGGCGCACGGAGCTCCATCGTGGCGAGCATCTGCGCCATCGGCTCGACGACGGGGTCCATCATCGCGGAGTGGAACGCGTGCGAGGTCACGAGCCTGCGCGCGGCCACGCCCGAGGCGACCAGCTCGTGCTCGAGCCGCGAGACTGCGTCGGAAGGCCCCGATGCGACGCACAGGCCGGGCGCATTCTCGGCCGCGATCACGACGTCGTCGGGCAACCTCGGCGTCAGGTCCGCCGCCGACAGGCGCACCGACAGCATGCTGCCCGCCGGCAGCGCCTGCATGCGGCGACCGCGTTCGAGGACGAGCGCAAGCGCGTCCTCGAGCCGCATCACGCCGGCGAGCGCGGCGCAGACGAATTCGCCGACGCTGTGCCCGATCAACGCGCCCGGCTCGACGCCCCAGCTCATCCACAGCCGCGCCAGCGAATACTCGAGGCAGAAGATCGCCGGCTGCGTGACGCTCGTCGGCACCAGTACGGTCGGATCGTCGGAGAAGAACCTGCCGCGAGGATCCTCGCCGGTGAGGCGCTGGATGATCTCGCAGCACTCGTCGTACGCGAGCCGGAACGCGGGCTCGGACGCATGCAGGCCGCGACCCATCGCCGCGTACTGCGAGCCCTGGCCCGGGCAGAGGAACGCGACATCGGGAAGATCGGCCGGCAGCTCACGCGATCCGGTACGAGCCGCGTCGGGGGATCGCAGCAGCTCGGCTGCCTGCGCGTGCGACGTGGCGACGACCCAGCGCCGATGGCCGAACGCGCGCCGGCCCACGCGCAACGTGTGCGCGACGTCGGCGAGCTCGTCGGGCGACGCGCCGTTCGCCGCCGCGGACGCGAGATGCTCTGCGAGCTGCGCGGCCGTTTGCGCCAGCGCTTCGGCCGAACGAGCGGAGACCAGCAGCAGCTGGTTCGCGCGCGTCGAGGGGGCCGTTGCCGCACGCAGCGGCGCTTCCTCGAGCACGACGTGCGCGTTCGTGCCGCCGAACCCGAACGAGCTCACCGCCGCGCGCCGCGGTGCATCGCCGCGACGCCACTGCGTCAGCTTCTCCTGCACATGGAACGGCGTCCGGCCGAAGTCGATCTGCGGATTCGGCTTCTCGTACCCGATCGACGGCGGCAACGCTTCGCGATGCAGCGACAGCGACGCCTTGATCAGGCTCGCGGCGCCGGCGGCGATGACCATGTGCCCGACGTTGCTTTTCAGCGAACCGACGGCGCAGAAGCCGCAGTCGTCGGTGTGGCGCCGGAACGCGCGCGTGAGCCCTTCGATCTCGATCGGGTCGCCCAGCGGTGTCGCGGTGCCGTGCGCTTCGACGTAGGAAATGGTGCGCGGGTCGATCCCGGCTGCGGCGTGCGCCGCGCCGATCACCGCTGCCTGGCCCTCGGGGCTCGGCGCCGTGAAGCTCGCGCGGTTGCTGCCGTCGTTGTTGACCGCGGCGCCGAGCAGGACGGCATAGATCGTGTCGCCGGCAGCGATCGCGTCCCGCAGCCGCCGCAGCACGACGATCGCGACGCCATCGGAGAACACCGTGCCCATCGCCTTCGCATCGAACGGGCGCGTGTGCCCGTCCACCGAAGCCATCGCGCCTTCCTGGTACAGGTGCCCGCTGTTGGGCGGGCAGGTAATCGCCACGCCGCCCGCGAGCGCGATGTCGCAATCGCGCGAGCGCAGGCTGGCCATCGCCATGGTGGCGGCGACGAGCGACGTCGAGCACGCCGTATTGACGCTGATCGCCGGGCCCGAGAGCCCGAGCTTGTGCGCCACGCGGCTCGTCAGATAGTCCTTCTCGTTGCCGAGCATCAGCTGCAGCTCGCCGATGCGGCCGGAAACGTCGGGCCTCGGCGCCAGGTGGCGCTGGAAATACGAGGCGTTGTACATGCCGCCGAAAATGCCGACCGGTCCCGGTGCGTGCTCCGGCACGTAGCCGGCGTTCTCGAGCGCATGCCACGACACTTCGAGGAAGTGCCGGTGCTGCGGGTCGGTCAGCTGCGCTTCGAGCGGCGAGATGCCGAAGAATCCGGCATCGAACAGCGCAACGTCGTCGAGGACGCCGCGTGCCGGAACGTAGGCCGGATCGCCGCGAAGCGCGACGGGGATCGAAGGATCGAGCTCGTCGGGCCTGAAGATGCGGATCGACTCGCGGCCCGCGCAGAGGTTCTGCCAGAACGATTCGACGTCGGTAGCGCCGGGGAACCGCCCGGCCATGCCGATGATCGCAATCGGCTCGTTGTCGTCGTCGCCGTCGCCGGCGTCGCGCGCGGCGCGCGTCGGCACCGGCGCAGCTTCGATCGGCGAGCCCAGCGCGCGCGCGAGCGCAGCCGGCGTCGGTGCGGCGAACAGCGTCGTCGGCGCGATGTCGCCGAGGCCCGCGGCATGCAGCCGGCGCAGCAGCCGAAGCACGTCCAGCGAACTGCCGCCGAGCTCGAAGAATCCGTCGAGAGCGCCGACGCGGTCGAGGCCCAGCACCTCCGCGCAGGCCGTGCAGATGAGCAGCTCGCGCTCGCCGCGCGGCGCTCGATACGGTTCCGCCAGCGGCGGTCGCGTCGCGGCGGGTGCGGGCAGGGCGGCACGATCGAGCTTGCCGTTGGTCGTGACGGGCAGGGCGTCCAGGAAAACGAACGCAGCCGGCACCATGAAGTCGGGCAGGACCCCGCTCAACGCGCCGCGCAGCCCGGACACGGAAAGCTCGCCGCGTGAGCCGACGACGTACGCGACGAGGCGTGCCTCGCTGCCGCCGTCCGTGCGTGCGACGACCGCGCAGGACCTGACGCCGGGCAACCCGGCCAGCCGGGCCTCGATCTCGCCGAGCTCGATCCGGAATCCGCGCACCTTCACTTGCTGGTCGACGCGACCGACGAACTCGAGCACGCCCTCCGGCAGCCAGCGCACCATGTCGCCCGTGCGATACAGCCGCACGCCGGGGACGGCGGGACGCTCGATGAATCGCTCGGCGTCGAGGTCGGGGCGACCGAGGTAACCACGGGCGAGCCCCGCGCCGGCGACGTGGAGCTCGCCTTCGCTGCCGACCGCAACGAGCTCACCGGCTGCGTCGAGGACGAATACCTGCGTGTCGGCGATGGGCCGCCCGATCGGAACCGAACCGGCGTCGGCAGGCAGCGTGCGTGGGATCGAATACGTCGTGGTGAACGTGGTGCACTCGGTCGGGCCGTAGCCGTTGATCAACTCGGTCTCCGGCAACGCCGCCAGCGCGCGCCGCACGTGCGGGATCGAGAGCGCCTCACCGCCGACCAGCAGTTGGCGCATGCCACGCAGCTGCGCCGGATCGTCGTCCACGATCGCGTTGAACAGCGCAGCCGTCAGCCACGCGGTGTTCACGCCGTACGCGGCGACCAGGCCGGCGACGACGGGACCGCTCGGGATGACGTCGCGACAGATCGCCACGCGCCCGCCGTTCAACAAGGGCCCCCAGAGCTCGAGCGTCGAGGCATCGAAGCCCAGCGGCGCCGCATGCAGGAAGCAGGTCGATTCGTCCAGCCGCACGTAGCCTGCGCGTCCGACCAGCCGGACGATGGCGCGATGTTCGATCTGCACGCCCTTGGGCGTTCCGGTGGAGCCGGAGGTATACATCACGTACGCGCGGCCCGAAGGGCCGGTGCGTTCGGCAGGCGCGGCAAGCGGTTGCGGCAGCGGCGCCCGCAGGTCGACGGCGATGGTCGTCGCGGCGAGCCCTGCGAGTGCCGCCACGCGATCGCCTTCGGTGAGCAGCACCGTCGCGCCGGCATCGCCGATCGCGAACTCGAGTCGCGAGCGGGGATAGTCCGGATCGAGCGGCAGGTAGGCGGCGCCGGACTTCAGGACGGCGAGTGCCGCGACGATCGCTTCCGGACAGCGCGCCATGCAGAGCGCCACCGGTGCGTCGACGGGCACGCCCGCTTCGATGAGCCTCGCGGCCAACGCATCGGAGCGTCGGTCGAGCTCTGCGTACGTGAGCTGGCCGCCGTGCCACGCGAGCGCGACACGATCCGGCCAGGCACCCGCGCCTTCGCGAAACAGCGCGTGGACGGTGGCCTCGGGCCGGAATCGCACGGTCGTGCGATTCCAGGCGTCCAGCAACTCGCGATCCGCGGTGGTCGGGTAACGCCGTTCGCTCACGTACTCGACTCTTCGATTCGGGCGACGATGGCCTGGACGACGTCGATCGGAACGGTGGCGCTGTTGAGCGCCGCATCGGAGTTCCAGGAGACGCTCGCCGGCATGTCGAGCCAGCGTACGGCGCCGAACGCCGACCAGCGTTCCATCAGTTTCGCCATGTCGGGCGTCCCGCGCGTGCAGACCACGGTGACGTGCTCGGCGCTCGGCAGCGACCGCGTCAGGTCGATCGCCGCGATCCCGGCCGCGAGTTCGTTCGAGATGGGGATGCCCAGCGCCTCGTCGGGCACGCCGTTCGCATCGACCCGCAGCCGATCCTGCCAACCCATCGCGCCGAGTTCCCCCCGCATGTAGCAGCGATGCGCGGTGGCGAGTTCCCTCAGATACGCGGCGCCGTCGACCACCGGATCCCAGAGCACGAGGTGCCGCGGGCAGAGGCGTTCCGCAGCCAGGGCCGCGAGCGTCGCTCCGAGCCGCAACCCGACCAGCGCCAGGCGATCGACGCCGGAACGTCGCGCCAGCTCGGCCGCGGCGAGCTCGATGTCGTCCCTGAAGCTGGCGACCGTGGCGTCTTCGTCGCTGCCGGCGGAGTCGCCCGTACCCACGTAGTCGAAGCGCTGCGCAGCGTAGCCTGCGCGCTCGAGTTGCGTGGCGAGCACGCGGTAGAGGCGGTGTGCACGCGCCGCCTCTTCCCCCATCGGGTTGCACAACAGTACGGCCGCACTGCGCCGGCGAAGGCGCGGCGTGTAGTGGAGCGTACCGACCAGGTAGCGCTCCGCCGAGCCGAAGTGGAACACTGACGTGGACGTCGGATTCATCCTAAAGTCAGCTTAACGGAACCCGCGGAAAGACGGACGATGGCGAACGGCTCAAGACCCCACCGCGAGCGCATTCTGCAGTTGGGGGCCGAATCGAACATCGTTGCCATTGCGACGGAGGCCGACCCGGGCCCCGGTGAGCGCAGCGGTCCCGGCCCGGACCGCCCGATGGTCATCTTCCTCAATGCCGGCGTCCTGCATCGGGTGGGGCCGCACCGGCTTCATGTCGTCCTCGCACGCCGGCTCGCCCGGTCGGGCTTTCCCTGCCTGCGCCTCGATCTGTCCGGCATCGGCGACAGTCGCGGGGTGCCGGGCGACCTGACGTTTCGCGCCAGTGCCGTGGCGGACACGCGGGCAGCGATGGACAGGATCGCCGCCGACAGCGGCATCGTGCGCTTCGTGCTGTTCGGCCTGTGCTCGGGCGCGGACAACGCGCTGGCGACGGCCGAGGCGGATCCGCGCGTCGTGGGGCTCATCCTCATCGACGCGCCGGCGTACGCGACCCGGCACGCCCACTGGCGTGACGTTCGCCGTCGCGTTTCCATCCGGTTGCGCCAGCCGATCCCGGCGACTCGCCACTACCTGCGATCACTGGGCGCACGCTTCCGGCGACTGGCGCGGCGCTTCGGAGAGCGGCGGCGCCCCGGCGACCACCCCGATTCGGAGTCGGCCGGGCGGCAGTCGCCACCGAAGGCGGAGTACGGCGAGCTGCTCACGCGCCTGCTCGATCGCGGCATCCGCATCCTGGGCGTCTACTCGGGCAGCCTCGGCAGGCGCTACAACCATCGCGACCAGCTCTTCGAGGTTTTTCCCGCCCTGCGCGGAAGGCTGGAGCTCGCGTTCTTCCCCATCGCCAACCACGTGTTCACCGAGCTCGCCCAGCGCAACGCGCTGATCGAGCTCGTCACGCGCTGGAGCGGCGAAAGCTTCACCTGAACATGTCCATTTCGCGCACCGCCGCTCGCGGGGTCGCCTGGAACATGCTCTTCGGCGTGGGCTCGCGGGTGGTGCAGCTCGTCGGCACGCTGATCCTCACGCGCTTCATCGCCCCGGACGCGTACGGTGCGGTGCTCGTCGCATCGATCACGGTGCTGACTGCGGCGACGTTCACCAGCTTCGCCTTCGGCCAGTACCTGATCGCGCACAAGTCTCCGGCCGAGGTTTCGTTCCAGGCCATGGTGCTGCACGTCGCACTGGGCATCGTGGCGATGGTGGTGGTCGTCGCGTTGCGGCATCCGCTGTCGGACTGGCTGGGCTCGCCGGACATGGCGCAGTTCCTTCCCGGGTTCGCGCTGGCGCACGTCGTCGAGCGGGTGCGCTACGTCCCCGAGCGGCTGCTGATGCGTGCGCTGCGCTTTCGCGACATCGCGATGATCAACGGCACCTCCGACGTGCTGTTCACCGCGACGGCGCTCGCCCTCGTGTCCGCATTCGGCGCATTCGCGATCCTTTACGCGACCGTGCTTCGTTCCGTGTTTGCGACGGTGCTGTTCCTCTACGTGTCGCCGTCCAGCCAGTGGCTGAGGGTTTCGCCGTTGCGATGGCCCGTCGCGCGCTCGCTGTTCGGCTATGGCCTGCCGATCATGATCACCGCGCTCGCCGATCGCGCTGCGACGCGCTGGGACAGCCTGCTGATGTCGAAGTTGTTCGGTCCCGACGTGATGGCGCGCTACAACCTCTCGTACAGCCTCGCGGAGATGCCGATCACCAACGTCGCGGAGCACATCGGCGACGTGCTGATGCCTGCCTATTCGCTGATGGAGGAGTCGAAACGGCATTCCGCGGTGGTACGCGCTGCCGCGCTGATCTCGCTGGTGATCTCGCCGCTCGGCGTCGGCCTCGGGGCGATCGCGACGGTGCTGGTCCCGGCGCTCTTCAATGCGCAATGGGCGCCCATGGCGCCGATGCTGATGATCCTCAGCATCATGACGGTGTTCCGGCCGATGACCTGGCCTGCGGTCGCCTACCTGCAGGCATCGAGCATGACGCGCGTGATCATGATCCTCGCGATCTTGCGCGGCATCATCGTCCTGGCACTGGTCGGTGCGATGGGCTGGCTCGGTGGTCCGCTCTGGGCGTGCGTCGGTGCCTGCATCGGGTACGTGCTGCACACGATCGTCACCGTGGTCGCGGCGGGTCGTGCGACGGGCATGCCGATCGTCGCCTACCTCGTCGGCGTCGGTCGACCGCTGCTCGCCTGTGCGCTGATGTTCGTGGTGGTGTTCGTCGTCGGCAGGGAAGCGCAGGCATTGCTGCTCGCGCCGCTCGTGGCGATCGCGCTGCAGATCGCGATCGGTGGCGTGACGTACATGGCGAGCTCGTTCCTCTTCGCCGCGCCGACCGCGCGCGAATTCGTGCGCCTGGCGCGCGAGACGATCAGCCGCAGGCAGGGCAGGGCTGCCTGACCCGCTGGCGCGACGTCGCTACTGGAAGAACTCGATCAGCACCGGCACGATCGCCGCCGGGCTCACGTCGTGCGCCTGGCCCGCGATCGTCCGGCGCTTCGCGTTCGGGATCGTGGCACCCAGCTTGTCCGCGGTCGCGCGCATGTAGGGCATGGTCTTCGCGCTCGCGCCGCCGTCGATGACCAGCGTGGGAACGGCCACGTTCGCGGCGAGCGCGACCGGAACCGCGCGATCCCGGCCGAGCACGACGTTGTCGTACGCGATCGTGGGCGCCATCGCCACCATGCCTGCCCATGCGGGCGATGCCTTCATCTTCGCGATGGCGTCGTCGGGCGCGCCGACGAACTTCAGGAACTCGACCACGGCCTGGTCGTAGTTGCGTCCGTGCAGCAGCGGCGTGATCCGCGTGCGGAACGCACGCCATTCGCCGACGGCACCCTTCGCCTCGTTGTACGGCGCCTCGTAAAGCGCGAGCTTCGTGATCCGGTTGCCGGGCTTCGCCGCCGCCTGGAGCGCGAGTGCCGCACCGGAAGACTTGCCGTAGACGAGCGCCGAGCCACCAGCTGCCTCGATCACCGCGTCGAGGTCCTCGATCTCGCGTTCGACGGCGTAGGGCTTCATGTCGCCGCTGTCGCCGCGACCGCGGCGGTCGTAGGTGTAGACCGTGAACCTCGCGGTCAGCAGCTTCGCGAGCTCCGCCGCGCCTGCGCGATCGGACAGCGCGCCACCGACGATGACGACGGAAGGGCCGCTGCCCCACTTGTCGTAGGCGATGGTCGTTCCATCGCGGGACTTCGCCGTGCCGGTTTCCGGCGTTTGTCCGTGGGCGAGCAACGCGAAGGAAGCCAGTGCAGCGAACCAGGCAAGCCGTGACATGCGAAAAGCTCCTCGTCGTTCATCGTGCGGGCAAACAAGGCCCGCAGCATGCCTGCCGGCGGGCCGGGAAACGCAACGAACCGTCAGAGTTTGCCGATTGGCACCAACGGCAACCTGCCAGCCCCCACGTGCTGGATAGCATCGACCCGTACCCACCGATCGAGGTTCGCCATGAACGAAGTGAAGATCCTGGAAGGCCTGCCCGGCGAGATCGCCGCCAAGGAACTGCAGCTCGCTCGCGAAGGTTACTGCAAGACGCGCGCGGCGAAGCCGGAATACCTCGAACCGGGCGAATACCTGCTGGAGTCCGCGACCGCGGCGGTGAGCGGCGCGGAAGGCCCGTGCGTGCGGGCCATCAGCTGGCGCCCGAACTGACGAACAGGCGCGCCGATGGAGGGCGCGCCGATCAGGTCGTGTAGAGCGTGATGAGGAACAGCGCAATGCGGTAGGCGAGCACGATCGCGCCGACCGCGAGCGCGAGGCACAGCGCCTTGACGATGCGCGCCGTGCCGCTGGTGCCGTAGACCGGCCCGATCGCGACGGCAATGTACGTGGCGCAGGCGGCGAGGTTCGCGAGCGTCAGCACGGTGTCCACGTGCGGCGTGTCGAGGCCGCCCCAGCCGAGCGCAGCGCTCAGCCGCGCGGCGACCAGCGCGACGCTGAACACCACGAGCAGGAACGCGTAGAGGTGCAGCCCGAACGTCACGTGCGTCACGAACGGCCGTCGCTCGCGAAGGAAAGCGAGCGGCAGCAGCAGCGCGAACGGCAGCACCATCACGAGGATCAGCGACTTCGCGTTCAGCACGACTGCCTGGTCGAACAACGGCGTGAAAGCGTCCAGCGTGGTGTGCGCGCCCGCGAGATGGCGCGCGACGAGCGACTGCGCCAGCTCGCTCCAGTCCTGGTGGTGCAGGTGCGAATCGAGCGTCGAGCTGAACACGTTCTCGCCGGTGAGCGATTGCGTCGCGAAGAACAGCACGTTCATCAGCAGGAACAGCTGGAACGGCGCGATGAACGGCTTGCGCAAGCCGTGCGTCCACGCGAGCGTCAGCTCGCCCGGATGCCGCAGCAGCTTCGCGATCGAGCGCAACGTGCGTGCGTCGAGGCTCGTCATCTCGTTCCAGGCCATGTCGAGCACGCGCCGGAACGTCAGCTCGCGCTTCGGCACCGGCGCTTCGCCGCATCGCGGGCAGAAGCGCGACGCGAGCACCGTCATGCAGCCGGGGCAGGTCCAGCTTTCCGTGCTCGCTTCGGCCATCGATCGTCAGTCGAGCATCTCGACGTGGTCGGTGTGCACGCGCAGGCGGTCGCCCTTGTACACGCGCACGCCGTCGACGATCTCGATCGTGCGCAGGCCGCCGCCGTCCATCTTCACCTCGAGGCGTAGTCCACGCGCGTCGTCGGCGCCTGCGGCCCCGCTCGCCTTGCGTCCGACCAGGCCAGCGACGGCCACGCCGGTCGCCGTCTTCGTCTTTCCCGCCTTGCCCGTTGCGGTGCCGCCGATGATCGTTCCCGGCGCTGCGCCGTCCGCCGCCCTGTCGCGCGCGTAGAAGATCGCGTCGAAGTCCGTCACCGTGCCGCAACCCGGGCAACTGCCGATGCGCGCGTGGGCGGGCAGGGCGATCGCAGTCAGTGACAGCAGCGCGACGGCCGTTACAGCGATTCGTCCCAGGGTCCGGCTCATGGTCGTCTCCGATGGTGGCCGCGCGCGCGGTCCAGGCCTCGCATCGTAGTCGACTTGCGCCGCCGTCGAACGCACTGCGCTACGGCGCGCATCCCGGCGGCGCACCGCCGATCCGCTGCAGCACGATCGTGCCCGTGCGTCCGGCGCTCGTGCCGCCGGTGAATGCGTACGTGAACGTCGCTGCCGTGCAGCCCTGGTACGTCCACGTGCCGGTGCCGACCGCGGACGTCGCCTGTCCCGCGGGCGTCGGCGTGTCGAACTGGCCGCCGAGCGTTTCGAACAACGTGACCGGGATCGTCCGCGCGCCGCGCGCGAACGTCGCCTGCGCGGAATACCAGCGTTGTCCCGCGTCGCCCGAGCCGGCACCGTTCGGGACGTACGTGTACCACGCGGCGAAGAAGACGCCGGTCAGCGGGTTCGCCTCGACCGTGAAGCCCTGGCCCGAGG
>CALKUS010000295.1 GCA_937996755.1 uncultured Pseudomonadota bacterium | reverse complement strand
GCGTCGCATAACCTCGGCCGTCCATGTCCCGCGCCCTCGCCCGCCGCCTGCGCCTGTGGCTCCTGCCGATGCTCGTGCTCGGCGTGCTGTTGCGCCCGGTGCTGATCATCGCGTGCGATGTCCACGCGGCGCTGCACGGCCATGCCGACGCGCCGCACGTGCACCTCGCCGACGAGCCGGGCCCCAGGGACCAGGGCGACACGCACGGCGACCACGACTGGCTGCAGGGTGCGACGGCCGCCGAAGTGCCCGCGCACCTCACGATGTACACCCTGCCTGCCGCGCCCGCGCCGCACCTGCGGCCGACGGTGCGCGACGAATCGCCACCGCCCGATCCGGGCCGCGGCGTCCCGTTCCGTCCGCCGATCGCCTGATCGCGGCACCGCGGCCCGCGCGGCCGCGTCGTACCCGAACGCCGCCTGCACGCGACTCGTGCCTGCGCGCGTCCTCGTCACGATCGAACGGAATTCCATCATGCGAAAGTCATTCGCACCCGCGCTATTGCTCGCGGCCAGCACGGCCGCGTTCGCCGAAAACCCACCCGATACCGATGCGCTCGAAGCGCGCATCGCCGCGCTCGAAGCGCAGGCGCAGGCCATGCGCGAGCAGACCGCGCAGGTGCTCGCCGCGCTCGAGGCGGCACGCGCGGAAATCGCGCAGCTGAAATCGGCGCCCGTCGCCTCCGCGCCACCGGCTGCACCGCCGCCGTCGGCAGCGTCCTCCGCCGACAGCAGCGGCAACGCGTTCAACCCCGCGATCAGCGTGATCCTCGACGGGCAGTACGCGCACCACTCGCTCGACGGCGACGCCTACGCGCGCTCGGGCTTCCCGCTCGTCGGTGAGGGCGAGCCGTCGGCGGACGGCCTGTCGCTCGGCGAGTCGGAGCTCTCGCTCGCCGCGAACGTGGACGACAAGTTCTACGGCCAGCTCACGCTCGCCGCGGAAACCGAGGACGGCGCGGACTCGGTGGGCATCGAGGAAGCGTTCATCGACACGACGGCGCTGCCGGCCGGATGGTCGCTGCGCGCGGGGCGCTTCTTCTCGAACATCGGCTACCTCAATTCGCACCACACGCACACCGACAAGTTCCCGGACCGCCCGCTCGCGTACCAGGCGTTCCTCGGCAACCAGTACGGCGACGACGGCGTGCAGGTGCGCTGGGTCGCGCCGACGGACACGTACCTCGAGTTCAGCGGCGAAGCGCTGCGCGGCAACGCGGTCCCGGCCGAAGGCGCCTCGCATGACGGCGTCGGTGCGTACACGCTCGCAGTGCATGCGGGCGGGGATGTCGGCGACGAGAATTCGTGGCTCGCGGGCGTCTCGTACCTGGACGCCGACGCGCGCGACGGCAGCGACGGCTTCAGTGGCGACGAGCAGCTCTGGCTCGCCGATTTCACCTGGAAGTGGGCCCCGGACGGCAACACGAAGGACGGCGGCATCCAGTTGCGCAGCGAGTACTTCCACGAATCGCGCGACGGCGACTTCGTGGATCCCGACGGCGTGCTCGCACCCGCTGCGTGGAACGGCAACCGCAGCGGTGCCTACGTCGAAGGCGTGTACCGCATCAACCGCCAGTGGGAGACGGGCTACCGCTACGACAAGCTCTGGGCCGGCGACGACACGCCGTACGCGAACGGCTTCGATCCGTACCGCCACGGCGTCGTACTCACCTGGCTCAACAGCGAGTTCAGCCTGCTGCGCCTGCTGCTTTCCTACGACCGTCCGAATGAGGACGACAGCGATCGCGTGCTCACCCTGCAGTACCAGGTGAGCTTCGGTGCGCACGGCGCGCACAAGTTCTAGGAGACGAACATGAAGAACATGAAGCTGCTGTTCGCGATGGCGCTGGTCGTCTCGCTGCCCGCCCACGCGAAGCTCTCCGTCTTCGCCTGCGAGCCGGAATGGGGCGCGCTCGTGCAGGAGCTCGCCGGCGACGCGGTCGAGGTATCCGTCGCGACGACCGCGAAGCAGGACCCGCACCAGATCGAAGCGCGCCCGAGCCTCATCGCGCGCGTGCGCCGCGCGGACCTGCTCGTCTGCACGGGCGCCGAGCTCGAGGTGGGCTGGCTGCCGCAGCTCGTGCGGCAGTCGGGCAACGGCAGGATCGCATCGGGCGACGGCGCGTTCTACGCCGCGTCGCAGGTCGAGACGCTCGACAAGCCCGGCACGGTCGATCGCGCGCTCGGCGACGTGCATCCGCAAGGCAACCCGCACGTGCACCTCGACCCGCATCGCCTGCTCATCATCGCGAACGCGTTGTCGGCACGGCTCGCGCAGCTCGACGCCGCGAACGCCGCGAGCTACGCGCAGCGCCTCGCCGATTTCACGACGCGCTGGAACGACGCGATGGCGAAGTGGGAAGCGAAGGCCGCGCCGTTGAAGGGCCGCCACCTCGTGGTGCACCACGTGAGTTGGGTCTACCTCGAGCGCTGGCTCGGGCTCGACGAGATCGGACAGCTCGAGCCGAAGCCGGGCGTGCCGCCGACGAGCTCGCACCTTTCCGAGCTGATCGCGACGACGAAGGCGCAGAACCCGATCGCCATCGTGTGCGCGGCCTACCAGGACGAGAAGCCGTCGCAGTGGCTGTCCGAGCGCACGGGCGTGCCCGCGGTCGTGCTGCCGTTCACGGTCGGCGGCGACGACCAGGCGAAGGACCTGTTCGGCCTGTTCGATTCCACGATCGACAAGTTGCTCGGGGCCGCGAAATGAACTGGGACGGCCTCGACGCATCGATCCTCGGGCCCGCATGCGTCGCGGGCCTGATCGTGCTCGCGACGCATGTGCCGCTCGGGCGGCAGGTGCTCGCGCGCGGCATCATCTTCATCGACCTCGCGATCGCGCAGATCGCCGCGCTCGGCGTGATCGGCGCGCAGTTCTTCGGCATGGACGAGCACGGGCTCGGCGTCGAGCTCGCCGCCGCGGGCGCCGCGCTCGCCGGATCCGCGCTGCTCGCGTGGACCGACAAGCGCTGGCCCGAGCGCCAGGAGCCGCTGATCGGCACGCTGTTCGTGCTCGCGGCCACCGGCGGCCTGCTGCTGCTCGCGAACAATCCGCAGGGCGGCGAGCACCTGAAGGACCTGCTGGTGGGGCAAATCCTCTGGG
Organism: uncultured Pseudomonadota bacterium; assembly: GCA_937996755.1. GTDB lineage: Bacteria > Pseudomonadota > Gammaproteobacteria > Xanthomonadales > Ahniellaceae > CALKUS01. The sequence goes on along the minus strand of CALKUS010000295.1, from coordinate 8,844 downwards.
TGAGCTACGGCCAGCTCGTGCCCGCGGCGATCCTGTCGGCGCTGCTGCTCGTGGCGATGGCGTGGCTGCGCCAGCGCATCGCGGGCGGCTGGTTCTACCCGGTGTTCGCGCTCGCCATCACGGCGTCCGTGCAACTGGTCGGCGTGTACCTGGTGTTCGCGAGCCTCATCGTGCCCGCGCTCGCGACCGCGCGCGCCACCGGCAGGCGCGCACTGATCGCCGCGTACGCGATCGGCATCGCCGGCTACGTCAGCGGCCTCGTACTCTCCGCCGTGCTCGACCTGCCCAGCGGCGCGATGATCGTCTGGACGCTCGCCGGTTGCGCGCTGTTGTGGTCGATCGCGCGCGCATTGCGGACGCACCCACGTCCGCTGCGCGCGATCGGGTGAGCCATGGATGGCGAACGGAGGACCGCAGGGACGCAGGCCTCGGTGCAAACTGACGATCAACTGCCCGCGCCCTCGACCGGCACCGACTTCGACGCGTGCGCGTGGACGTTGCGCCACCTGCCGTTCTCGCGAAGGTAGGTGTCGGAGAACTTCACGTTGCTGTCGAAGGCCTCGCCGTGGTCGACGCCCTTCTGGTGCAGCGTGGCAACGACGATGGCGAGGTCGCCGTGCACGCGGACCTGCCAGCCGCTGGTCTCGTTCACTTCCCAGCGCGTGTCGGGCGAGCGCACGGAGTCGATGATCTCGCGCTTGCGTCGCTCGACGCCGTTCCAGAGCACGAGCACGTAGTCGTCGGTGAGGATTTCCTCGAGCGCCACGAGGTCGCGGTCGACGAACGCGCGTTGCATGCGCTGGTCCGTGGCGATGAGGTCGGCGACGTCGTCGGCCACGACGGCAGGTGCGGCGACGAGCAGTGCGAGTCCGGCGACGGTTGCGGCGGCGGTGCGGTTCACGAGCTTCCTCCACGATTCGAATTGGCACGTACGATAGGCATTCTAGATGGCTGACGGTAGGTCCAATTCCACGGCGCCCGCCCGGCCAGTCGCTGCTCATTCTGCGCAATCCCTGCCTCACGCGCTGTCGCGTTCTTTCTCGATCCTTCGCGCGCGGTCTCGCCCGGCGCGACGCGCGTCCGCTTAGACTGGGCCGTGGGCGAAACCTTCTTCTGGCACGACTACGAGACGTTCGGCGCGGATCCGCGACGCGATCGCCCGGCGCAGTTCGCCGGCATCCGCACCGATATGGAGCTGCGCCCGATCGGCGATGCGGTGGCGTTCTACTGCCAGCCGCCGCGCGACGTATTGCCCGCCCCGGAAGCCTGCCTGATCACGCGCATCACGCCGCAACGTGCGCTTCGCGACGGCGTGAACGAGGCGGAATTCGCGGCGCGCGTGAGCGAATTGCTCGCCGAGCCGGGCACGTGCGGTGCCGGCTACAACTCGATTCGCTTCGACGACGAGTTCACGCGCAACCTCCTCTACCGCAACTTCCACGATCCGTACGCGCGCGAATGGCAGAACGGCAATTCGCGCTGGGACCTGATCGACCTGATGCGGCTCTGCTACGCGCTGCGGCCGGACGGCATCGAATGGCCGGAGCGCGAGGCGTGCACGCCGAGCTTCCGCCTCGAGGACCTCACGTCGCGCAACGGCATCGCGCACGAAGGTGCGCACGATGCGCTCGTCGACGTCGAGGCCACGCTCGCGCTCGCGCGGCTCGTGCGAGCGCGGCAACCGCGCCTCTTCGACTATTACCTCGGCCTGCGCAGCAAGAAGCGCGCGTTCGCGCTGCTCGACTGGGCCGCGCAGGTGCCCGTGCTGCACGCGTCGTCGCGCTATCCGGCGCGTCGCGGCTGCATCGCGATGGTCGTGCCGCTCGCGCCGCATCCCACGCAGAACAACGGCGTGGTGGTCTACGACCTCGCCGTCGATCCCGCGCCGCTCATCGAGCTGCCGGTCGACGAGCTGCGCGATCGGCTGTTCACGCCGCGCGCCGACCTGCCCGAAGGCGTCGAACGCCTGCCGCTGAAGGTGGTGCACGCGAACCGCTGCCCTGCCCTCGCGCCGCTGTCGGTACTCGCGGGCGTCGACCTCGCGCGAATCGGCCTGGACACCGACGTCGCCGCCGACAACGCGCAGCGCCTGCGCGCCGCGACCGGCGTTCCGGCGAAGATCGCGGAGCTGTTCGGCGGCGAACGCGAGGCACGCGAACCTGAAGACGCCGATCTCGCGATCTACAGCGGCGGCTTCCTCGACGACGGCGATCGCAACCACGGCCGCACCGTGCGCAGCACGCCGCCGGAATCGCTCGCCGCGCTCGAAACCGGCTTCCGCGATGCGCGATGCCGCGAGTTGCTGTTCCGCTATCGCGCGCGCAACTACCCGGCCACGCTGACGCCCGCGGAGAACGAGCGCTGGCGCGAGCTGCGCCGGATGCGCCTGCTGCGCGACTCGGGCCTGGGCCTTTCGCTGGATGGCTATCGCGCTCGCATCGCGAAGCTCCGAGCCGATGGCGCGGATGTCGCGATCCTGGACTCGCTCGAAGCGTGGGGACGGGAGCTCGAGGCGGATTTGTAGTGGGAGCGGCTTCAGCCGCGATCTTCTGCCGCCGATGTGGAAAGATCGCGACTGAAGTCGCTCCCACAGGATTGCCCCGATGCCTCGCGCTGCCTACTTCTCCCCCGCCACGTTCAAGTTCCAGCGCGACCTCGCGAAGAACAACAACCGCGAGTGGTTCGCGGCGAACAAGGCGCGCTACGAGGAGCACCTGCGCGACCCGTTCCTGCGCCTGCTCAGCGACCTGCAGGGCGCGCTGGCGCAGCTCGCACCCCGCTACCGTTCCGACCCGAAGCCGGTCGGCGGTTCGCTGTTCCGCATCCAGCGCGACACGCGCTTCGCGAACGACAAGACGCCGTACAAGACCTGGGCCGGCGCGCGCCTCTTCCACGAGCGCGGCAAGCAGGTGGAAGCGCCGCTGTTCTACCTGCACGTGCAGCCGGGCCACTGCTTCGTCGGCGCCGGGCTGTGGCATCCCGAATCGAAAGTGCTCAAGCGCGTGCGCGATTTCCTCGTCGACAATCCGGCGGCGTGGACGAAGGCGACGCAGTCGCCCGCGTTCCGCAAGGCGTTCGCGCGCGGCGGCGAGTCGCTGGTGCGGCCGCCGCGCGGCTACGACCCTCAGCATCCGCTGATCGAGGACCTCAAGAAGAAGAGCCTCGTCGCGACGCGCGCGATTCCCGACGACGTCGCGCTGTCGCCCGCGCTGCTGCGCGAGGTGGAGAAGTCGATCAGGGGCCTCGTGCCGATGGTCGACTACCTCTGCGCGGCGCTGGACCTCGAGTTCTAGCGTGGTGAAGCGGCTGAACTACCAGCACCTCTACTATTTCTGGGCGCTCGCGCGCACCGGCAGCCTCGCGCGCGCCTGCGAGGAGCTCGACCTCGCGCCAGCGACCGTGAGCGTGCAGGTGCGGCTGCTCGAATCGGCGCTGGGAGAGGCGCTGCTGCAACGCTCGGGCAAGCGCGTGCAACCGACCGAGTCGGGCCGCATCGTGCTGCGTTACGCGCAGCAGATCTTCGGGCTCGGGCAGGAGCTCGTCGAAACGATCGAGCGGCGCGCGTCCGGCGCACCGGATGTCCTCGCGGTCGGCATCGACGACGTGCTGCCCAAGGAGCTCGTGCACCAGTTGCTCGGCCCCGCGGTCGACATCGGCTCGTTGCGACTGCGCTGCGTCGAGGGCACGCTCGACCGGCTCGTGCAGCACCTGCTCGAGCGTCGCGTCGACGTGGTGCTGGCCGACAGTGCCGTCACGCCCGGCCTCGAACGTGGCGTGTACAGCCACCTGCTCGGCACCTGCGGCATCGCATGGATGGGCACCGCCGCGCTCGCGCGACGACTGAAGCCGGGCTTTCCGCGGTCGCTCGACGGCGTCCCGGTGCTGCTGCCGACGGACGACACGGTGATGCGCCGCGCGATCGACCTCTGGCTCGGCCGCAACGACCTGAAACCGGTGCTCGCCGGCGAATTCGAGGACTACGCGCTGCTGCGCGAATTCGCGCGCGCAGGGCGCGCGCTCGCACCCGTGCCCACGGTATTGCGACGCCAGTACGAGCGCGAGCATTCGCTCGTGCACGTCGGCGCCGCGCAGGGCGCCCAGCTCCGCTTCCACGCCATCACGCTGGAGGCACGCATCCGCAACCCCGCGGTGCGCGCGATGCGGGACGCGGCGCAGGCGTTGTTCCAGAAGGAGCGCAAGCTGCGTAGCGCGCGCTGATCGACGCGCGGACCAGCCGCGTTCGGCAAAAGCATCGACCGCGTTTGGATTTGACGAATGTGGCGCGCTTGCGACCCGGTGCGGCCGCCCGCACGATGAGCGGACACCGCAAGGAGATGCCGCCATGACCTCGAAGCTTCCGCCGATCGTGATGTCCGCCGAGGATTCCGTTCGCCTCGAGCAGCTCGCCGATTCGCCGGGGCTGCGCACCATGTCGGGCGTCGCGCAGCTCCAGGCCGAGATCGCGCGCGCGAGCATCCTGCCGGCCAACGAGATGCCGCGCGACGTCGTCACCATGAACGCGTCCGTGCAGTGCGTCGACGAGCGTACGGGCATCGAGCGGCGGCTCACGCTCGTGTATCCGGGCGCGGCGGACATCGCGCACGGTCGCGTTTCCGTGCTGTCGCCGGTCGGCCTCGCGCTGCTCGGCCTGCGCGTCGGCCAGTCGATCGACTGGCGAGCGCCGGGTCAGACGCTGCGGCTCACCGTCACCGACGTGCATCCGGATGCCGCGCCCACCGCGAGGCCGGCGCCGTGAGCGCCGCCGAGCCGGTCCGTTTGCCGCAGCCGGATCGCGACCGCGCGCACATCGAGCGGCTGCTGGACGATGCGCTTCGGGAGACGTTCCCCGCGAGCGATCCGGTTTCCGTGTTCACCCCGGACGCGCGCGTAGGCCACGGCGCGGCTCCTCGCCGGTAGCATCGGCGTCGACGTCACAGGCTGGGCCGGTGCGGCAGCGCCTTCGCATCGGCACGGCGTCCGTGTTGCACAACCGTCGGGAGAATCCCCATGAAGATCCTGCTCGCAGTCGACGGCAGCAAGTCCTCGACGCAGACGGCGTCGTGGATCGCGAAGCACTCGGCGCTGTTCGCGGCGCCGGTCGAGATCGTTCTGTTCCACGCCGGGCAGCGGCTCATGCGCACCGTCGAGATCCGGCTCGGGCGCAGCGAAACCGCGAGCTACTACGCGAGCATGTCGAAGTACGCGTTTGCCGCCGCCCGTCGCGTGCTCAAGCGCGCGGGCATTGCGTTCGACGAATCGTTCGAAGTCGGCAGCGACGCGGCCGAGCTCATCGCGCGCGCCGCAGTCCGGAAGCGTTGCGACCTCGTCCTGATGGGATCGCGCGGCCACGGTCCGATCCGCCAGGCGTTGCTCGGCTCCATTGCCGCCAAGGTCATCGCGCGCTCGACCGTACCGGTGCTGGTCGCCCGCTGAGCGACGCGGCGGGCCCGATGCTGCACTGCACTCGAACATACGTTTGACTCGCCATTCAAACGGGCGTATGGTCGCTCGCGCCGCAGCCGGGGAAGGTGTTGCGGCATCCACGCCAACGCACACGGTTCGCTGTCTCGCAGAAAGCAGCACGGATCGCGTTTTCCGCGGGTGCAGCGCGCCAGTCTCTGGGAGGGGAACTCGTGCGCAAACTCATCGCCAGCGTATTGCTGGGGCTCTTCATCGCGCCCGCTTCGGCCGCCGTCACCGGCGTCGCCCTGGTCCACGGCACCGGCAAGCAGACGAACGCCACGGCCGACTACTGGACGGCGCCGTTCGTGAACACCGTTCGCAGCGGCCTGCCGAACACCGCGAACTACACGGTCATCAACTGCGACTTCAACCAGTACATGTGGACGTCGGGCGCCGCCGGTTGCCTCGCGGGCCAGCTGCAGACGTTCATCGCGGCGAAGGGCATCACGGACCTCGTGATCATCACGCATTCGAACGGCGGCAACGTCATGCGCTGGATCATGTCGAACCCGACGTACGACAGCCGCTACCCGGGCATCATCTCGAAGATCCGCTGGGTGAATGCGCTGGCGCCGTCTTCCGCGGGCACACCGCTCGCCGACGCCGTCATCGCGGGCAACGTGTTCGAGTCGGCGCTGGGCTGGCTGCTCGGCTACAAGTCCGACGCGGTGCGCCAGCAGCAGCAGAGCTGGATGGCGACCTACAACGCGAACAACCTGTACGGCACGAGCGGCCGGCCGGCGTTGCCGAAGGGCTTCTGGACGGTCGTCGGCACCGACGTCGACTCCTCGCCGTTCGATGGCGATTCGTACTGCGGCGGCTACGCCGAGAACCTCGGCCTCGAGACCACGCAGAATTGGCTCGCGAGCTGCTCCGACGGATTCCTCAACTGCACGAGCCAGCAGGCAGCGGGCACGCTGTGGTTCCGCGACACGACGCGGATGGCGGGCAGCGAGCCGCTTTCGCACAACCAGAGCCGCCGGCCGTGCTTCGGCCTCGACGGCATCCTGCGCGACGACATCTGAGGAGACCGACATGACCCGCACGACCATCGCGCGCGCCGTGCTCGGCGCCCTGCTCGCTTCGGCCGCCGCCCTCGCCGGGGCGGCGCAACCCGACCTCGTTCCCACCACGCTCTCGAGCGCTCGCCTGCCCGGCGACGCCGACATGGACCGCACGCCCGCGCAGTTCGCCTGGGCCGTCAGCGATGCCGCGGACGGCGCCGCACCGTACCTCGACGAGAGCCGCGAGTTCTCCACCGAAGTGGGCGCCGACACGCTGGCCAAGGGCTGGCGCGCGCCGTTCACCGCACCGGGCGCCGTCGTCCGCATTACGCCGCTCCCGGCCGATCCGGGTGCGAAGGCGCTCACTGCGCCGATCGCATTCGAGTCGCTCGAGTTCCGCACCGCGAGCGGCAAGCTCGCCGCGCTCGACGCGGTCGCGAACCACGCCGACGCCGCGCAACTGCGCGACGCCGGCATGCCGATGCCCGACGGCAGCGTCGCGTTCAAGCTGCGTCCGGAGCTCGGCGCGAACGTCACGATCGCGCTCGCGCAGCCGCCGGCACCGCGCTTCCTCGTGCACGTGTTCGAGCCGGCCAGCCGGGAAGTCCTGTCGCTCGGCGCCACGCGCAGCACGGTGCTCGCGGGCCAGGCGCTCGAGGCCGACGTCGGCCTCGACTCCGCCCAGGGCAAATCGCTCGGCCGCGTGAGCGGCATGCTGGTCGCGCCGGACGGCAGCTCGCAGCCCGTGTCGTTCGCGAAGGCCGGCAGCGGCAACGCACGCACCGTCGTCGTGCCACGAGGTGCGGCCGGCATGCCGGGCCTGTGGGAGTTGCATGCCTTCGCGACGAGCAGCGACGGCACCGTGCAGCGCGACGCGAAGACGGCGTTCGCCGTCGCCGTGCCGCGCGCCCGCACGAACGGCGCGACGCGCACGACGACCACGCGCGAAGGCGTGCGCGTGGACGTGGCCGTGAACGTCGCCGCCGCGAGCCGCTACGACGCGAGCGCCATGCTCTATGCGACGGACGCGGACGGCCGCTCGGTGCCTGCGGCGATCGCGCATTCGGCCGCCTGGCTCGAGCCGGGTTCGCGCACGCTCACGCTGAGCTTCCCGATGGCATTGCTGGCCGAGCGCGGCCTGCACGCGCCGTTCGTGTTGCGCACGCTCACGCTGACCGACCAGTCGCAGCAGGCGATCGTCGAACAGCGCGCGAATCCGCGCTGAGATCGGCCACCACGCCCCACTTCTTCCTCCCCTGCGAATGCAGGGGAGGACTGTGGTGGGGTGCATTACGCGTTCAGGGCATGAGTTCGACCGTGACGGTCACCGTGTCGCCCACTGCGATCGCCGCATCGCGCAAGTCCGCTCCTTCCAGCACCACCCACCACTTGCCCGACCGCGTCACCATGACGCCGCGGAACGGCACGTCGCCGAGCATGCCGCGCACGCGGTAGCCATTCCGCCCTGCCTCCAGCGACACCGGCTCCGTGCCCCACTCGACGCGCGGATCGAACGTCGCCTCGACCGCCGCCTGCTTGTGGCCCGCACGCACCTCGCCGCTGAATCGGACTTCAGCCATGCCCGTGGTCCCGCAGTACGCGTCGACGATCGGCCCAGTGCGCCCACGCCACGAACAGCCAGATGCCCAGTGCGCTCGCCGCCGCGGCGTTGCCGCTCGGCGGCGGCGGCCCGAGCGCTGCCGCGACGTACACCGCGAGCATGAACGCGACGAGGCCGCCGAGGACGAGATTCGCGCGCGCGGTTCGTGCCTTCATCGTCCGAACATAGAGCCAGACGGCCAAGGAAAACATCGCGAGCTCGACCGTCATCGTCCAGGCAACCGAATTCCACAATCCGAGGCCGTAGGTCGCGCCTTCCGGCACGAGCGGCATGTCGGGTCGGTGCGAAACGAAGTCGAGCAGCCAGTGGCTCAGCACGAGCGCACCGACGACGATCGCGCCGCGCGTGTCGCGTCGGCGCAGCAGCCACCACGCGAGCGCCGCGACCATCGCCCAGCCCGCGAGCGCGACGAGGCTGTGCGACCACGGATAGCTCACGAAGCGCAGCGGCGTCATCGCGGTGTCGCCCGGCGAAACTTCCACTTGCTCGATTCCCAGGAGTACGAACACCGGCCACGCAAGGTCGGCGAGCTGGCCGGCGACGAACCCGACCGACAAGGGCACCGTCGGCGCGGCGCGTCGGGCGGCGAATGCGAGTGCGAAGTGTCCGATGAACATCGGCGTGCTCCTGTGCGCGGCGCTGCGTCGGGTAGCATGCCGCGATGTCGTCGCCGCCGCCAATTCCCGCGCTACGCCTCTCGGCGTACTACTTCTTCTACCTCGCGGGGCTCGGCGCGTTCTCGCCCTACTTTCCGCT
>CALKUS010000294.1 GCA_937996755.1 uncultured Pseudomonadota bacterium | reverse complement strand
GAAGGCGACTGGACCGGCTCGCTCGACACGACCGTCTCGTACGGCGTGTCGAAGCGCGTCGAGGACATCGACAACGACCTGGTCGGCAAGTCGAACATCAACCCGGGCGTCGGCGCCCTGCCGAATGCGCAGCAACGCGCCGCGCCGGGCCGCTGGTCGGTGAACTCCGACGACGGCGATCGCAACTACGAGGACGGCGACCTGTTCTCGAACGCGGTCAAGATCACGTCCGAGCTGTCGCTGAACTACCAGGACACGTGGGGCGCGTTCCTGCGTGCGTCGTACTTCTACGACTTCGAGAACGCCGACCGCGACGAGCTGTCCGAGCTCGCGAAGGAAAAGGTGGGCGACCGCCTGACGATGCTCGATGCGTTCGTGTTCTACAACTTCGAGATCGCGGAGCGCGCCGGCACCGTGCGCCTGGGCCGCCAGGTGGTGAGCTGGGGCGAGAGCACGTTCATCCAGAACGGCATCAACGTCATCAACCCGATCGACGTCTCCAAGCTGCGCGTCGCGGGCGCCGAGCTGAAGGAAGCGTTCCTGCCGGTCGACATGATCTGGGGCTCGTTCGAGTTCAACGAAGCGCTCTCGATGGAAGCCTTGTACCTGTTCGAGTTCGAGCAGACCGAGCCCGACCCGGCCGGCAGCTACTTCTCGACGAACGACTTCGGCACGCTCGGCGGCACGTACGTGATGCTCGGCTTCGGCACGGCGCCGCAGCCGGTCAACAACCCGGAGCTGTTCTACCCGGTGTGCTACGGCGGTGCGCAGAGCGACATCGCGGCGATCAACGCGAGCCCGGCGCTGCGCGCCGCGGCGTGCGGCGCGGCCGTGCCGCGCGCGCCGGACCGCTCGCCCGACGGCGACGGCCAGTACGGCTTCCGCCTGAACTACTTCGCGGAAGGCCTGAACCAGACCGAGTTCGGCTTCTACTTCCTGAACTACGACAGCCGCCTGCCGCTGCTTTCCGGCACGGCGATCACGACGACGGCGCCGTCCTCGGGCCGCTACTTCGTCGAGTATCCGGAAGACATCCGCATGTACGGCGTGTCGTTCAACACGACGATCGCCCCGTGGGGCCTCGCGGTGCAGGGCGAAGTGTCGTACCGCGACAACGCGCCGCTGCAGTTCGACGACATCGAGTTGCTGTTCACGGTGCTGTCGCCGCTGAACCCGCTGATCCCGGCGGAGTACAACCGCTTCATCAGCCAGCTCGGCACGGTCGGCCCCGGCGAGGAAGTGCGCGGCTGGGAACGCCATGAAGTCAGCCAGTGGCAGATGACGCTGACGAAGGTGTTCGCGAACGTGCTCGGCGCGGAGCAGCTCTCGCTGGTCGGCGAGTTCGGCGGCACGAAGGTCTGGGACCTGCCGTCGCAGTCCGTGCTGCGCTACCAGGGCGACGGCACCGACACGGGCGGTGGCCCCGACGTCCTCACGGGCGCCGGCCGCAACCCGATCACGCAGACCTACGGCTTCCCGACCTCGTATTCGTGGGGCTATCGCCTGGCTGCGCGCGCCGACTACAACAACGCGTTCAACAGCCCGTTCAACCTGTCGCCGCGCATCGCGTTCAACCACGACGTCAACGGCATCACGCCGGGCCCCGGTGGCAACTTCATCGAGGACCGCCGCTCGCTGACGCTGGGCGTCGAGACCACCTACCTCAACCAGTGGGCGGCCGACCTGAGCTACACGCGCTTCATGGGTGCCGGAAACCTGAACCTGATCCGCGACCGCGACTTCGTGTCGTTCACGGTGAAGTATTCGTTCTGATCAATCGAAACAGGAAGTCGCGAGCGGCATCGAGAACACGCCGATAGCCCGACGCCGGTAGCGCAGGTCCGCCCCGATGGCGGCCTGCGCGACCAGTGCGGTGCACGGCGGTCTGCAGGGACTGTTCCGGTGCCGTTCCTTCTTCGCCAACGGGAGGGAATCGTCATGCGCAAACCAATGCAAGCCGCGCTCGCCGGGCTCGTCGCCCTGGCGTTCGCCGGCGCCGTGTCCGCCGCCGTGACCGCCGAACAGGCCGCGCGACTGGGCAAGGACCTCACGCCGGTCGGCGGTGAGAAGGCCGGCAATGCCGCCGGCACGATTCCCGAGTGGAACGGCGGAATCACGCAGCCGCCGCAGGGCTACAAGGTGGGCATGTTCCACCCCGATCCGTTCCCGGGCGACAAGCCGCTGTTCGAGATCACGCCCGCGAACTACAACGATTACGCGGCCCAGCTGACCGAAGGTCAGAAGGCCATGTTCAAGAAGTACAAGACCTTCAAGATGGTGGTGTACCCGACGCGACGCACCGCATCGTTCCCGCAGCGCACGTACGACTTCACGATGAAGAACGCGACGGCGTGCACGCTCGTCGCCGACGGTGAAGGCATCAAGAACTGCGCCGAAGGCCTGCCGTTCCCGATCCCGCAGAACGCGTACGAGGTGATCTGGAACCACAAGCTCAAGTACAAGGGCATCGCCGCGCAGCGCTGGTCGAACCAGGTCGCGCCGACGGCGTCGGGCGCGTACAGCGTCGTGCGCCTGCGCGAGGAGCTGCTCGGCCTGTACTACAAGCCCGGCAACACCACCGAGAACATCAACAACATCCTGATCTACTTCTTCCAGGTCGTGGAAGGACCGGCGCGACTCGCGGGCAACGTGCTGCTCGTGCACGAGACGCTGAACTCCGCCGCACAGCCGCGCCAGGCGTGGATCTACAACCCCGGCCAGCGCCGCGTGCGTCGCGCGCCGAACGTCGCGTACGACAATCCCGGCACGGCGACGGACGGCCTGCGCACGAACGACATGACCGACATGTTCAACGGCGCGATGGACCGCTTCGACTGGAAGCTGATCGGCAAGCGCGAGATGTACGTGCCGTACAACTCGTACAAGGCGCACAGCGACAAGACGAAGATCAAGGACCTGATCATGCCGGGCCACCTCAACCCGGACCTGCTGCGCTACGAGCTGCATCGCGTGTGGGTGGTCGACGCCACGTTGAAGCCGGGCAAGCGCCACATCAACGCGCGTCGCACGTTCTACCTCGACGAGGACAGCTGGCAGATCCTCGTGATCGACCACTACGACGCGCAGAAGGCGCTGTGGCGTTACTCCGAGGCGCCGTCGATCAATTACTACGAAGTGCCCACGTTCTGGGCGACGATCGAGACGCACCACGACCTGAAGTCCGGCCGCTACATCGCGGGCCTGCTGGACAACGAGGAGAAGCCGTACGACTTCTCGTTCCAGACGACCCCCGAGGACTTCTCGCCGCAGGCGCTGCGCAAGCGCGGCGTCCGCTGATCGCGGGCTCGTCGCAGAAGACGTAACACCGACCGCCTCGCCGGGATGACCTCTCGCGAGGCGGTTCGTTTTTGCAGCGGTCGCGCCGCGGCGCGGCCAGCCTCGGAGCGCGCATGACGATGCAGAAGAGAACCCCTCCGCCCGGCGCCGCGACGGCGCTGGCCTGCCTCGCCATCCTCGGTGCAGCGTTCATCGGGCATGCCGACGAGGCGCCGCCGGCCGGCGTTGCCGCCGACGACCCGGCGCTGCTGCCCGCCGAGAAGGAACCGCTCGCGACGAAGTCGCTGATCCTCGACGTGACCGACGCCGCGAGCCGCGGCATCGCCGTCGGCGAGCGTGGCCACATCCTCGTTTCCGAATCGCGCCAGGACTGGCGCCAGGTCGACGACGTGCCGACGCGCGCGACGCTCACCGCCGTCACGGCGGTCGGCGACGACGCGTGGGCGGTCGGCCACGATGGCATCGTGCTGCATTCCGGCGACGGCGGCCTGACCTGGACGCGCCAGCGCCTTTCGCTGCGCATGCCCGACAGCGATCCGGACGATCCGCGCATCGGCGCGCCGCTGCTCGACGTGCTGTTCCTCGACGCGAAGCACGGCTTCGCGGTCGGCGCGTATTCGATGCTGCTCGAAACCACGGATGGCGGCGCCACGTGGACCGAGAAGGAGGTCGTCGCGCACGCACCCGCGGGCGACGACGGCGCGAGCGACGACGCGGCAGCCGCGGATGACGGCGCCGAGCCGGCCGACGAGGCAGCTGCGGACGACGGCAGCGAGAAGTGGACGTTCGACGAATCCGAGCTCGAACTGGAGGACGAGGCCGATCCGCACCTCAACGGCATCGCGAAGACGGGCGACGGTTCGCTGTTCATCGTCGCCGAGCGCGGCTCGGCGTTCCGCTCGACCGACGAAGGCCAGACCTGGCAGCGGCTGAAGCTGCCGTACGACGGCTCGATGTTCGGCGTGATCGGCTACGAGAACCGCCACGTGCTCGCGTTCGGGTTGCGCGGCAACGTGTTCGAGTCGACCGACCTCGGCGACACGTGGAAGAAGATCGACACGGGCGTCGACCTCTCGATCATGGGCGGCGCCGGGTGGGATGGTGGCGGCGCGGCGCTGGTCGGCGCGAACGGCGTGGTGCTCACGCGCTCCGCGACGAGCGCATCGCTGCTGAAGCACACGCATCCCGACGCCGGCGTGTTGTCGGCCGCGCTCGCGCTCGCGCCGGGCGGCGAGCTCGTCGTGGCGGGCGAGTCGGGCATTTCGTCGTACACACCGAACTGAAGGCACGCGCGCTGGCGGGTGCACGGATGACGCAACGGCAACAGGACAGGGGACGGGGAGGTTTTCGCGCATGCACGTGAGCAACCAGCAGGGCCGCTTCACCCTTGCCGCCGAGAGACTGGTGTTCGCCAGCCGGCCGCTGGTGCTCGCGCTGTTCGCGATCGTGACGCTCGTCATGTTGTTCTTCGCGTCGCAGCTGCGCGTCGACGCGGGCTTCAAGAAGCAACTGCCGATCGGCCACGAATACATCAACACGTTCCTCGACTACGAGCAGAACTTCGGCGGAGCGAACCGCGTGCTCGTCGCGGTGATGAACAAGGGCCCGATGTTCCCGGCCGTGAACACGCCCGAGGAGCTGGACCGCGCGACGAAGTTCTTCGCCACCGTCGAGCAGGTGACCGCGCGCGTGCTCGAGATCGACGAAGTCGACGACGCGCGCGCCCGCTCGATCTTCACGCCGAACGTACGCTTCGTCGAAGTGGTCGAGGACGGCTTCGCGGGTGGCAATGTCATTCCGCCGGAATTCACGCCGACGGTCGAGGGCTTCCAGGGCACGCCGGAGCAGTTCGACACGATCCGCGCGAACATCGTGAAGGCGAATGCGGTGGGCCGCTACGTCGCGAAGGATTTCTCGGGCGCGATGATCTGGGCCGAGCTCGTGCCGGAAGGTGCGGGCGGCAACAAGCTGGACTACCAGAAGGTGGCCGCTTCGCTCGAGAAGATCCGCACGGACTTCGAGAAGGGCGACGTCGAGATCCGCGTGATCGGCTTCGCGAAGATGGTGGGCGACATCACGGACGGTGCGCGCTCCGTGATGGTGTTCTTCCTCGTCACGATCGCGCTCACCTGGCTGCTGCTGTACCTCTACTCGACGTCGGTGAAGCTCGCCTCGCTCACGGTGTTCGCGGCGCTGATCGCGGTCATCTGGATGCTGGGCATGCTGAAGATCATGGGCTTCGGCATCGATCCCATGAACATGCTGACGCCGTTCCTGATATTCGCGATCGCGGTCAGCCATGGCGAACAGATGATCAACCGCTTCCGCGGCGAGATCTTCTTCGGCGGCCTCGAGGAAGGCACCGTGGAGGAGCTGCGCGGGCGCTCCGGCGTGCCGCCCTACGAAGCGGCGCGCCTCGCGTTCCGCATGCTGCTGGTGCCCGGCACGGTCGCGCTGATCGCGGGCTGTATTGGTTTTGCGACGATCATGCTGATCGAGATCCGCATGGTGCGCGAGCTTGCGATCACGGCCACGGCCGGCGTCGCGCTCACCATCCTCACCGACCTGATCCTGCTGCCGGTGCTGCTGTCGTACACGCGCCTGCGCAACATGGACAAGAAGCGCAATTTCCGCCTGCGCCAGCTCACGCAGTTCGACAAGGCCTGGGCGATCCTGTCGCGATTCGCCCGACCGGTGCCCGCGGCGATCATCATCGTGATCGGCGTCGTCATCTGGTGGTTCGCCGAGGCGCAGGGCGACAAGGTGATGATCGGCGACGCGCAGCAGGGCGTGGCCGAGCTGCGACCCGAAGCACGCTACAACCGCGACGCCATCGCGATCTCGCAGAAGTTCTCGCTGGGCGTCGACATCATCAACATCATCGCCGAAGCGGCGCCGGCAGCCTGCACGCAGAGCTACCGCGCGATGGAGATGATCGACCGCTTCAGCTGGCACATGCGCAACATCGAGGGCGTGCAGCAGGTCATCAGCCTGCCGGTCGCCGCGAAGATCGTGAACGCCGGCTGGAATGAGGGCAACATCCGCTGGCGCGCGTTGCCGCGCAGCACCGACGAGCTGCGCGTCGCGACGCAGGGCTTCGAGACCGATTCGGGCCTGCTCAACGACGACTGCAGCGCGATCCCGATCATGATCTTCATGACCGACCACCAGGCGACGACGATCGACCGCGTGGTGGGCGCCGTGAAGGAATTCCGCGAGAAGAACGCGGCCTACGACGTGAACTTCCGCGTGAAGCAGGAGAAGGCCGTCGCGGCCGCGGCCGAGAAGGGCGAGGAGTACAAGTCCGACGGCGTGAACCTGCGCCTCGCCACGGGCAACGTCGGCGTCGCCGCGGCGATCAACGACAAGGTCCGCGAAGTCGAGCACATCATGCTCTGGCTGCTGTACGGCGCCGTGTTCCTCATGTGCCTGCTCTCGTTCCGCGATCCGCGCGCCGCGCTCTGCATTGTGCTGCCGCTCGTGCTCGTCACGGAGCTCGGCCACACGCTGATGGTGGAGCTCGGCATCGGCATGAAGGTGAACACGCTGACCGTGGTCGCGCTCGGCGTCGGCATCGGCGTGGACTATGCGATTTACATCTTCGCGCGCATGGCCGAAGGCATGGCGAACGGCAAGACGCTCACCGAAAGCTACTTCGGCGCGCTGAAGACCACCGGCATCGCGATCTTCTACACCGCGCTCACGCTCGCGGTCGGCGTCGGCACCTGGGTGTTCTCGGCGCTGAAGTTCCAGGCCGACATGGGCGTGATGCTCACCTTCATGTTCATCGTGAACATGGTGGCCGCGATCATCTTCCTGCCGGCGCTCTGCCGCTGGCTGCTGCGCCCGGGCGAGAAGGACAACTGGGTGCCGCCGAAGAAGCACACGATTCCGTTCATCACGGAATCCGCGAAGGCACCGGAAACGCCGGCGCCGTAAACGAGTTCGGGGAGGAGCGCGAAGGGCGGCCGGATGGGGATCCGGCCGCCCTTCGTCTTGTCGCCGTCGCGACGCTGCGCGTCAGTGCGGATGCGTGCCGATCGGCCCGATCTCGACTTCCCCGCTCACGTTGCAGCCGGCGCCGTAGCATCCGCTCGGTGGCGCAGGGCCACCGCCACCGCCGCCGCCGTGGCCACCCGATGGATCGCCGCCACCGCTGCCGCCGCCGTTGATGGTGCCGTCGTACTCACCGGAATAGCCGCTTTCGCCGCTGCCTTGGCGCTCGGTGTACCCGGAGCCCGTGTACGTGTAGTTCTGCCAATTGCCCGTGCTCGCGTCGATCGCGGTCACTACGGTTCCGGGCAAGAGCAGGGTGGTGGAGAACAGCCCCAACGCATCGCTGGGACCTTCGCCTGAGAACGAGCGGTACAGCGCAAACTGGCTCGCGATACCGGCCCAAGCGCTCCCGAGCGCGAGCAGCGTGACGAACAACAAGCGTTTCCTCTTCAAGTTCTTCTCCCTAGGTGAAGTTCGCCGCGCCGGGTGTTCCTTCAGCCGCCGCAGCACTTCTTCTGGAGCATCACTCCCTCGCTCCGTGCACTTTCAAGCTGAGCTGCAGTGAGCTGCGTTTCGGCACTGGCGAGGCCGAGGAAGGCAGCGTGTGCAGGCGGAAGCCGCTCGCCCATGGCCAGCACGTAAGCCCAGCCATAGACATAGGCGCGATACGGGTCGCGGCTGACCAGCCGATTGGCCGAGTAGTAGCTCTGCAGCGAGAAAAGGGCCTGGGGATTGCCGCCCTGCAGTTGCTGCTGCAGATAGCTCATCGCGCGCTCACGCGCCCTATTCAGTTGCTGCTGATACGCCGGATCGCTGCCGTCGAGCGCCACGTCGTTCTGGTACTGCAGCTGGGCGACCGGGTCGCCGGCATCCGCGAGCTGCTCCGCCCACCGCGGCACCGACGCGAGCATCTCGTCGGTGGCGCCGCTGCAGAACGTATAGCGGCGCCGCTGGATCGCATCCCCGGCAGCGATCTCCGGGCCGGACTCGCCGTCGTGCATCGTGCGCTTCGCGAGATCTTCGGGCGTGCGTGGGCTGCGCTTGCACTCCTTCGCCGCGTTGTACAGCGCGCGCGCCGCAGTAAGGTCTCCATCGCGCGCTTTGGCCGCCAGCTCGGCGAACTGGCGCGCGAGGTTCGCGACCGGGAGCCGCTCGCCGGGAACTCCAGCAAACAGGCCCGAAGTGGTCTCCTCGACGTGGAGCACCATGGCCGCCGTGGTTGGATCGACCGTAGCGGCGTCCCGTCCGGTCAAGCCGTTCGCGGGGACGCCGGCCGGCGCAACGGATTCGGGCGTACCCGAACGCAGCGCCTGCCCTGCCATGTCAGTCTGAAGTGGCCGTGGGGCTGCGGCTTCGCGCTCGGCGGCGTGTGGCATCGCACCGAGATCCGTGGACGTGCGATCCCAAGCGAACCACGCCGCGCAGGCGAGGGCCGTGAGCGCGAGCAACGCAATCGTTCGCCTGATCTTCGATGACTCGCTCACGATCTTTCCTCCTCGTTGAATTGGTACGCGCGAAGCGCGCGGAAACTCGATCAAAAATGTGCAAGGCCCGCGACATCGCCGCTGACGCGAAATTGGACCACCATCGAGTGACTGAGTGCCGTTCGAAATCCACGGCATGGGCCCGGATCAGTCGGACGGCACCACGACCCGCCCGCGCGTCACCGCCCGCAGCGCGACGAGCAGCACGCCGCAGAGCACCATCGCGCCGCCGACGACGAGCTTCGGGCCGGGGCGGTCGCCCCAGACGAGCACGCCGAGCGTGATCGCGAACACCGGCGCGAGCAGCAGGTACGGCGTGACCTGTGAAACGGGATGGCGTTGCACGAGCCAGTACAGCAGGCCGTGGCCGACGAGCGACGCGATGAGCCCGGAGTACGCGACGCCCGCCCAGTCCTTCCATGCGGCGGACTGCATGAGCGGCCACGCGGGCGGCTCGATGGCGGCCGAGATCGCGACGAGCACGGGAATGCCGAGCAGCGCGGTCCACGCCTGCATCTGGAACACGTCGACGCCGCGCACGCCGCGCATCATCGTGGTGCCCGCCGCGAGCATGAGCGCCGCGGTGAGCGTCATCAGCAGCGCCGCCGGCGCATCGAGCACGAGCGGATCGAAGCCGAGCACGAGCACGCCGCCGAACGCGAGACCGATGCCGGCCCACGTGCGCCAGCCGATACGTTCGCCCAGGAACACCACGGCCAGCACGGCGCTCATCGGGATGTAGCTCTGCAGCGCGATCGCGACGGACGAGATGTCGCCCGCCGCGCGCAGCGCCCAGAAGTTCAGCCCGAAGTGCAGTGCGCCGGACAGCAGCGCGATCGCGCCCACGCGCAGCCGCTGCCCGCGCGCGATCGGCTTCAGGAACGGGAACAGGCACACGAGCAGCACGGCGAGCCGCAGCGCCGTGAAGAGGAACGGCGGGAAGTGCTTCAGCGCGATCGCCGACGCCAGGAAGTTGCCGCCCCAGGCGAGGCAGATGGCGAGGATCAGGGCAAGGTGGCTTGCGGGCATTCGATCAGCGCTCGAAGGTCGGGCGCTGAATCAGCGCGTTCGCAGGACGTGGTCTGGGTCTGAGTCTGAGTGCGAACAGACACGCCGCTGTACCACATGCGGACTTGTACAGCGGCTCAGGGGTGCGCACTCAGACTCGGACTCAGACTCAGACTACGCGCCGCGAGAGCAGTCGCGCAGGACTCAGTACGCAATCCGGAGCTTGCTCAACGCCTTCGCGAGCAGCCACATCGGCCCGACCATCAGGTAGGTGAGGTCGGTGAGGAACGAGGGGCGACGGCCCTCGATCTGGTGGCCGATGAACTGTGCGATCCATGCGGCCACGAACACGGCGATCGCGCTCCACAGCAGCGCCTGGCTGCCGATCGCGCGGTGGACCGCGAACGTCGCGAACCCGTACACCACGAACACCGCCAGCATGGCGAGGCCGATCGTGCGCGAAAGCCGGAAATACCAGCCGCACGCGACCGCCATGGCGAGCGCGGCCCAGAGGCCGGGTTGCCCGATCGAGGGCGGCACCGGGATCACCCAGATCGCGGCGATGACCGTCCACACGATCAGCGGCACGCAGATCCAGTGCACCACCTGGTTCACGTGGTTGCGGTGGTCCTCCGCATAGTTGCCGAGCAGCCGGTCGACCGGTCGGCGCGGATCGTCCTGGACGGTGGCGTTCATGGCGAAGCTCCCGCGAGAAGCAGCGAGGTTAGCGCCCGGCTCCCGCCGGCGAAAGTGACGCTTCCTCGCTGGTCAGCCGCGCGAGCGCCTCGGCGTAGCGCGCGGCCGTCCCGGCGACCAGCTCGGCGGGCAGCTTCGGGCCGGGCGCCTGCTTGTTCCAGTCGAGCGTTTCCAGGTAGTCGCGCACGAACTGCTTGTCGTAGCTCGGTGGGCTGATGCCCGTGCGATAGCCGTCCATCGGCCAGAAGCGCGACGAATCCGGCGTGAGCATCTCGTCCATCACGCGCAGCGTGCCGCGCTCGTCGATGCCGAACTCGAACTTCGTGTCCGCGATGATGATGCCGCGCTTCTCGGCGTGCGCCGCTGCGTGCGCGTACAGCTTCAGCGACGCGTCGCGCACCTGCTCGGCGATGTCGGCGCCGACGCGCGCGACCATTTCGTCGAAGCCGATGTTCTCGTCGTGCGCGCCGGTGGCCGCCTTCGTCGACGGCGTGAAGATGGCGTGTGGCAGCTTCTCGGCCTGCTGCAGCCCGGCCGGCAGCTTCACGCCGGACACGGCGCCCGTGCGCTGGTAGTCCTTCCAGCCGGAGCCGCTGAGGTAGCCGCGCACGATCGCCTCGATCGGCACGGCTGCGAGGCGCTGCGCGACCACGCTGCGCTTCGCGTAGAGCGGCAGGTCGGCGCCGTCCGGCAGCACGTCGGCCACGGGCACGCCGGTGAGGTGGTTCGGCACGAGCGACGCGGTGCGCGCGAACCAGAAATTCGACATCTGCGTGAGCATCTCGCCCTTGCCCGGGATCGGGTCGGGCAGCACCACGTCGAACGCCGAGAGGCGGTCGGTGGCGACGATCAGCAGGCGGTCGCGCGGCAGGTCGAAGACGTCGCGGACCTTGCCGCGGTGGCGCAAGGCGAGCCCGGGCAGCTCGGCGCGCAAGAGCGTGGTCGGCACGTTCGGCCTCCGGGGGCCGGGCGGGGGACGCGCATTGTAACGACGTCCGTGCCGGGGGCGTCGTAGAATCCGCGACCTTCACTGACCGACCCATCGCCCGTGCCGGGCCGCCCGGCGCGACGCCCCCGCATGAAGCACCTCGGCAAGATCATCGGCACCATCCTCGGCTGGTGGCTCACGCGCACCGTCATCGGCGCCGCCGTGGGCGCCGCGATCGGCGCGGCGTGGGACGAAGGCCTGTTCAAGGGCCTGTTGCCGAACGCGCGCGTCGCCGCGGGCGAGGGTGCGCTCGTCGCGCCGCTGTTCGGGCTCGCGGGTGCGCTCGCGAAATGCGACGGCCGCGTCTCGGAAGCGGAAGTCGCGGCGACCGAGATGCTGATGGCGCGGCTCGGCCTCGTCGGCCCATTGCGCGAGCGTGCGATCCAGGCGTTCAACCGCGGCAAGCAGTCGTCGTTCGACGTGCACCTCGCCGCGCGCGAGCTGCGCGACTTCGCGGCGTTCCGCGGCGAGCTCAAGCTCATGACGCTGGAGGTGCTCGCGGAAATCGCGCTCGCCGATGGAAAGGTGGCGCCGGCCGCCGATGCGCTGCTGCGCCGCGTGGCGCGTTCGCTCGACGTGCCGGAATCGACCGTCGACGCGCTGCTCGCGCGCAGCCGCTCGCAGCGCCAGGGCCCGCCGCCGCCGCCGCGCAAGGACCCGTACGCCGTGCTCGGCATCCCGCAGGCGTCGAGCGACCGCGAGATCCGCAAGGCCTACCAGCGGCTCATCGCTCAGGTGCATCCGGACAAGCTCGCGGCGCGCGGCGCATCGCCCGAACAGCTGAAGGACGCGCATGCGCGCGCTGCCGAAATCAACGCGGCCTATGAGCAGCTAAGATTGCTGCGCGCCAAGGGATGAGCCTCGTGAGCAGACTACCCGCCGTCATCGCGCCGTCCATCCTCTCCGCGAATTTCGCGCGACTCGGAGACGAGGTCGACGCCGTGCTTGCAGCCGGCGCCGACTGGATCCACTTCGACGTCATGGACAACCACTACGTCCCGAACCTCACGATCGGGCCGCTGGTGTGCGAGGCGCTGCGCAAGCACGGTGTGCAGGCGCCGATCGACGTGCACCTGATGGTGAAGCCGGTGGACCGCATCGTCGGCGACTTCGCGCAGGCCGGCGCGACGACGATCACGTTCCATCCGGAAGCGAGCGAGCACGTGCACCGCACGATCCAGCTCATCCGCGACGCCGGCTGCAAGCCGGGCCTGGTGCTGAACCCCGCGACGCCGCTCGCCTGCCTCGACCACGTGCTCGAGGAGCTCGACCTCGTGCTGCTGATGTCGGTGAACCCCGGCTTCGGCGGGCAGAAATTCATCGCCGGCACGCTCGACAAGCTGCGCGCCGTGCGCGCGCGCATCGATGCCACGGACAAGGCAATCCGCCTCGAGATCGACGGCGGCGTGAAGGTCGACAACATCGGCGCGATCGCGAAAGCGGGTGCGGATACATTCGTCGCCGGGTCCGCGATCTTCGGTGCGAAGGACTACCGCGCGGTCATTGCCGAGATGCGCGCGGCAATCGCGCAGGCAGACTGATACTGCCGTCGCTCCTTGCCTTGATGGCTGTTGGGGCTGCGCCGTCCATGGCGCTACCGCGCTCCGCATGGTCGCCCCATCGCGCATCCTGTGCGCAGCCGTTTTCGCGCAGCGGTCGCCGATAGGGCGACCGCTCAGCGCGCGAAAACGACGTGGCGGGCAGCGCGATCTTCGGCGCGAAGGACTATCGCGCGACGATCGCGGAGATGCGGGCCGAGATCGCGAAGTCCTCGTAGGGTGGCCAGCTTCGCTGGCCACGCGTAAGGATTCGCCGCGCGGGCAGCGAAGCTGCCCGCCCTACAGGATCGCGAGAGCTGGTGCTTCGGCTGCGACCAGCTTCGCGCTCACGACGTAGCGCATCGGCCCACCCGGCACGATCGCATCGAACGGCCAGCACGTGACGAGCGTCAACCGCGCGTCGTCGACGCTCGTCTCCAGCCGCACGCGCCGCGAATCCACGACTTCGCGCTGCTCGACCGCGTACGCGTAGCGGCCCTGGCGCGTCTCGATCCAGACGCGGTCGCCCTTGCCCAGCTCGCGCAGGAACGCGAAGTGCGTGTCGCGATGGCCGCTCACGACGGTGTTGCCGGGCTCGCCCGGCTCGCCGGCCGCCGTCGACAGCGCCGGCCCGAACGCCATCGTGCGGCCGCTCGCGCCCGCGAGCACGATCTCGTCGACGCCCAGGCGCGGCACGGTGAGGCGCGCAACGGGGAACGTGTCGGCCCACGGCCACGGCCGCTGCGGCGTCGCGGTGGCGAGGCTGCGCGTCCACGCATCGCGCAGCAGCACCTGCGCGAGGCCGGCCTTCGCCTCGATGTACGCCGCGTTGCCGAGGCCCGCGACGGTGGTGATCGCGCCGAGCGCGAATGCGAAGCGGCGGCCGTCGAGGCGCCGGCGCACGCGGCGCAACCAGGCACGCATGCGTTGCGCGAGCGGCTCGCGCAGCGGCGGCAGCGTGACGCCGGCGTCGGCGCCGAGCCACTCGGCGGCGGTGGGGTAGGTACGCGGGATGTAGCGGATGGACATGGCGGTTCTCCGGGGCCGGGGCGGTGCGATCAGGCGAGGGCGATGGCGCGCCGCGTGCGCGGCATCGCGGTGGTGAGCACGAGCAGCAGGCCGGCGAAGCCGAGCGCGAGCGACAGCGGCTTCGGCGTCGCGCCCTGCGCGAACGCGAGCTCGTCGCCGCCCGGCGTGCCGTTTGCGACCGCGGCGCGCGCGAGCGCGGCATCCGCCGGGCGCACGGGCGTGCGATCGACGGCGACGAGGCTGGTGTAGCGCGTGACGAGGTGGTGCATCAGCGCCACGTCGACGATCTGCGGACGAACCAGCGCCTCGTCGACGCCGCGGTTCAGCTCGTCCTCGAGCGACTCGACCTTGCCCTGCGCCCACAGGCGCGCGATGCCCGCGTCGCTGCGCACGCGCGCGAGCGGCAACGTGCGGCGCCAGCCGGAATCGCGCAGCAGGCCGGTGGCCTCGACTTCGCCGGATGCCTTGCCGAGCTTCGCGACGGCCACCAGCGGCTCGCCCTGGTACAGGTCGGGCAGGCGCGCGGGATAGGTTTCCGCGACGCCGGGCCAGGTGAGCGCGAGGTCGCGCAGCGCCGGCTTGTCGAGCTTCGCGAACAGCTCGCCCATGCGCGCGTCGACGTCGGCGAGGTCGCGCACCACCACGTCCGCACCGCGGCCCATGCGCGCGGCCTGCGCGAGGAAGTGGCCGTTCGGCGCGTCGCCGATGCCGACCGGGAACAGGCGCGAGTCGCCGAGCGCCGCTTCGATCAGGCCGTACAGCTGCTCCTCTTCCGTCACGGCGCCGTCGGTCGCGAACACGACCTGGCGCACGAAGCCTTCCGGCGCCTTGCCCGCGAGCGCGGCCGTGAGCGCGGGCAGCATTTCCGTGCCGCCGTCGGCTTCGAGCAGCGACACCCACTCGCGCGCGACCGCGATCGCCTTCGCGTCGGCGGCGACCGGCTGCGGGAACAGCGCCGTCGTTTCCGAGTTGAACTCGATCACGTTGAAGCGATCGCGCGGGGTGAGGCGCACGAGCGCGGCGTCGAGCGCGGCCTTCGCCTGCGCGATCGAGTCGCCGAGCATGGAACCCGAGGTGTCGATCACGAGGATCAGTTCGCGCGGCAGGCGCTGCTCGCGCTGCTCGGGTGCGAGCATCATCACCATCGCGTAGTCCGCGTCCGGCGCGTGCTCGACGAAGACGGCAGCGCCCGGCGCGGCCTGCGGCTGCGGCTGCCAGGTGAGCACGAAGTCGCGGTCGGCGCGTACGCGCTCGTCGATCAGGGACACGTCGAAATCCTCGCCATGCTTCGCCACGTCGATGCCGTGCGTGACGCTTTCCACCGACTGCACGGGCAGGCCCGGATGCAGGGCCACGTGCATCGTCACGGGCGGGCCCACGGCGAACGATTCGGGCGTGCCGTCGTCGCGCGGATCGAAACTCGCCGACATCGCACCCGCGCCATTGTCGTAGCGCGGCACGAAAGTCAGCGGGAACGCGAGCTCGAAGCGGCCGTCGTGGAAGCGCACGCGCTGCCAGTAGCTCACCTCGATCGCCACCTCCTCGCCGGGCGCGACGTTCGCGACGGCGGTGCGGAACAGGTTCGCTTGCTGTTGCTCGACGAGGCTCGTGCGCTGGCCCGCCGCGGCGGCGGCCTGGAACTCCGCGCGCGCCTGCTCGCGCTCGCGGATCTCGCCTTCCACGCGGCGCGCGCCGATCGCGAGCACCAGCCCGTGCACGGCGGCGCCTTCCGGCAACGGCAGCAGGTACTCACCCTGCAGGAACGCGTTGCCGTCGTTGCGGAAGTGCTGCACGACGCGCGTCTCCGCGATCATGCCGTTCACGTCGATCGCGACGTCGAGCGAATGCGTGACGGCGGCGGTCTCGACACCACCGTCCGTGCTCCAGCGCAGCGTGGGTGCGGAAACCGGTTCGGCGAAGGCGGGCAGGGCGGCCAGCAACGCGAGCGCGGCGAGTACATGGCGCGGACGGGCGAGGTCGAAGGACATGGCGGTGCGGGGCGGTGGCACGTCCCGATCGGACGTGGGTGCCATTGCAGCGTCGACTGCGGCCGCCATGCGGCGCGACTGCTGCCGGACGCCGGGCGGGAAGTGGCGGCCTGCGGGCAGCGGAATGCCGGGTCGCCCGGATATGGCGAATTCCCGGCGCGCGACCGCCCTTCCCGAGGCAGCGCCCGCGCGCTCTAGTAAGCTCCGGACATCGCCACCACCGAGCACCGCCAATGGCACGCACCATCGCCATCGTCGAGGACGAACCCGCGATCCGCGCGAACTACACCGACGCGCTGAAGCGCCTCGGCTTCGAGGTCTGGCCGTACGCGTCGCGCCCCGAAGCGAGCCGCGCGTTCGAGCTGCGCCTGCCCGACCTCGTGCTGATCGACATCGGCCTCGGCGACGAGCCGGAGGGCGGCTTCGAGCTCTGTCGCGAGCTGCGCGGCAAGGCGCCGCAATTGCCGATCATCTTCCTCACCGCGCGCGATTCCGATTTCGACGTGATCTCGGGCCTGCGCCTCGGCGCCGACGATTACCTCACGAAGGACGTGTCGCTGCCGCATCTCACCGCGCGCATCAACACGCTGTTCCGCCGCGTCGACGCGCTGCGCCGTCCGCCGTCGGCGGAAGCCGTCGTGCAGAACGGGCCGCTCGCGCTCGCCGCCGAGCGCATGCGCATCACCTGGAACGGCGAGGAAGTGCCGCTCACCGTCACCGAGTTCTGGATGGTGCACACGCTCGTGCGCCATCCGGGCCACGTGAAGAACCGCGACCAGCTGATGCGCGACGCGCAGGTGGTGGTCGACGACGCGACGATCACGTCGCACATCAAGCGCATCCGCAAGAAGTTCATCGCCATCGACCCGAACTTCGACTCGATCGAGACGGTGCACGGCGCGGGATACCGCTGGAAACCGTGACCGGTGTCGCATGGGCGTCGCGTCCGGGCGATCCGTAGTCCGAGCCTGGGTCTGAGTGCGCGATATCGGACCTTGCGGCGGACTCGGAGCGAACGACCACCGAACGGTTCGCACATGCGCACTCAGACTCAGACCCGGCTCTGACAGTGCGCCTCAAGGGAACCCTCATCCTGATCCTGCTCGCCGCGTTCGCCCTGCCGTGGGCGGGCTGGCAGCTGATCGCGCAGATGGAAGCGCTGCTGCGCGAAGGCCAGGAGCGCGCGCAGATCGGCGCCGCGCAGGCGATCGCGCGCGCGTTCGTCGCGGCCGTACCCGACGTCGCGCCGCCGCCGGGCTCGCTGTTCGTGCACGAGTCGCCGACGCCGCCGCTGCTCGACGGCTCCGGCGACGACTGGACCGCGCTCGAGCCGATCCGCAGCGTGGACGGCACGCTCGCGGTCACGCTGCGCGACGACGGCATGGCGCTCTACGCGCTCGTCGCCGTGCGCGATTCGACGCGCGTGCGCGCCGACGCGGGCAACCCGCTCGGCACGCCGGGCGATCGCGTCGAGCTCGTGCTGCGCGACCCGCAGGGCCTGCGCCAGTGGATCATCGGCAACGCCGCGCCCGGCACGCTGCAGGTCGCGGGTGCGTTGCCGACGCCTTCCGGCGAATGGCAGGAAACGAGCGACGGCTACCTCGTCGAGCTGCGCCTGCCGAAGCCGCTCGAGCCCGCGGGGCTCGGAATCGCCGTCGTCGACCAGGCCGCGAACGGCAGCGCGACGCGCACGCTCACGGCGCGCGGCGCCGACCCGATGCCGCTGGTGCGGCGCGACGTCCGCCTCGACCGCGTGCTCGCCGCGCTCGTGCCCGATGGCGCGCGCGTGCGCTTCGTGGCCGGCGACGGCTGGGTGCTCGGTGCCGCGGGCGACCTCGCGCTGCCGGCGATCGAGACGCCGAGCCGCTGGCAGGCGTGGATCTATCGCCTCCTGCTCGCGCCGCCCGCTGAGAACGCCGCCGACTTCTCGCCAGACCGAGAGCGCCTCGATGCGTCCGTGGTCTGGCAGGCGCTGTCGGGGATTCCCGCGAGCAGCGTGCGCGCATCGACGGCCGCGAACACCGTGGTGGTCGCCGCGGCCGTGCCCGTGACGCGCGCGGGCCAGGCGAGCGGCGTCCTGCTGCTCGAGCAGGCATCGGGCGCGTTGCTCGTGCTCGCGAACCGCGCGGTGTTCGGCCTGATCGCGGCGAGCCTCATCACGGTGCTGATCGCGGCGCTGATCCTGTTCGGTTACGCGGGCGTGCTGAGTCTCCGGATTCGTCGCCTGCGCAACGCCGCGGAGCGCGCGCTGCGCCCGGACGGCCGGCTGGACCTCACGCTGCCGCACCTCGCCGCGCGCGACGACCTCGGCGATCTTTCGCGCAGCTTCTCGCGCCTGCTCGGCGAGATCGGCGCGTATACCGACTACCTGCGCACGCTCGCGAGCAAGCTCTCGCACGAGCTCAACACGCCACTCGCGATCGTGCGTTCGTCGCTGGACAACCTCGAGCACGAAGCGCTCGCCGAATCGGCGCGCGTCTACGCGCAGCGCGCGCGCGACGGCGCCGAGCGGTTGTCGGTGATCCTGCGCTCGATGGCCGAGGCGAGCCGCATGGAGCGCGCGATCCAGGGCGCGGAAGGCGAGGACTTCGACCTCTGCCCGCTCGTGCGCGGCTGCGCCGAGGCGTACCGCGACCTCGCCGCCCCGCGTCGCATCGCCTTGCAGCTCGATGCACCGCAGCTCGGCCTGCACGGCGCGCCCGAGCTCATCGCGCAGGCACTCGACAAGCTGGTCGACAACGCGCGCTCGTTCACGCCCGAGGACGGCTGGATCCGCATCCGCCTGTCGCCGACGGCCGACGGCGCCGAGCTCGCGGTCGCGAACAACGGCCCGCCGCTGCCCGACAAGATGCAGGACCGCCTGTTCGACTCGCTCGTGAGCATGCGCAACGCACCGGGCGGCGAGCGCGCGCCGGCCGTGCCGCACCTCGGTCTCGGCTTGTTCATCGTGCGCCTGGTCGCCGAGCTGCACGGCGGCGAAGCGCGCGCCGTCAACCTGGCCGACGGCGCCGGCGTGGAGTTCCGCATTACGCTGCGGGGCATGCCGCGCAAACGGTTATAACGAAGCGGCTTGGCAGGAGCCCACCCTGTGGGCGATACAATCGCGCGCTCGACCCCAGGCTGCGTCCCGACGTGCCCATCACCGCCGCCGAATTCGAGCGCCTCGCGCGCGACGGTTACAACCGCATCCCGGT
This sequence comes from uncultured Pseudomonadota bacterium, assembly GCA_937996755.1. GTDB lineage: Bacteria > Pseudomonadota > Gammaproteobacteria > Xanthomonadales > Ahniellaceae > CALKUS01. The sequence continues at coordinate 2,461 of CALKUS010000294.1, read as the reverse complement.
GGTGCGTGAAGTGCTGTCCGACCTCGACACGCCGCTGTCGGTGTACCTGAAGCTCGCCGACGGCCCGTACAGCTACCTCTTCGAATCCGTCGAGGGCGGCGAGAACTGGGGGCGTTATTCGATCATCGGGCTGCCGTGCCGGCGCGTGTATTCGCTGCGCGGCAGGACGCTCGCGGTGCAGGACTACGGCGAAGTCGTCGAAACGCGCGAGCTCGCCGAACCGCTCGCGGAAATCGACGCGCTGCGCGCGCAATACCGCGTGCCGAAGCTCGAGGGGCTGCCCGGCTTCACGGGTGGCCTCGTCGGTTATTTCGGCTTCGAGACGATCGCGTGGATCGAGCCGCGCCTCGCGCACGACGCGCGCCCCGACTCGCTCGGCACGCCGGACGCGCTGCTGATGCTGTCCGAGGAAGTGGCGGTCTTCGACAACCTGAAGGGCCGCCTGTACCTCGTCGTGCATGCCGATCCGTCGCAGCCGCAGGCGCATGCGCGCGCGGTGCGCCGCCTCGACGAGCTCGCGTTCCGCCTGCGCCATGCGGGCGCGAGCTATCCCGACGTGCTCGATCCCTCGCAGCTCGCCGAAGGCGACTTCGTCTCGGGCTTCACGCGCGAGGGTTTCGAAGCCGCCGTGCGCAAGGCGCAGGAATACATCCGCGCCGGCGACATATTCCAGGTCGTCCTATCGCAACGTCTGTCGGTGCCGTTCCGCGCGCGCGCGGTCGACGTGTACCGCGCGCTGCGCTCGCTGAACCCGTCGCCGTACATGTACTTCCTCGACCTCGGCGGCACGCGCGTGGTCGGCTCGTCGCCCGAGATCCTCGTGCGGCTGCAGGGCGGCCGCATTACCGTACGGCCGATCGCGGGCACGCGCCCGCGCGGCGCGACGCCGGAAGCGGACGCCGCGCTGGAAGCCGAGCTGCTCGCCGATCCGAAGGAGCGCGCCGAGCACCTCATGCTGATCGACCTCGGTCGCAACGACGTGGGCCGCGTCGCGAAGACCGGCAGCGTCGCGCTGAAGGAACAGATGGGCGTCGAGCGCTATTCGCACGTCATGCACATCGTGTCGCAGGTCGAAGGCGAGCTGCGCGACGGGCTGTCGTTCGGCGACGTGCTGCGCGCGACGTTCCCCGCGGGCACCGTCTCGGGCGCGCCGAAGATCCGCGCGCTCGAGGTGATCCAGGAGCTCGAGCCGATCAAGCGCAACATCTACTCCGGCGCCGTCGGCTACCTCGGCTGGTGGGGCGACGCCGACACCGCCATCGCGATCCGCACCGCCGTCATCCAGGACGGCACGCTGCACGTGCAGGCCGGCGCCGGCATCGTCTACGACTCCGACCCCGCGAAGGAGTGGGAAGAGACGATGAACAAGGGCCGCGCGCTGTTCCGCGCCGTGGCGCAGGCGGCGGGTGGCTTGTGACCGGGGTATGAGTACGAGTCGGAGTATGAGTGGGCGCTACCGCAACCTCGTTGCGACCCCGGTGTACACGCACTCATACTCAGACTCATACTGTTACTTTGCGGGATCGCCTGCCGCCCGCCGCAAGGTCGCACCATGCTGCTGATGATCGACAACTACGACAGCTTCACCTTCAACCTCGTCCAGTACCTGGGCGAGCTGGGTGAGGACGTGCGCGTGGTGCGCAACGACGAGCTGTCGGTCGCGGAGATCGGCGCGGCGGGCGCGACGCGGCTCGTGCTGTCGCCGGGCCCGTGTACGCCGAACGAGGCGGGCGTCTGCCTCGAGGTGCTCGAGAAACTCTCGGGTGCGATGCCGATCTTCGGCGTGTGCCTCGGCCACCAGAGTATCGGGCAGGCGTTCGGCGGCAAGGTGATCCGCGCGAAGAAGATCATGCACGGCAAGACCTCGATGATCCACCACACGGGCAAGGGCGTGTTCGCCGGCCTGCCGAATCCGTTCGAGGCGACGCGCTACCACTCGCTCGTGGTCGAGCGCGAGTCGCTGCCGGACTGCCTCGAGATCACGGCGTGGACGCTCGACGAGAACGGCGAGTTCGACGAGATCATGGGCCTGCGCCACAAGACGCTGCCGGTGGAAGGCGTGCAGTTCCATCCGGAGTCGATCCTGACCGTGCACGGCAAGGACCTGCTGCGCAATTTCCTCGGCCAGCGCGTGGCAGCCGCCGCCTGACCATGTCGATCACGCCGCAGGAGGCGCTGCAGCGCACGATCGAGCACCGCGAGATCTTCCACGACGAGATGGTCGCGCTGATGCGGCAGCTCATGCGCGGCGAGGTCTCGCCCGTGCTGATGGCCGCGATCCTCACCGGCCTGCGCGTGAAGAAGGAAACGGTGGGTGAGATCACGGGCGCCGCGCGCGTGATGCGCGAGCTCGCCACGCCCGTCGTGCTGCCGCCACATCCGCACTTCGTCGACATCGTGGGCACGGGCGGCGACGGCGCGCACACGTTCAACATCTCCACCGCCTCGATGTTCGTCGTTG
>CALKUS010000293.1 GCA_937996755.1 uncultured Pseudomonadota bacterium | reverse complement strand
GCATCGCGGCCGCGGCGGGCGGATCGAGGACGAACGTCGAGGCCTTGGTCCCGCCGCCTCGCAGCTGACGGAACCACTCGAATCGCTCGAGCGCCTTGGCCGCCTGGCCGATCGACCGGTGGGCACATCCGAGGAGCTGAGCCGCCTCGCGGGCGGCGATCGTAAGCACGCGCATGTTATCTCCATTCACGACGCGCTCGGCGCCCCGTTCGAAGACGAAGGCCACGAGCCGGGCCTGCAGCTCGGCGACGCCGCAGGCGCGCAAATGCTGCTCGAGCCGCTCCGCATTGGGCGGCGGAAGTTTCAACTTGGTTTGGTTTCCTACCACAGATAATCCTCGATCGATCCACTCCCTCCGCGACGCGGCAGGCCTCGAGGGCGCCACGCCGGCGGCGACGCTAGCCGCGGCCATCGTCATCCGCGACGCGATCGCCGGCGGCGGTACTCTAAGAGCGCCGCCAGAATCGCGTCCTGCTCATAATCCGGCATCGCGGCGAATAGCCGCTCATGCCGCGCAACCTTCCGCGCGATGCGTTGCCGCTCGCGCCAATTCGAGCCCGGCCGGATCCCCACGTCACGCTTGACGCGGGCCGGGTTGAAATTCATCCAGAGACACTCGAGCCGCAGCCCGCCGCGAGTCATCACCTCCCGCGAGTCGCACCACCAATCCGAGAGCAAATCGTTGTAGAGCGGCGACGGATAACCGCTAATCATCACGCGGGCCCGCGTGTCGTTGAGCTCGGCGAGCAGCAGCTCGTGCTCGCGATCGCTCATTTCAAATTTGTAGATCCGCTGCTTCGTGCGCGTGGAGAGCACGAACGGCGGATCGGCATAGATCAGGTCGTCCTCGTCGAGCGAAGTCTCGAGGCCGAACAAATAATGGATTCCGCTCCCCTCGATGACTTCGGTCGCCGGCCAGTTGCGGGCCCGATGCCAGGCGACCACGTCGGGATCGCGGTCGATGAGCACGCTCGAGAGGGCGGGCGGCTTGCGACGGAAGAGCGCAGCCCGGCCGGCGAATAGTTCGATATAGCGAGCGTGCGTCGGCATGCGAGACACGAGCCACTGCCAATGCCCGGCCTGGCCCTTGCCGCCCGGATAGCGCACGGATTCGGATCCACTCACGCCAGCGGCGACGATGCCGCCAGGTTGCTCGAGCCCAGCCGCCGGCGGCGTGCGAGTACTCGGTCGACCAGCGTCGCCGGCGGCGGGCCGAGCAGCTGCGTCGATCGCCCCACCGCGGCGGCGGCGTGTTGGTACCGCGGTCGTCATCGCGCCGTCGCCTTTGCCAGTTTCACCGCACAGCCGCGGCAGGGGAGCTGCACCAGGCCACCGCAGCCGGGGCAGCGGTGTGCGCTCTTGAGGTTCGGATGCCAGGCGACCTTGCGGCCCTCGGCGAAATTCTTCTGGCGTTTCTGCTTGCGCCGCTCGCGTCGATCGAGAACAGGATCGCGGGATCTCATTTTGCCCTCCGAGGTCGTTCGGTTTTGAGAATCATGCGGAGCCGCTCGGCCTCGGCATCGACCCGGGCCAGGCACCGCTCGACTTGCAGCCGCTCGACTTTCGAGAACGCCCGGCCGCCCGCGGCGACCCGCTTCATCGCGAGCTCGGTCTTGCGGCCGTGAACACAAATCAACATGGGACTTACACTCCGTTGCCTGAGAGGAAAAGAACGCGATCGCCAGTCAGCCGCTGGAAGTCCTCGGCATCGCCGTCGAGGAGCAACGCAAACATCGCTCGCAGTACCGGAGCGATCTGCGACTGCCCGTAGTCGCAGAGCTCTACGCCATTCAAGTACCCGTCGTCGGCACGCACGTTACTCTCGATGCGATCGGCGATCTTCAGCACACGCCGGCGATACTTCAAAAGCAACTTGAGTGAACGCTCATCTTCGATGCATAACATCGCTCGCACTCCTTTGAATAAACCACAGAGGCACAGAGGACACGGAGAGATCAGCGGCCGAGTGCCTTTCTGGTTGCCTTTCGACTTAAACCGGCTGCCTGGCAGCCCTCGAGCGTAGCGATGTAGATCACGTCTCGATCCTCATTGATCGTGTGTGATTCCCGCACCACGCCGAGCTCTAGCATTTCGAGCATAGCGCCGTGGTCCGCCGTTCCTTCGTGAGCACAAAAGTAATTGCGGAAGCCGCGGCTACGACGATTGATATGCTCGCCGGCGCCTAGCATGTGGATCAGTAATTCAACGTGGCGTTTGTCGACGGTCGTGGTTGCCATTGCTTCGTGCCCTTCGTGGTTTGATCTGACGACTGAGAGCTGACGACTGACGACTGCTCTCTGTGCCTCTGTGGTTCAATTGCTTGGTCCGCCGGCGGGAGCATCCGGGTTGCTCGCCGCCGGCCCGTCTTACCGGCGCCCGGCTGGGCACCAGGCAGCGGCCGTTCCACGCGCCGCTCTAACTGCGTTTACGGTTGCCACTCCGGAACCTTGGCGGCGTCGATCTTCGCACCCGTCGCCGCTTCCATTTCCGCGTGAGTGCGGCCGATCACTCCGTTCACCTGGCGATACCGGCCGTCACACAGCTGAAAGTACAGACCGCCCCACGTGATGACCTCGACGGGCATCCGCCAGATGTTCGACACGTACACCTCGACCCGCTCGGCCTGGCCGTCCCGGTCGTACAGCTTCACGCGCCACATCGATCGGCCTCCGGTTTGGTTGGGCGGATGGAAAGCGAGAGCTGCTCGGCGAACGTCTCGAGCGGCGTGGTGCAGCCGCTCACGACCCAATTGCGGATCTGGGCCCGGACCTCGTGGTCCCAATCGTCGACGCCGAGCTGCCGCTCGATCGATTGGCAGAGCGTGGTCTGCGCCGCGGCGAGCCCATCGGCCACCGTCGCCAGGCGATCGATACATTCAAATTCAACTTGCGTGATCGTGCGTTTCACTTTGCCCCCTTCGTGACGTAGTCGCGGACGTGCCACTGCACCGCGTGAAACAGCGACCGGAAACTTTCCCACACGCGGCCGTCGTCGAGCTTCGGACCCCACTCGGCACCGCCGTATTCATGCAGCCGCTCGGCCCAATAGTTGGCGACGCCGGCGGCTTGCTCGCGGGAGGGCGGGCCGAACTCCAGTTGCAAATCAATCCGCGAGAGCAGGGCAGGATCGAGCCGATCGCGCATGTTGGTCGCGAGCACGAACAGCGTCGGCGCTTGCCAGCGATCGAGGTACTGCCAGAAAACTCCCATCGCATTGTTGAGCTCGCGGCCGACGTTGCCGTTCGAACGCTCCCGCGACTGGAACAACATCTCGACCTCGTCGAACAGCACCACGCATTGAGCGGTCCGCTCGAGCCAGGCCATCAGATTGCCGACGTTGCTCGTCGTCTGGCCGAGGTAAGCATTCACCAGCGACTCGCACCGCACGCGGTAGAGCGGGCAGCCGATCTGCTTCGCGAGCCACTGGCTCGCCATGGTCTTGCCGTTGCCGGGCGGACCGTAGAACAGCAGCCGATCCACGGGGCGGATGCCGTGCTTGGCCAAGGCCTTGAAGGTTTCCGCGTGCTTCCACTGAGCCAGCACGAGCTCCTGCAGCTCGTTGAGCGCCGGCGTTGCGGCGAGCGAGGCGAGGTTCGTCGCCGGCTTCTCCTCGGTGAGGCCTTCGGGGAGGTTGGTCGAGTTGTTGCGAATCGAACTCATTTGCCGGTTTGCTCCTCGATGAACTCATTGAGGCGATCGGCAACGGCGAGCGCCATCGCCTGCGAAAGACCCTCGATCTTCTCCCACCACGTTTCGGGATCCTCCTGCATCCGGTCCTGCAGCTGACCGACGAACATCACGTCGGCCGCGGTGAGGATCTGCGTCGCGGCGATCGAGAGCCGTAGCGCGGATACGGATTCCGTCCGCCACTCCTTGGCGTTCGCCCCGTGCTTCTCCTCGTCCGCCTTTTCCATGCGATCAAAGAGCGGCATGATCTCCGTGGGCCCGGGCTTCAGGTACATAAACAGCGCGTGCTTCGTGCCGTCGCGAGCATCGCGGGCGGCGGCCAGCTCATCCTTGGCCTGGCCGAGGAGTTCCTCCCGCAAGTCCGCTTCGGCCTTGTCGATATCCGATTGCGAAAGCACGCCGCTCGCGACGACACCGCCCGTCATGGGCGACTCGCTCTGGGCAGTGATCGACTTCTGAAGATCGGCCGAAAGCCCGGGGATCGTGAACGCCGACGGCCCGATATCGCCGGAGGCTCCAGGCTTGTCGGCGTAGACGCGCGTCTTGATCCGCCCATGCGCCGGCACGTTCACCCTGGATTTGATCCGGAACAGCGTCCCATCCGAAGTCAAAAGACGGGTGGTGGGAATCAGGACCTGGTCGTTTCCGGTCTGGTTGATGATCGTCACTTCCCCGCCGGAAACGCCGTCGGTACGGGTCGAATCGGCCGGAATCTGGGTACGCGAACCGCTCACCGTGACTTCCGCGACCTGGCCCGATACTTCGCCTTGCCGAGGCGAAGCCGAAACCGTCAGGTCCTGTTCGGACCTGATTTCCGCTTGCTGCGGATAGACGGTGACGGTCGCGCCAGCGATGCCGCTCCCTGCGGGCATCGTGCGCCCCGTCGCGACTGTCCAGTGGGGCGTCCACGGCGCGCGGTATCAGGCCGACGTCGACGCCGTCTGTCCCGGCCGCTTCATCAGCCGCGCGTCTTCTTCCTTGCGCAGGCGATGCATCGTCTCTTCGTCGACGACGCGGCCGTCGAACATGAAGATCTTGCGTTGCGCGAACTCCGCGTAGCGCGGGTCGTGCGTGACCATGCAGATGGTCGAGCCCTGCTTGTGGAGCTCGTCGAGCAGCTCCATCACGGCCTCGCCGTTCTTCGAGTCGAGGTTGCCCGTCGGCTCGTCCGCGAGCAGGATCGAGGGCTTGCCCACGAGCGCGCGCGCGACGGCGACGCGCTGCTGCTGGCCGCCCGAGAGCTGCGCCGGGTAGTGCTTCAGGCGATGCGCCATGCCGACGCGCTCGAGCGCTTCCTGCACGCGGTCGCGGCGCTCGGCCTTGCCCATGCCGTCGCGGTAGGTCAGCGGCAGCTCGACGTTCTCGAAAACGGTCAGGTCGCCGATCAGGTTGAACGCCTGGAAGATGAAGCCGATTTCCTTGTTGCGGATGCGGGCCCGCTCGGACGCGTTGATGTCCTGCACCTGCTTGCCGTTGAGCACGTAGGAACCTTCGGTCGGCGAGTCGAGCAGGCCGAGGATCGAGAGCAGCGTCGACTTGCCGCAGCCCGACGGGCCCGAGATCGACACGTACTCGCCGGTCTTGATGTCGAAGTGCACGCCCGACAGCGCATGCGTCTCCACCTCGTCGGTGAAGAACACCTTCTTGATGCCGTCCATCGTGATCAGGGAGGTTGCGGTGGTCATGGGTCGTGCCCTTCTGTCTGTGTCTGCCGGTTGTCTTCTGTTTCCGTCATTCCCGCGAAGGCGGGAATCCATGTTGATCCTGCTCGTGGAGTCTCAGATCAAGGTCAAAATGGGTTCCCGCCTTCGCGGGAATGACGCTTTTCGGTGTGCGCGCTACGCGCGCACGATCAATTCAACTTCAGGCGATCGCGGTCGTCCCACGCCGACGTGTCGGAGAGGATCACCTGGTCGCCCTGGTTCAAGCCCTTCACCACTTCGATCACGCTCACCGACGCGCGGCCGAGCTGCACCGGCACGCGGCGCGCCATCGAGCCTTCCTTGTCGACGACGAACAGGCTGGTGCTGCCGTTCGGCTGGCCGAAGGCGGGACGGCCGACGTAGAGCACGTTCGCGAGGCGCTCGATCTGGATGGTGCCGTCGACCGAGAGGTCGGGACGCGCGCCCGGCGGCAGCGCACCCTCGAGCTCCACGTCCACCTGCACGGTGCCGTTGAGCACGGCCGGGTCGATGCGGATGACCTTGCCGGCCACGATGCCGTTGCGCGTGTCGACCTTCACCGACTGGCCGTTCACGATGTCCTTCGCCTGCGTCTCGGCGATGCGCAGCTCGGCCATCAGCACGTCCGGGCGCGCGACGCGCGCGATGTTCGTACCGGCCACGAGCTGCTGGCCTTCCTCGACGGGCACCTGCTGCAGCACGCCGGCGATGCCGGCCTTCACGTGCAGCGCGTCGGCCTGGCGCTCGCGCAGCGCGAGCGTCGACGACAGCTGGTCGATGCGCGCGCGATCGGCGGCAAGCTGCGCGGAGATGTTCTGCTTGAACTTGGCGACGCGCTCCTTCTCGATGTCGACGCGCACCTTCTGCTGGTCCGCCGTGAGCTGCGTACGCCGGTAGTCGATCTTCGGGATGATGCCCTTCTCGGCGAGGTCCTTCTCGGCTTCGGCCTTCAGGCGCGTGCCTTCGTAGTCGGCCTCGACGGTGGCGAGGTTCGCGCGCTGGTCGAGCGCCTGGCTGTCCAGCTGCACCTGCTTCGCCGTGTAGTCGGCCTGCGCCGCGGCCACCGCCGACTTCGCGGCGAGCAGCTGGTCCTCGACTTCGGGGTTGGACAGCTCGACGATCACGGTGTCGGGCTCGACGAGCGCGCCGGGCTTCACCACGATGCGCTCGACGCGCGCGGAAGTCTCCGCGGCGATCCAGCGGATCTCCTTCGGCACGAGCGTGCCGGGGCCGCGCACCTCGCGCAGCATCTCGCCGCGCTTCACGGTGTCGAGCCACACGCTGGAGCGCTCGATCGACGGCGCCGCCGGTTCGAGCCTGGCGAGGCCGAGGATGCCGCCGAGCACCACCACGCCGGCGACGACGCCGAGCGCGATCTGCTTGCGACGCTTCTTGCTCTTCAGGTCTGCACGCTGGATGTCCATGGCGACTGCGTAAGCAACCGATGTGCCATGGTGTGACGTTCACGCAAACCTTTGATCTGCCTGCGGGAATCGCAAGCGGACAACCCCGCTTGTTCGAAATCGAACACCGGCCGCGAAACGCCGCTGTCCGCTTTTGTGGGAACGACTTCAGTCGCGATCTTCTCGGTCCGGGAAAAGATCGCGGCTGAAGCCGCTCCCACAGGAACCAGGTCAGCGAAGCCTTGCCGCCAACCCCGACATCAACGACTGCCTTCGCGACAACGCCGCCTCGATCACCGCGAACGACGCGAACACGGTGAGCTTCGCCTTCGCGCGGCTCACCGCCGTGTACAGCCACTCGCGCGTGAGCAGCGGGTGCGGCTCGCGCGGCAGCACGAGCACGACTTCGTCGAACTCGGAACCCTGTGCCTTGTGCACCGTCATCGCGTAGCCCGTCTCGTGCGCCGGCAGCTGCGCCGGCGCGACGTCGCGCAGCGCGCCGGTCGCCGTGCGGAACGAAACGCGCAGCGCGCCGTCGGCGCCGGGCAGCGCCACGCCCGTGTCGCCGTTGTAGAGGTCGAGGTCGTAGTCGTTCGCGACCACGAGCACGGGCTCGCCGGCATGCAGCGCCTGTTCGGGCGCGCGCACTTCGAGCGCCGCCTCGATCGCTTCGTTCAGGCCCGCCACGCCGGACGGCCCGTCGCGCAGCGCGCACAGCACGCGGAACCGCTCGAGCGCGGCGAGCGCCGATTCGCGCGACGCGGAGCGCAGGGCGCCGTAGCCTGCCCGCACCAGCGCCTCGAACGCGGGGCGCGCACCCGACACGGGCGCGTCGTGCCATTCGACTTCGCCGCCCGCGGCGAGCGCGGCACGCACCGCACGCGGATCGCCCGCGCGGGTCGCGGCCACGAGCGCGGCAATGCCGCCTTCCGCGCCGAAGCGATGCGCGCGCAGCAGTCGCACCACGCGGTCGCCGACGATCGACGAGCGCGTCGCCGTTCCTTCGAAATCCAGCGTGCCCTGCATCGGTGCCTGCCCGGAGCGACCCTGTGGGAGCCCGACCTGTGGGCGATCCGCGCTTTCGGCGAGCGCCGTGAGCACCGCCCCGCCCTCCACCGCAGGCAACTGCTCGGGATCGCCGACGAGCACGAGGTGCGCCTCGCGCGGCACGGCGCGCAGCAGCTTCGCGAACAACGGCAGGTCGAGCATCGAGCATTCGTCGACCACGAGCACGTCGACCGGCAGCGGCCGCTGCTCGTCGAAGTGCGGCGTCACCTGCGTCGCACCGAGGCGCAGCAGGCGGTGCACGGTGGTCGCCTCGAGCGCGAGCCTCTCCGCGACGCCGGCCGGCAGCGCAAGCGAGGGCAGTCCCGACTGCAGCGACGCCGTCATGCGCGTCGCCGCCTTGCCCGTCGGCGCGGCGAGCGCGATGCGTGCCTGCGGCGAGCGCATCGCGAGCAGCGCGAGCAGGCGGACGACGGTGTAGGTCTTGCCGGTGCCCGGACCACCGCACAGCACCGTGAGGCGCTGACGCAACGCGAGCGCGCTCGCGAGTGCCTGCGGATCGGGCGCGACGCGCGACGCTTCGCCGCGCCCAGCGACAACGGTCGCTGCGATCGCGTCGGCATCGAGCGCAGGGAACAGTGCGCGCAACGCGGTGGTCAGCCACTTCGCATCGGGCGGCGCATCGGCCATCGCCGCACGCTCACGCACGCGCGCCGCGAGCTCGCGCTCATACTCTCGATAGCGGCGCAGGTACAGCCGCTCGCCTTCGAGTGCGAGCACCGCCACTGCGGGCGTCGGCGCAAGCGGGTCGCGCGATTCCACCGTGAACCCGCTGCGCGCGACGGCATCGCGCCACGCGGCCGGCGCGAGCGGCGAGAGCCGGGGGTCGTCACCCAACTGAAGCTGCAACGCGGTGTCGCTTGCGAGGCGTTCGAAATCCAGGCAGGTGTGTCCCTGCTGCACGGCCCAGCTCGCGAGCGCGGCGGCGCGCAGCGCCTCGTCCGGCGTCTCGGGCCAGCGCCGGCGCAGCAACTGCGCGAGCGCGACGTCGATGTCGCCGAGGACGGCGGTGCCTGCCGTGTGCCAGGCGATGCTCATCGGGATCGCCTGTGTGGGAGCGACTTCAGTCGCGATCTCTTCGCACGACCGAAGATCGAGAGATCGCGGCTGAAGCCGCTCCCACAACAGCAGCGGCCGCTCATCGTGATCCCCCGAATGCGCGGTCGAGCGCATCGATCACCGCGCGCGGCGGCTTGTCGCGATACACGCCGGCGCCACCCTCGAGCCCGCGCAGGAACAGGTAGCTCACGCCGCCGAAATGCCGGTCGTAGTCGAAGCGGGCGCCGTGGCGCCGGCGCAGGTGGCGCACGAGCGCGACGGAGTAGATGAGGTACTGCAGGTCGTAATCGGCGGCGCGCACGGCGCGCGCGAGCGACTCGCCCTCGTAGTCCTCGACCCGGCCGCCGAGGTAGTTCGTCTTGTAGTCGAGCAGGCCGTGCGCGTCCCCGTCGGCGAACACCAGGTCGATGTAGCCGTGCATCAGGCCGTGCCAGCGCGGGCGCAGGCGCGCGAAGTCCGCCGCACTGCGTTCGTAGCGCGGCTCCCGCGCGAGCGCACTTCGCACCGCCGCCAGGTCCACGTCCTCGAGCGGGAAGAAGAACTCCAGCTCGGGATACCGGCGCGACATGCCGGCCAGCGTCGCGCCGCCGAGCGGCGCGGCACGCGCGACGCTGCCCGCGAGCTCGATCACGTACTGCTCGACGTCCTCGTCGAAGCGGAACTCCTCGCGCACGATCGCGGCGATGCGCGCGAGGTTGTCCTGCGATTCCGGCTCCGCGAAGTCGTACTTCTCCAGCACCTGGTGCACGCACTCGCCGAAGCGCGGACCGCGCGGCGTGTCGGGAACGGGGCCCGGTTCGGGCGCTGCGAGCGCGGGCGCACGCTGGTCGTGGTCGGGCTGCTCCTCGCCGCCTTCGCCGAACAGTGCGCTGTAGCTGAGCATCGCGAAGCGGCGGTCGATGTGGCCGCGGAACGCGCGCGCGACCAGCGTCGGCGACGTGGCGTCCGCGAGCGGATCGCGGTCGCCAACCTCCGGCAGATCGACGATCGCGATTGCATCGCGCGCAGCGTCGCGCCATTCCCCGAGCCGATCGTGCACGGCCTGCGACGAAGGCGGCCGGTTCATGCCGCGCGTGCCCGCCCCGTCCTTCTGATGCAGCAGCCACGCAAACGGCGAATCCTCCGCCGTGTTGGCGCTGAACCACGCGGTGTACGCGCGGCAACGCGCGCGCGTCAGCGCCACGTAGGCCAGCCGCATCGATTCCGCGTACGCCTCCTGGAGCGCGCGTTCTCGATGCGCATCGCGCTCCTCGGAGCCGATGTCGACCAGCAAGCCGCCGCGCTCACGATGGAAGCGCACCGGCCTGATCGCACGGATCGCGCTGTTGTCGCGCGCCTCGTCCCGGCCCGACCACAGGTACGGTGCGAACACCACGTCCCACTCGAGGCCCTTGCTCTTGTGCACCGTGAGCAGCTCGACGGCGTCGGTGCCCACTTCGGGCCGGAGCTCGGCATCCGGCGACGCCGGACCGCTCGCGCGCCGCTCGAGCGCGACGACCTGTGCCGCGATACCCGCGCCCGCGCCACACTCGCACTGCAGCACTTCGCCGAGTTGCACGAGCGTCGAGAGACGGCGCGAGCCGTCCGCCTGTGCCAGCCAGCGCGGTCCGGCGTGCTGGGCGAGCGCGCGAACGAGCGCGGCAGGCCCGTCTTCACCAGCGATCGCGGCGAAGCGCACGAGCAGGGCGAGCGCCAGGTCCCATTCTTGCGCGCCGTCCGCGAAGCCGCGCAGCGTCGCTTCGTCGAAGCCGATCAGCTCGCCGGTGAGCGCGGCGCGAGCCTTGCGCACGTCGCGCAGGTCGGCCAGCGACTCCAGCACCACGCGCAAGGCATCGGCCTCGCTGCCGTCGAACACGCTGCGCGCGCTCGACTGCGTGCTCGCGATCCGCCAGCGCGACAGCTCGGCGGCGCAGGAAGCGAGCTCGCGCCACGTGCGCGCAAGCACCGCGATGCGCAGTCGCGCCCCGGGAAACTCGCGGCGCAGCCGCGCAATTTCCGCCGCGATCGCGAAATCGACGCGGTCGTTCGCCGCCCCCTTCGTCAATGGTTCCGGCGTGTCGAACGTCCACACCGTGAGCGGCTGCGCGATCGGCGGCAATGCCGGCGCCCGCCGGCGCGGCGCGCCGAAACGGGCACGCTCGAAGCGGATGAATTCGTGCACGAACGCCGGCGCCGGCATCCGGCGCGAATCGTCGAACAGCCCGTTGACCGCGTCGATCAGGCGTTCGTCCGAGCGCCAGTTCGCGGTGAGCGACCAGCCGTTCGCGCCGGCGTCGTCCGCGGCCTGCGCGTACGCGAACACGTCGCCGCCGCGGAAGCGATAGATCGCCTGCTTCGGGTCGCCGACCAGGAACAGCGCGCCATCGGAGCGACCGTGGAACAGTGCGCGGAAGATCGCGTACTGCTCCGCGTCCGTGTCCTGGAACTCGTCCACGACCGCGACCTTCAGGCGCGCGCGGATCGCGTCGCGCGCGCGGATGCCGCCGGATCCGGCGAGCAACTGCGCCGTGTCGCGCACGAGATCGTCGAACGTCACGATGCGGCGATCGCGCCGGTGCTGGTCGAGCCGCCCGCGCACCTCGTCGAGCGCGCCGCGAAGGAACGCCACGCGGCGCACGCGCGCATGCCGTGCGAAACCGGCGCACACGGCGTCGGCCCAATCGAGCACGGCGGCGGGCTCCGGAAGCCAACCGAGATCGCGCTTCTTCGGAAACGTTCCTTCGACGATCGCCGCGCGCGACAGCGTGCGAACGTGCGCAACCGTTACGTCCCTGAAGCCGCGTGGCCCGTGCCCCGCGAAGCATTCCGCCAACGCGGCAGCCGTCGTCGCGAGCGTCGCGCGCAGGTACGGGCTCGCCTTCGCCTGGCTCAGGTGCGGGTGCGCGTCGAGCTCCGCGAGCAGCGCCGGGATCGCGCCGCTCCGCTGGAGGCGAGTGCCGGCTGCGGCCAGCCCGTCGAGCTCGCGTTCGATCGCCTCGAGGTCGGCCGGTCCACAGTCGGGGATGACGCTCGTCGCCGGCACGCGCAACGGGTCCTTCAGCAGCTCGAGCAACTGGCCCGGCGTCTCGCACCACGACAACACCCACTCGGCCTGCGCAGGCTCCGCCGACACGACGTGGCGGCGCCAGAAGTCCTCGATCGCCCGTTGCATCACCTGCGAGCCGTCGCTCGGCTCCACGTCGGTGAAGCTCGCACCGGTCTCGAGCGAGAAGTCGCCGAGCAGGCGGCGGCAGAAGCCGTGGATCGTCGCGACGGTGGCATCGTCCCAGCTCATGCGCGCCACCTCGACGCGTCGGCGCGCCGCGTCGTCGTTCGCATGGCGCTCGACGAGCGCTTCGACCTGCGCGTCGTCGCTGCGCGGCGCGCGGCCCGCGAGACGCTCCGCGAGCAGCGCGAGTCGCGTGCGGGCCCGCGCCCGCAGCTCGCGTGTCGCCGCATCGGTGAACGTGACCAGCGCGAGCTGCTCCGGGACGACGGCGCCTTCGACCAGCAGGCGCAGCACGAGCGCCGTGAGGCCGTGCGTCTTCCCGGTGCCCGCGCCGGCCTCGACCAGGTGCGTGCCGCGCAACGGCACGGTGAGCGGATTGAATTCGCCCTGGCTCATGTCATCCCGAGCGAATGCGTGGGATCGAGCTCGGTCATGGCGCCGCCGTGATCGCCGGTGCCAGCGCGCCGTAGACGGCCGTCGCGACCGCTTCGAACTCGGCGTCGATCTCCTGCGCCCTGCCGCGCCACAGCAGCGCAACGTGCGGATCGTCGATCTCGGCACGCGTGTCGTCGTCGCGCCGGCGCGGCGCGAGCGTCTGCTTCGCCTTCCTGCGCGCAGCTTCGGGATCGGCCGCAGCCTGCGAATAGTCCCAGCTCGCGCGGCGCGTGAGCGGCAGGAACCGCGCGCGCGAGCTTGCGTAAAGCAGCACGACGTGCGGCAGCCAGGTGTCCGGGATCAACGTGGCATCGAGCGACTTCACGACCGCGTTGCCCTTCTCGATGCCGAGGAACCAAGCTTCACCTGCATCCACGAGCTTCGCCGCCGCGGCGAGCGCGAGCCAGTCGGGTCCGCGCGCACCACCCGCGCGCAGGCGCACGGGCACGCCGTGCACGAGATTGTCGAGTCGACCGCGCAGCATGACGCTACCCACGGGCAGCTCGACTTCGCGCGACTCCGGCGGCGCGTCGCCGAACTTCGCACGCTTGATGTCGACGAGCCTGCGCACCGTGGCGATCGCATCGCGCGCGTCGGCATCGCCGAGCCGGCCTGCGCGCAGCAG
Organism: uncultured Pseudomonadota bacterium; assembly: GCA_937996755.1. GTDB lineage: Bacteria > Pseudomonadota > Gammaproteobacteria > Xanthomonadales > Ahniellaceae > CALKUS01. The sequence goes on along the minus strand of CALKUS010000293.1, from coordinate 3,364 downwards.
CCCTTCCGCGCGGAGGCATTCGGCGAGCCAGGCGTCGTCCGCGTCCGGTCGCCGCGCCAGGCGCGCGAGCAGCGCGTCGTTGAGCTGCCAGGTGTCGAGGCCGGAGTGCTCGAACGGCTCGTCGTCCTCGCTCTCGCGCGATTCCGGCAATGACAGCTCCAGCACGCGGCGGCAGTAGTCCTTCGGGGGATCGCGGATCCAGGCGAGCAGGTCGTCGAGCGCAATCACCTCGATGTCCGCCGGCGATTCGGTCGTGGCGAGGAACGGCGGCGCGTCGTGGCGCGGGCCGATCGCCGCGCGCGCGGCGGGCAGCCATTCGTCGGCGTAGGTGTGGTGATGCGAGGCCGGATCGAACGCTTCCGCGGCGAATGGCGTCGCCGGCGCCCTGGTCCAGAATTCGTCGCGAGGGCGAAGTGTTGCGGTCGGGGCTTTCGCCCCTCCCACAGTTCCTGCCTGGTGTTCTCGCATCTCCGCGGAGGTGCATGCCTGCTCCACGAAGCGCGCCAGCTCCTCGACCACGCTCGCCGGCGCACGCTCCGTGCCATCGCGCGCGTTGACCGCCTGGTAGCTGAGGTGCAGGTGGTCGCGCGCCGCGAGCAGCGCCTCGAGGAAGAGATAGCGATCGTCGTCGCTGCGATTGCGGTCGCCGGTCTGCGGGAACGCGCGCATCAGGTTGAACGACGCGGCCGGCTCGCGGCGCGGGAACTCGCCGTCGTCGAGGCCCAGCAGGCACACCACGCGGAACGGCACGTTGCGCATCGGTACCATCGCGCACACCGTCACGCCGGTCGACAGCAGCCGCTGGCGGCGCTCCGGCTGCTCGAAGCGCGCTTCGAGCGCGGCCTGCATCACGGCGTGCGCGATCGCGACGCCGTCGGCCGCCGCGCGCTCCATGTGGGTGCGCAGGTCCTTCAATACGACGCGAATCGACTCGAGCGCCGCGTGCTCGTCGGCATCGACGCGCTCGTTGTCGAACAGGTCGAGCAACAGGTTGCCGAGCAGCAACTGCCACGCTTCGATGTCGCGCGACGCGCCGAGGCGCGCGCGCCATTCCGCGAGGCGCTCGACGAAGCGCGCGAGCGCGCCCGCGGCGGCGGCGCCCTGCCCTTCGATGCCGGCGAACGGCAACGCGCCGCCCACGAGCTCGTCGACGTCGCCCGTCGCGTAGCCGAGCAGGATGCGATCGAGGCCCGCGCGCCAGCTGAATTCGTCGTAGTCGCCGAAACCCGCGCGGTCACGCTCGGCGCCGTCCAGCCCCCAGCGGACGCGCGTGCACTCCACCCATTCGACGAGCCGCGCGTGGTCGTCGCCGCCCAGGCCGAAGCGGCGCGCGATCGCGCCCACGCGCAGCAGGTCGAGCACCTCGCTCGCGGGCATGCGGCTGCGCGGCAGGTCGAGCAGCGTGCGGAACGCGCGCGTGATCGCGTGCGTGCCGCCCGTCGCGCGATCGGCGATCGTGTACGGGACACGCCGCGCCTCGGGCGCCGCGCCGAACACCGCGTCGACGAGCGGCGCGTAGTCGCCCAGCCGCGGCGTCATCACCACCACGTCGCGCGGGGTCAGCGTGGGATCGCGTTCGAAGCGCGCGAGCAGCGCGTCGTGCAGCACCTCCACTTCGCGCAGTCGGGACGCGCAGCCGACGATGCGCAGCGAGTCGTCCGGCGGGGGTGCGGGCAACGCGGTGTCGAGCCGGGAAATTCCCGCGCGCAGCCACGACAGCACATTGACGGGCTCCGCGTCCGCGCCCAGGAATTCGTCGTCGATCTGCAGCGCCGACTGCCCGAACAGCAATTGCACGAAATCGCGCCCGAGCCGGCCCCAGCTCGCGAGCAGCGGATGGCCCTCGTCCAGGTAGGCCTCGGGCTCGGCGATGCCTTCGCGCTGCAGCTTCGCGATCAGCTTCGGGCGCTCGCGCGCGATCGTGATGTCGCCCCAGTACTCGGCGCTCGGATTCACGTGGTACAGGCGCAGGTCGGTGCACGCCGCGAGCGCGGCGAACAGTTGCAGGTAGAGCGGCGGCAGCGACGACACGCCGAGCACGTTCACGCGCGGCGGCAGCATCGACGTGTCGACGCGCCCGGCCTGCACGCGATGCGCGAGCTCGCGGATCAGCTCGGCACGATGCGGCTCGCCGACGTCGTGGCGCAGTCTTCGCCACAGCTCGGCCTGCCACGCTTCGTGCGGATGCGAAACGCCGAGCGCTTCGCCGCGCTGCCAGCGCTGCAGCCAGCCGGGTCGATACAGCAGGTACTGCTCGAAGACGCTCGCGAGGCGATCGGCGAGCTCGTACGCCTTGCGCGGATCGTCGTCGGCGAGGTAGGCCGCGACCACCGCGAATTCGCGCTCGCGCGCGAGCACCGGGAGCAGCGCATGGATGCGCCAGAGCAGCGGCTCGCGATCGTAGGCGGACGTCGTCTCCGGCAGGTCGGTGTGCAGCGTGCGCACCACGCGCCACGCGAACTGCGCGGGCAGCACGGCATCGACGAGCGTTGCGATGCCCCAGCGCTGCGCCAGGAACTGCTGCAACCAGCGGCCCATGCCGGGATGCGGCACCACGACGACGTCGGCATCGAGCGCATCGGCCAGCGGCTCCGCCGCGAGATCGTCCGCCAGCCGCCCGGCGAGGGCACCGAGGCCGTTGCCGAACACGTATCGAAGCCGCGCTTCCTGCATCGCGGGGTTATACCGCGCGCTGGTCGCAGCGACGAGGCTTGACGACCCGGCGTCTGTGGGAGCGACGCCAGTCGCGATCTTTTCGGTGCTGGAAGAGATCGCGACTGGCGTCGCTCCCACAACAGCCCTGCAGAAAGACGGGCTCCTGCGAGAGCACCCACCGGCGAGGAGGCCGCCGCGCCGGTGGGGTCCCGCAGGCGCCCGTTGTCTGCTCCTGTATCCATCTGGATGCAGGAGAGGGTCGAAAGGTGTGCGCTACAAACTGCCGAGGTTGTAGGGCCCCCTCCCTTCCCTCTCCTGCAAAACCTTCTTCTCTCTCTCGCCTGCGAATCGCGCTTTCTTCCCCTGCGACTGCAGGGGAGACCTTTCATCTCCGTCGCCTGCGACTGCAGGGGAGGCCCTTCATCTCCCTCCCCTGCGCATGCAGGGGAGGGCTGGGGTGGGGTGCATTACTTTTCCCCAGCGATCGACGATCGCTTGATCGTTGTAGTGCACCCCACCCTGCCCTCCCCTGCAGTCGCAGGGGAGGGTTTAGTAGCAGCCGCTCCTGCAACGCCTTTTTCCCCGCGAATCCTTCATCTCCCTCCCCTGCGAATCTCCTTTCTCCCTCCCCTGCCACTGCCGGAGAGACCTTTCATCTCCGGCGCTTGCGACTGCAGGGGGAGACCGTTCATCTCCCTCCAGATCGGAA
>CALKUS010000292.1 GCA_937996755.1 uncultured Pseudomonadota bacterium | reverse complement strand
GACGTGTGCTCTTCCGATCTCTTCGGCCGCGCATTACCGAACGGAGGCGGAGCCGGTGCCGGGACCGCGATTCTACGCCGTCGACCGCGACGGCCAGTACGTCGGCGAAGTCGCGCACGTGGTGGCGGAGCGCGGCGAACGGCGAGCAAGCGGGCTCGTAATCCAGCGCAACGGCAACGAGATGGTGCTGCCGCTGGAGGCCGTGCAGACGGCCGATGGGTCGCGCATCGTGCTCCGCGACGAGGCGGCGCGCTACCGCGAACTGCCGCCGTTCTACCGGGCGGGGTATCGCGTCATCGACGAGGAACTGGAGGCGGCGATGGAGATCGAAGAGGACTTCCAGATCGGGTCCGACGAGAACGCGAACGAGCCGCAACCCGTGGCGCTGGAACAGCACACGGGGGCGGAGAACCCGTACCGCGTGCCGGTGATGACGGACGAACCCCGTGACCAGCCCATCGGCCGGGACGCGACCGATATGAACCCCGCCAGTTCGGACGGGGACGAGTCGACCCGGCGGGACATGCACTAAGGGCGGGTCAATCGTCCAGGCGGCGATGGTCTCCCGGGGAGGGCGGAGCCGACCCGGCGGCAGCTGCGCGTTTGCGGTTGTTCTGCAACACCATCGAGATCAGGAAGGCCATGACGCCGAGCAGCCCGAACAGGACCTCGACGAGCAGCTCTTCCTTCGGCTCCAGCCTGCCGCCGCCCGTGAACAGCTCGGAAAGCGAAATCCGGATGTCGCGAAGTACGGCGTTCACGCCGGTCGCCTGTTGCGTCGCCATGTTCGAACCCCCGTTCGATGTCCCTTCGCCGATGCTGCGCCAATCGGGTGCCGGAAAAAAGCCCCCGAAAGGAAGAGGCCCGCCGGGTGGCGGGCCTCTGGTGTTACGCAGCCTTCAGGCTGAAGCGGGCAGCGTGTGCGTCCCTGCGAAACCTGCATCGAGACCACTGAGGGTCGTCCGTTCGGCATCCTGCCTCACCCGCTTCGGGCTGCAGTCGCCAATAAGGCGACTGCAAGGCGCCCTCAGCGACCATCCCCATCCGCATCGCCCGGCAGCGCGCGCTCGATGTGGTGCCAGCCGTCGCGGGCGGCCTGCTTGGCGTCGTTCCAGGCCAGGCGGGAGTTGCCCTTCACCTTGTCCCAGTTGCGCTCGAGGTCGTTCGAGACGCTGTCGAACGTCTTGCCGCGGTACGTGCCGTAGCTGTCGTAGCCCAGCTTGTACGCCGGCGAGTAGTCGTCCCACACGTACTGCGAGTTGTAGTACGGGCGCGACGTGTACGACGTCTTCCAGTAGTCGTTGTACGCCGTCGGGTTCACGGCTTCGGCGACGGAATCGCCGGCCTTCGCGCCCGCGACCGCACCGACCACCGCACCGACCGCCGCGCCCACCGGGCCGCCGACCGCGCCGCCGATACCGGCACCCGTCACGACGCCCGCCGTGGCGCCCGCCGCGGAACCGACCGAATGATCCTTCTTGATGTCTGCCATGGTGAAACTCCTTGCGTGAGAAATGTCTGCCGCCCCAGGCCGCATACTGTGGGGCTTGCTGCGAGCGAGCGCAGCGCCTGCTCACGAGTCGTCACCGTGGGTGACGTGTCGCGACATTCGCGCGGCGGAAAGCCCGGTATCGCCGCGCGTCGCCGTGCAAACGAGGCGATGGCGGCAGGTCTGCGGCTGGCGCCCGCACGAGCGACGAAAGCGCGCCGCGCGTCGCTGGCTTTCCGTCGGACCCGCGATATAGTCGACCTCGCTGCTTCGTCCGACCGGCGGGGGCGCCGTGTCGCGCGAACAGCGCAATTGCGAGGGAGCGTCCGAACGACCCACGCTTTTCCGCCCCCTGAGTCAGGGGGCTGCCAGCGCGCAGCGCGCGCTGGCGGGGGTGTGGGTGCGACCAGTGACATCGAAGCCGATGCACTGCGCGGTTCTGACTCCGCCCTTGCAGGAGGGGTGAGGGTGCGTCCCACCGATATTCGCGATCCCGAATACTTCCACAAGGTCGTCGATTGCCAGTGGGCCTGTCCGGCCCACACCCCGGTTCCCGAGTACATCCGGTTGATCGCGGCGGGCCGTTACGCCGATGCGTACATGGTCAACTGGGCTTCGAACGTCTTCCCCGGAATCCTCGGTCGTACCTGCGACCGGCCCTGCGAGCCGGCGTGCCGGCGCGGCCGCGTCGAGGAGAACAACGGCGACCAGCCCGAGCCCGTCGCGATCTGCCGCCTGAAGCGCGTCGCGGCCGACTTCAAGGGCGACGTGCACGGTCGCATGCCGGCGACGGCACCGCGCAATGGCAAGCGCATCGCCTGCGTCGGCGCCGGCCCGGCATCGCTGACCGTCGCGCGCGACCTCGCGCCGCTCGGCTACGAAGTCGTCGTGTTCGATGCCGAGGCGAAGGCCGGCGGCTTCATGCGCACGCAGGTGCCGCGCTTCCGCCTGCCGGAAGAAGTGATCGACGAGGAAGTGGGCTGGATCCTCGGCCTCGGCGCGCAGTTCGTCGCGAAGCGGCGCATCGATTCGCTCGGCGCGCTGATGCGCGAAGGCTGGGACGCGGTGTTCGTCGGATGCGGCGCGCCGCGCGGGCGCGACCTGCCGCTGCCCGGGCGCAGCGAAGCGGCTGCGAACATCCACGTCGGCATCGACTGGCTCGCATCCGTCTCGTTCCAGCACGTCACGTCCATCGGCAGGCGCGTGATCGTGCTCGGCGGCGGCAACACGGCGATGGACTGCTGCCGCTCTGCGCGTCGCCTCGGCGGCGACGACGTGAAGGTGATCGTGCGCTCGGGCTTCGCCGAGATGAAGGCGTCTCCGTGGGAAAAGGAAGACGCCATGCACGAAGGCATCCCGATCCTGAACTTCCTCGTGCCGCTCGAATTCGTGCACGAAGGCGGCAAGCTCGTCGGCATGCGCTTCGACGAGGTCGCGCCGAGCATCGATGCGAAGGGCCGCAAGGCGCTCGTCTCGACCGGCAAGCCGCCGCAGTTCTTCGAGTGCGACGACGTGCTGATCGCGGTCGGCCAGGAGAACGCGTTCCCGTGGATCGAGCGCGACCTCGGCCTCGCGTTCGACGAGTGGGGCATGCCGGTGGTCGACAAGGAGACGATGCAGTCGTCCGTGCCGCACGTGCTGTTCGGCGGCGACGCCGCGTTCGGCCCGAAGAACATCATCTGGGCCGTCGCGCACGGCCATGCGGCCGCGGTGAGCATCGACCGCATGCTGCAGGGCTTCGATCCGCGCGAGCGCCCGTCGCCGCTGCTGAACCTCGTGTCGCAGAAAATGGGCATCCACGAGTGGAGCTACGACAACGAAGTGGCGCTCGACGAGCGCTACAAGGTGCCGTGGGCGCCCGCCGAGCACACGCTGAAGTCGATCACGGCCGAAGTCGAGCTGGGCTTCGATCCCGCGACGGCGTTCCGCGAGGCGCAGCGTTGCCTGAACTGCGACGTGCAGACGGTGTTCAAGAAGGACCAGTGCATCGAGTGCGATGCGTGCGTCGACATCTGCCCGATGGACTGCATCACGTTCACCGCGAACGGCGAGGAAGCGGAACTGCGCACGCGATTGTCGGCGCCGGCGCTCAACGCGACGCAGGACCTGTACGTCTCCGATCCGCTGAAGACGCAGCGCGTGATGGTGAAGGACGAGGACGTCTGCCTGCACTGCGGCCTGTGCGCCGAGCGTTGCCCGACGGGTGCATGGGACATGCAGAAATCGCTCATCCAGATGGTGCACGCGGGCCCCGGTTGCCGCGGCACGAAGAAGAAGCTGGAGGCGGCGTGACGCTCGAACCTTCCACCGTCACGCCGATCGAGGCGACCAACGACTTCGTCGTCAAGTTCGCGAACGTGAACGGCTCCGGCTCCGCATCCGCGAACGAGCTGTTCGCGAAGTCGATCCTCCGGATGGGCGTGCCGGTGAGCCCGCGCAACATCTTCCCCTCGAACATCCAGGGCCTGCCCACCTGGTACGAGGTGCGCGTCAACGAGCGCGGCTGGCTCGGTCGGCGCGGCGGCGTGGACCTCATGGTCGCGATGAACCCGCAGACCTGGGACGGCGACGTCGCGGAGATCGAGCCGGGCGGATACCTGTTCTACGACAATTCCAAGCCGCTGCCGCGCTCCAAGTTCCGCGCGGACATCACCGTGATCGGCATGCCGCTCACGCAGATCTGCAACGAGACGTACAGCGATGCGCGCCAGCGCCAGCTGTTCAAGAACATCATGTACGTCGGCGCGCTGTCGCAACTGCTCGGCATCGACCCGGCCGCGATCGAGAAGCTGTTCTCCGAGCAGTACAAGGGCAAGGAGAAGCTGCTCGACTCGAACGTGCGTGCGCTGCACCTGGGTCGCGACTACGCCGCGCAGAACCTGAAGGCGATCGGGTTGCGCGTGCGCAAGGCGAACAGCGTCGGCGACCGCATTTTCGTGGAAGGCAACGCGGCGGCCGCGCTCGGCTGCGTCTACGGCGGTGCTTCGGTCTGCGCGTGGTACCCCATCACGCCGTCTTCGTCGGTCGCGGAGGCGTTCCAGAAATACTGCATGAAGTTCCGCGTCGACGCTGAAACCGGGAAGAACAAGTTCGCGATCGTGCAGGCCGAGGACGAGATCGCGTCGATCGGCATGGTGGTCGGCGCGGGCTGGAACGGCGCGCGCGCGTTCACCGCGACGTCCGGTCCCGGCATCTCGCTGATGACGGAGTTCATCGGGCTCGCGTATTTCGCCGAAATTCCGGTCACGATCATCGACGTGCAGCGCGGCGGGCCGTCGACGGGCATGCCGACGCGCACGCAACAGGCCGACGTGCTCGCGTGCGCGTACGCGTCCCACGGCGACACCAAGCACGTGCTGCTGTTCCCCGAGGATCCGCACGAGTGCTTCGAGCATTCGGCGCTCGCGCTCGACCTCGCCGACCGGCTGCAGACGCCCGTGTTCGTGATGACCGACCTCGACATCGGCATGAACCAGCGGCTGTGCGAACCGTTCGCCTGGGACCCGGCGCGCGAATACGACCGCGGCAAGGTGATGACGGCCGAGGAGCTCGAATCCGGGCGCGAGTTCGGCCGCTACAAGGACGTCGACGGCGACGGTATTCCCTACCGCACGTATCCCGGCACGCATCCCGAGAAGGGCAGCTTCTTCACGCGCGGCACGACGAAGGATCCGTACGCGCGCTATTCCGAGAAGGGCCCCGACTACGTCTACAACGTCACCCGCCTGCTGCGGAAGTTCGAGACGGCGAAGGCGCTGCTGCCGCAGCCCGTGCTCCGGCGCGCGAAGCGCGCGACGTCGTTCGGCGCCATCTACTACGGATCGACGAGCCCGGCGATGGCGGAAGCGATCGACGCGCTCGAGCACGCCGGCCACTTCGTCGACGTCCTGCGCGTGCGCGGCTTCCCGTTCCCCGACGACGTGGACGAATTCATCCGCGCGCACGAGCACGTGTACGTCGTGGAGCAGAATCGCGACGCGCAGCTGCGCTCGCTCATCGTCAACGAGTTCGGCATCGACCCGGCGCGCGTCGAGCCGGTGCTGCATTACGACGGCACGCCGATCACGGCGCGCTTCATCGTGAGCGCGATCGCGGAGCGGCTCGCCGCGCGCGGCGTGCGGCCGCACGTGCTGCAGGGAGAAGGCGCATGACATACCTCGCCAAGCCGAAGCTGCGCCACCCCACGCTGCAGGAAAACCGCATCTGC
>CALKUS010000291.1 GCA_937996755.1 uncultured Pseudomonadota bacterium | reverse complement strand
GGCGACGCTTATCGAGGCCCTTGGCCTGCAGGATGATGTCGAGCGCCTGGTCCCACGGCACATTGACGAGGCGGAGCGTGACGTTGCCGGACACGCTGTCGGCCACGACGATGTTGATCTGCGACACGTCGGCGATCAGCTGCAGCACCGAGCGCACCGGGATGTCCTGGAAGTTGAACGTGACGCGCTCGCCCGTGTACTCGGGCTCCTTCAGGCGCTTCTCGGCTTCGCTGAGCTGCTTCACCGGGGCGATTTCCACGACGTATTCGTTACCCGTCTGGTACGCCAGCTGCTCGAAGTCGCCGGCGACCGCGATCTCCATGCGCGCGCCGTTGCCGCGCGGCGTGGTCTGGATCGATTCGACGGGCGTCGCGAAGTCGGTGACGTCGAGGCGCTGCTGCTGCGCCGCCGGCACCTGCACGTTGGCCAGCTCGACGACCACCTTGTTGCCTTCGCGGCGCACGTCGGCCATCGCGCCGTCACCGGCGAAGGTGAGCAGCACGCGGCCTTCACCGCTCTTGCCGCGACGGAAGTCCACGTTCGCCAGCTCGGGGCGATCGAGCGAGCGCGACTTCGTCGGGTCGTTCGCCACCACGACTGCCGAAGCCGCCATCGCGGCGCCGCCGCCGACCGTCAGGATGAGGTTGTTGCCTTCCATCCGGGTGGTGTATCCGGCCGGGCGGACCAGCTCGACGACGACGCGCGTGCGTCCCGCGGCCTCGATCGCCGAAATCGCGCTCGCGGCACCGATGCCGACGTCGATCCGTCGCTCGGTGAGCGCGTTGCGCGTGTTGTCGAAGTCGACCGCGATGCGCGGCGGCGAGTCCGTCGTGAACAGCTTCGGCGCCGCTGCCGGCTCCGTCAGCTTCATGATCACGTCGACCTGGCCACCGGGGCCCGGCTGGAACGTGACGTCCTCGAGGACATTCTCGGCGTAGGCCGGCGCCAGCCAGAAAAGCGCGAGCACGACGAGCCATCCCATCGGCCGTCGCACCAGACTCGACCGGGTTGCCGCCTGCAGCGAGCGGCGCGGAAACAGTGCGTGTGTGGCGATCATGCGAGTTACCCCCGATGGGTCATTCGTTGTCGAGCGCGATCGACGCCTGACGTTCGATCCAGCCGCCGACGCCATTCGGAATCAGCTCGACGAGATCGATGTGGTCCTCTTGAATCGCGGTGATGCGGCCGAAGTTCTGCCCCATGTAGTTCTCCGGCCGGACCTGGTGGACGACGCCATCCGGGTCCTTGATCAATCCCGTCACGTCGGACCCCAGCCCGAGCGTGCCGACCATGTCCAGCGCATCGAGCGGGAACGACTCGAGCGGGTCCTTGGGACGGTTCATGTCCGGACGCGGTCCCTGCATCGCGGTCGCCTCGGCTTCGTTGTCGACGCTCGGGGCGAACGGGTCGCGCATGTCCTGCGCGGCGTATTCGAAAGTCTCGAACGTCCGCATGACCGGCAGCGGTTCGAGCGGCGCACCCTTGCGCGCCTTGATCTCGGTGATGCGCGCCTCGAGGTCGCTCGTGCCCTTCGAGCAGCCGCTCGCCGCGACGGCGAGCAGCGCGAGGAGCACGGCGCGCGACAGTGCGCGCGAGCGGAGCGAAGGCATCATGAGCGGCCTCCCTTGCCGGGCGTGGGCGCAGCGGGCGGCGCGGACGCCGCGGCCTCGTCCTCGTCCACGTAGCGGTACGTCTTGACCGTGCCTTCGAGCACGAGCGTGCCGGGCGGCACCGCCTTGTCGGCCTCGCTCTTCTGCGGCGTCAACGAGATGTCGTGCATGGTCAGGATCACGACGCGCGGCAGCGACGCGACGCCGCTGACGAACGAGCCGAACTGATGGTACGTGCCCACCATGCGCAGCGAGATCGGCTTCTCGGCGTAGAACTCCTTCACCTGTTCCGGGCCGGGCTCGAACTTCTGGTTGTCGATGCCGGTGGACAGCGCGGTCTGCGACACGTCGACGAGCAGGTCGGGCATCTCGGTCTTGCTGGGCAGCTGGCGCAGCATCTGCCGCAGCACTTCCTTCATCTCCTCGAGCTGCGCGCGATACGCCTCGAGGTTGACCACCTTGCCCTGCTTGTATTCGAACTGCTGCAGCAGCTCCGCTTCCTGCGCTTCCTTCTTGCGCAGGTCGTCGCGCTGCGGCAGCACCTTCCACCACACCCCGATGCCGACGATCACGATGACGATGATGGCGCAGAAGACGGCCTTGACCGGCGTCGGCCAGCCGCCCATCCGCTGGAAGTCGAGGTTGTTGAAATCGAAATCCGAGGCTTTCATGGCGAGGCCCCCTGCGTCGTGGCGTCTTCCTCACCGGGCGGCGTGGTCGACGGGTTGCCGTCCGCGTCCGGCTTGCGCAGGTTCACGCGCAGCGTGAACACGTAGCGGCTGCGCTTGTCGGGCCCCTTCGCCTCGACGATCGCGAGGTCGGGATTGCCCATCCAGCGCGAGCCTTCCAGGCTGCGCATGTACTCGGAGACGCGCGCGTTCGACTCCGCGAAGCCCTCGAGCGTCAGGGTGTCGCCGTTCTGCTTGATCGAGGAGAGGCGCACGCCTTCCGGGATCGTGCGCACGAGGTCGTCGAAGAGATGGACCATCATCGAGCGGCTGGCCTGCAGCTGCTCGATGATCGCCTTGCGCTGCAGCAGCTTGCTGCGCGTCTTCTCGAGCGCTTCGATCTCCTTGATCTTGGCGTCGACCTTCGTGATTTCCTGGGTCAGGATCTGGTTGCGCCGGACCTGGTTCGAGATCATCTGGCTGTACTGCCACATGATCGCGAGCACGACGAGGACGGCCGCGAAGGCCGTGATCGCGAACAGCGTCTGCGATTCGCGGTTGCGCAGCTTGCGGCGCTCTTCGCGCCACGGGAGGAGGTTGATTCTGGCCATCAGTCGAAGCTCCTCAGGGCCAGGCCGCACGCGATCATGAGCGCCGGCGCGTCCTGCGCGAGCGTCTGCGCCTGCACGCGTCCGGACAGCGACATGCCGGCGAGCGGGTTGGCGACCACCGCGGGCACGCCGAGCTGTTCCTCGATCATCTCGGCGATGCCGGGGATCGAGGCGCACCCGCCGGCCAGCACCAGCTGGTCGACCTTGCTGAACTCGCTGCCCGCGAAGAAGAACTGCAGCAGGCGGCTGATCTGCTGCACCATCGCTTCCTTGAACGGCTCGAGCACCTCGATCTCGTAGCTCTCCGGCAGCTTCCAGTCATCCTCGAGCGCGCGGGTCTCGAGACAGAGCTCGATCGCCTCGCGAATGTTGGCGAGCGCTCCCTCCCGCGTTTCCCCTTGACTGACGCATCCTGGGATGAGCGGGCACTCGGCTACGAAGCCGCCGTCTTCGTCTGGAGTCAGCACGACCGGGAACTTCATGGGATACAGGCTAGACCGACGTGCCCATGCTGCCAACTCGCCCGATCTTGCGCGTCTTGCGCCGGCGAGGGACGATGTCATCCACGAGCATCGCTCACTCGAGCCCGTGGATCAGCGTCAGCATCCGGTCCACGTCCTCGTCGAGCCCCTCGCTGCGGAGCGCCTCGAGCAATCCCTCGGCGCACTCTTCCACCCGCGCCACCAGCGGTCCGTCGCGCTCGCAGCCCACGCCCGCCTCGGCGGCGCGCACCAACGCGCGGACCGCCGCGTCGTGGTCGTCGTTCTCGATGAGCGACCACGCGGCGTCGTAGTAGGCGTGCAGGTGGCGGGTGTGCTCCGCTCGTCGCAGCATGGTGTCGATGGCCTCGGAGCGGCGCCCAAGCTCGAGCAGCGCCGACTCGCGCTGGCGTAGGAGCTCGGTCTCGGTGGCGTACCAGCTGCTCTCCTCGAGGCCGCGATCGGTGGCGAGGAGCTGCGCCTCGTAGTCCTCGCGGGCTCCGGCGATGCGCGCCCGCGCGAGCTCGCGGCGCGCCTCGGGATCGCGGGTGTCGACCGCAAACAGCCGCTCGATGAGCGCCTCGGCCTCGTCGAGGCGGCGCTGGTGGATGCGCAGGAGCAGCAGCGCATCGAGTCGGTCGACCTCGGGGGGCGGGTAGAGCCCGGTCGGATCCCGCCAGTCGGGAGCGCCGCGGCGCTCGAGCAGCGGGGCCACGAGCTCGAGCAGCGGCAGCGGCTCGCCGCGCGCGATCACGTCGGGCAGCGCGTGCTCGGCCCACTCGGCCAGCGCGCGCTCGAGCCACTGCTCGAGCCACACGAGGAACGAGGGCGCCTCGGGGACGAAGCCCTCGTGAGCCTCGCGCATGTCGGCCAGCACCTGGCCGCGCCGCGGGCCCGCGAGCACCAGCACGCTGGTGTAGCCGCAGCCCTGATCGGCGAGCGGCAGAGATCGGAAGAGCACACGTCTGAACTCC
>CALKUS010000290.1 GCA_937996755.1 uncultured Pseudomonadota bacterium | reverse complement strand
GACCGGCCGGCCACCGACCGATGCGGGGGCAAAGCGGGAATTCAGCAGGGCGTCGGCGGCCGGCGCACCGAATGCGGGATGCGGCATCGCCGAGATGACCTGCGGATCGCGCGCAAGGCCGTCCGTCCCCACGATGAAGCTGACGACGCCAACGCCGCTCTTGCCCACTGCGCGCGCGCCGTATGCATACGGTGTCGGTGCCTGGACCTCGATCCTGGGCGGCGAGTACTGCGCGCATGCGGGTAGCGGCGGCAGGACGCCCGAAGCCAGCGCGTCACGCCCGTAGTCCGCCACGATCTGCGCCGCACGTGCTTCATCGGCAGCCGAAAGTTCGGAGCGCAGTCCAGCCAGCTGCGGATCGCCCAGGTCGTGGTTGCCGTTTTCGCGGGCGGCCAGGAACCAGCCATACGCTTCGCCGCGATCCTCGGGCCCGCCCTGTCCATGGAGCGCCATCGCGCCGAGATTGTGTTGGGCGGAAGCGTTGCCGAGCGCAGCGAGCAGCGCGAACGTCTGCTTCGCCGCGGCGTACTGCCCGGCCTGGTACTGGCCGAGCGCCGCTGCGAAATCCGCCCGCGCGGAAGTGCAGCAGATCAGGAAAAGCAACGCGATGACCCCTCGAGCCCGCATGACCCCTCCAAATCCGGAATCCGGTGCCGGGCTTTCAGCTATTCGGTTGTTGCGCAGCAGTGCGGCGCGATGTCCGAATAACCGAAAACCCGGCACCGGTTCTCTTACCGCTTCATGGCTTCAAAGAACTCGCCGTTGGTCTTCGTATCCTTCATCTTGTCGATCAGGAACTCGATCGACGCGAGTTCATCCATCGGGTGCAGCAGCTTGCGCAGGATCCAGATCTTCGCGAGTTCGGCGGGATCCGTGATCAGCTCTTCCTTGCGGGTGCCCGAGCGATTGATGTTCACCGCCGGGAACACGCGCTTTTCCGCGATGCGCCGGTCGAGGTGGATCTCGCTGTTGCCCGTGCCCTTGAATTCCTCGTAGATGACGTCGTCCATCTTCGAGCCCGTGTCGATCAGCGCGGTGGCGAGGATGGTGAGCGAGCCGCCCTCCTCGATGTTGCGCGCGGCGCCGAAGAAGCGCTTCGGGCGCTGCAGCGCGTTCGCGTCGACGCCGCCCGTGAGCACCTTGCCGGAGCTCGGCACCACGGTGTTGTAGGCGCGCGCGAGGCGCGTGATCGAATCGAGCAGGATCACGACGTCCTTCTTGTGCTCGACGAGGCGCTTCGCCTTCTCGATCACCATTTCCGCGACCTGCACGTGGCGGGCCGCCGGCTCGTCGAAGGTCGACGACACCACCTCGCCCTTCACGGTGCGTTGCATCTCGGTGACTTCCTCGGGCCGCTCGTCGATGAGCAGCACGATCAGGTACACCTCGGGGTGGTTCCAGGTGATCGAGGTCGCGATGTTCTGCAGCAGCATCGTCTTGCCGGCCTTCGGCGGCGAGACGATCAGGCCGCGCTGGCCCTTGCCGATCGGCGCTACGAGGTCGATCACGCGCGCGGTGAGGTCCTCCGTCGAGCCGTTGCCGCGCTCGAGCTTCAGCCGCTTGGTCGGGTGCAGCGGCGTGAGGTTCTCGAACAGCACCTTGTTGCGCGAATTCTCGGGCGAATCGAAGTTGATCTCGCCGACCTTCAGCAGCGCGAAGTAGCGCTCGCCGTCCTTTGGCGGGCGGATCAGGCCCGAGATCGTATCGCCGGTGCGCAGGTTGAAGCGGCGGATCTGGCTCGGGCTGATGTAGATGTCGTCGGGGCCGGCGAGGTAGGAACCGTCGGCGGAGCGCAGGAAGCCGAAACCGTCCTGCAGGATCTCGAGCACGCCGTCGCCGTGGATGTTCTCGCCGTTGCGCGCATGCGCCTTCAGGATCGAGAAGATGATGTCCTGCTTGCGCGAGCGGGCGATGCTCTCGAGGCCGACAGCCTCGGCCACCTTGACGAGCTCGTGGATCGGCTTCGCCTTGAGCTCGGTGAGGCTCATGGAAGCCTTGGACTGGTTCAGCTCCTCGGGGCTGATGATCTCCGACTCGTCGATCTCGAACGGCTCGTCATGCATCTCGTCCTGGCGGCCGTTGCTGCGATTGCCGTCGCGGTTGCCGTGACCGCCATGCCGTCCTCCCCCGCCACCCTGGCCCTTGCCCTGGCGGTTGCGGCCCTGGTTCCCGAGATAGCCTCTCACAGGTTGCTGTCCAGGAAAGCGGCGAGCTGGGTCTTCGACACCGCGCCCACTTTCTGCGCCTCGACCGCGCCGTTCTTGAAGAGGATCAGCGTCGGGATGCCGCGAATGCCGAACTTGGGCGGAGTCTGCGGGTTCTCGTCGATGTTCAGTTTCGCGATCCGCACCTTGTCCTTGTACTCGGCGGCGAGCTCATCGAGGATCGGCGCGATCATCTTGCAGGGCCCGCACCATTCGGCCCAGAAATCGAGTAGCACGGGTTTGTCGGACTTCAGCACGTCCTGGCTGAACGTCGAGTCCGAGGTATGGACGATATGCGGACTGCTCACGCGGCGGATCCTCCGGGAATGGAGCGGATTATTGACGGCACGGGCGAAATGCCGTGCCACGGAGTGGCATCAAACGGTTACACTAACGAACTTAAGAAGGAGCTGGGTTGCCGGGACGGCGCGGAATAGGGTTCCGCTGTATCTGGCCCAAATTTTTGCGCCTTCCGCGCCAATTTGCAAGGGCCCCGCAATTATAGGCCCAGACATGAGTCCAGAAAACGTGAAATGACCGATCAACATCTTTCCGAGATCCGCTTCACGGACCTCGCCCTCGCGCCTCCCGTCCTGCAGGGCATCCAGGATGCCGGCTTCGAGCGCTGTACCCCGATCCAGGGTGAAACACTGCCCATCGCGCTGGCGGGCCGCGACGTGGCCGGCCAGGCCCAGACCGGCACAGGCAAGACCGCGGCCTTCCTGGTCGCGATTTTCCAGCGGCTGCTGACACACCCGCCCGCGGCCAATCGCGGCCCCACCTCGATCCGCGCCATCGTCGTCGCCCCGACCCGCGAGCTCGCGGTCCAGATCCACAACGATGCGCTCGTCCTCGGCAAGCACACCGGGCTCAAGCTCGCGGTGGTCTTCGGCGGCGTCGATTACGACAAGCAGAGGAAGCAGCTCGCCGACGGCGTCGATGTCCTCATCGGCACGCCCGGCCGCATCATCGACTACTTCAAGCAGCACGTGTACGACCTGCGCTGCGTGCAGGTCGCGGTGCTCGACGAAGCCGACCGCATGTTCGACCTCGGCTTCATCGCGGACATCCGCTTCATCCTGCGCCGGCTGCCGAAACCCGAGCATCGCCAGTCGATGCTCTTCTCCGCCACGCTCTCGCACCGCGTGCTCGAACTCGCCTACGAGCACATGAACGAGCCCGAGCTCGTGCGCATCGAGCCCGACAAGGTGACGGCGGACCGGGTGCGCCAGACCATCTACTTCCCGTCGATGGAGGAGAAGATCCCGCTGCTGGTCGGCCTGCTGCGCCAGACCGACGCGCGGCGCACGATGGTGTTCGTCAACATGAAGCGCACCGCGGAGCGGCTCGAGGCGGCGCTCATCGCCAACGGCTTCTCGGCGCAGGCGATCTCGGGCGACGTGCCCCAGAAGAAGCGCCTCGCCTTCCTGCGCGACTTCCACAATGGCGACCTCGCCGTGCTGATCGCGACCGACGTCGCCTCGCGCGGCCTGCACGTACCCGACGTGAGCCACGTCTTCAACTACGACCTGCCGCAGGACGCCGCCGACTACGTGCACCGCATCGGCCGCACCGCGCGCGCGGGCGCCGAGGGCGACGCGATCAGCTTCGGCTGCGAGGAATACGCGGTCGGACTGCCCGACATCGAGGCCTACATCGGCCGCAAGATACCGGTCGAGGCGATCGCCCCCGGCCAGTTGCCCGAGGTGACGCTGCCGCCGCACAGCGCGTGGCGTACCCATGGCCCGCGCCGGCCCGGCGATGGACGCCGTGGTGGCGGCCGGCCCGGTGGCGGGCGGCCCGGGAGCGGGGGTCGTTCCGGTGGTGGCGGCCGCACGGGTGGCGGCGGGCGTGCCCGCGGACACTCGGGCCCGCCGCGTCATGCCGAACGCCCCCAGGGCGCCGACGGCGGCAATGAAACCGCCCCAAGGACGTCGCATCCGGCTTCGCATGCGGCACCGGAGTCCGTGCCTCAGGGTGGCGCCCGCGCCGTTGGGCCCGATCAGGCCCACGATCTCGCCGGCCTGCACGTCGAAGCTCACGTCGTTGACCGCCACCAGCCCGC
>CALKUS010000289.1 GCA_937996755.1 uncultured Pseudomonadota bacterium | reverse complement strand
GGGATGACGGCGCAAATGCTCTCGGCCGAGGCGCGTTTGAGCGCATCGACCATGACCAGCAGTTCCATCAGGTTGTCGTTGGTCGGGGCGCAGGTGGGCTGGACAATGAAAACGTTGCGCGTGCGCACGTTTTGCTTGATTTCGACGGTGACTTCGCCATCAATCTCGCCGGGGCTGGCAATACGATTGGGGATAGCTGGCAGCTTGTGGACAACGCGAACCTCGCGGAAACTTTCAGCGGCACTTTCAGCGTGATTGGGTTCTCTGACATCGGCGGTGATGTTTGGGAGACCTCAGCGAATGGCGCGACATATCAATTCAGCGAAGGGACCGGCCTCTTGAGTGTGGTGCCTGAGCCGGGCACCGCGTCATTGCTGGCGCTGGGGGCGATGATCCTGGTGCTACCAGCGATCTTTCGCGTCTTTGCCCGCCTCATCGCGCCGTATGCGCGGGATGCGGAGTTCACCTTCCTCATCCTCGTGGCGCTGGTGTGCGCGTTCCTCGTGCTGCGCCAACAAGGTGTGAAATTCAGCGAACTCGCGACCTTTGCGGTCATGTTCGCTGCAGCGTCCCTCGTGTCGCAGTTGGCGACCGCGGGGTACCTCGCCCGGGCGATCCAGTCTCGCGCCGATGCGTCGGCGACGGCTGGTGCGCCGGATCGACAGCCACCGTCGGTTCGGAGTTGATCGCCACCCCCTCGTTCGCCCTCCCAACCTCTCTCTCCAACCCCCTTGGAACGGGCCACGGGGAAGTGCTGACGCCCGCAAGCGGAGGCCCCCCGGTCAAACCCGGGGCCGAAGCGCTGCGGGAAGACGAGTCGTTCTGACCGCTAGCGGACGCGCTCGCGAATCAACATCGCCGTCGAGCCGACGATCGCGGGGATTCGCGCAGGGCGCGACGAAGTGCTCGAGGTCGCGATCGCGACGCTGGAGAATCAAGCTGCGAGCAGCACGCCCGCTTCGAGCGCGTCGAAGTAGTCGCGCGTCAGGCGCATCTGTTCCGCCGCAGTCTCGGCGCGGTTCACCACATGGCGGAACGCCGCGTTCTCCGGCCGATCCTTCGCGTACCAGCCGAGGTGCTTGCGCGCGATGCGCACGCCGGGCACTTCGCCGTAGAACGCGTACAGCGCTTCGAGGTGGCCGACGAGGATGTCGCGGACTTCCAGCGGCGTCGGCTCGGGCAGAAGCGTTCCGTGCGCGAGGTAGTGCGCGACCTCGCGGAATATCCACGGCCTGCCCTGCGCGGCGCGGCCGATCATCACCGCGTCGGCGCCCGTTGCTTCGAGCACGTGCTTCGCCTTGCGCGGTGAATCGACGTCGCCGTTCGCGAGCAGCGGGATCGAGATCGCATCGCGGATCGCGCGGATCGTTTCGTACTCGGCTTCGCCATGGTAGAGGTCGGCGCGCGTGCGCCCGTGCACGGCGAGTGCGGCGATGCCGGCGTCCTGCGCGATCTTGGCGATCGTGATGCCGTTGCGGTTGTCGCGGTTCCAGCCGGTGCGGATCTTCAGCGTGACGGGCACGTCGACGGCCTTCACGACGGCGGAAACGATGCGCGCGACGAGCGGCTCGTCCTGCAGCAGCGCCGAGCCCGACCAGACGTTGCACACCTTCTTCGCGGGGCAGCCCATGTTGATGTCGATGAGCTGCGCGCCCTGGTCGACGTTGAAGCGTGCCGCGTCGGCGAGCATCTGCGGATCGTAGCCCGCGATCTGCACCGACACGGGCGCCGGCTCGCCGACGTGGTCCATGCGCAACCGGCTCTTCTGCGTGCGCCACAGGCGCGGATCGGCCGTCGTCATCTCCGACACGGCCAGGCCTGCGCCGAGCTGCTTGCACAGCTGGCGAAACGGCTTGTCGGTCACGCCGGCCATGGGGGCCAGCACGACGTTGGGCTCGATCCGGTAGGGGCCGATCTTCATGGGGCGCGGATTGTAGCGGCGCCGTCCTCCCGAGGCGTGAACGCGGGCTCGTAGTCTGAGTCTGGGTCTGAGTGCGCATGCCCGCGCCGCTGTACCAGCCTTCAGCGCACGAAGGCGTCCGCTCGAGCGCACTCAGACTCAGACTCAGGCTGACGAGCCGCTACTACGTTCCGAAACGGGCGTCGACCTGAGCCCTCGTCGGCATCGCCGGCGCCGTCCCCACGATCTCGGTCGACATCGCGGCCACGCGGTTCGCGTGCTCGACGGCGCGGCGGAACGGCTGCTCGTAGTGGAACAGGATGAGGCCGGCCGCGAGGCCGCCGCTGAAAGCATCGCCGGCGCCCGTGGTGTCGATGGCCTTCACCTTCTCGGGCGCGAGGCGGTACCAGCGGTCGCCGTCGCGGCGCGCGCGCGCGTCGGCGTGCGAGACGAAGCAGCCGTCGCGGCCGAGCGTCAGCACGACGGTGGGCACATCGAGCTTGCGGCAGAGCTGGTGCAGCAGCTCGTCGCCCATCTCCCAGTAGCGCGGTGGCAGCGCCTGGGCGAACAGGTGCGAAAGCAGGAATGCGAACTCGGTTTCGTTCGGCGTGGCGATGTCGGCGAGCGCGAGCAGCTCGCCGTCGATCGCGGTGTTGATCGGCGCGGGGTTCAGCACGGCGAGCGACTGCATGCGCTTCGCGATCGCGAGGCACGCGCGCGTCGCGCCGATGCCGGTCTCCGCCTGCGTGAGCACGACCTTGGCGCTGCCGATGAGCTTTTCGTTGCGCTCGATGAACGCGGCGTCGAGCTTCTCGTTCGCGGCGAGGGAGACGACGATGCGGTTCTCGCCGCGTGCGTTGACGAGGATCGACGACGCGGCGGTGGGCGCGTCGTCGCGGATGTCGAGCTGCACCGGCAGCCTGTCGTCGCGCGCGAAGCGCTGCGCGTTCTCGCCGAGCGCGTCGTTGCCGATCGCGCCGATGAAGCAGGTCTTCACGCCCTGGCGGTGGCACGCCACGGCCTGGTTGAAGCCCTTGCCGCCCGGCCCGGTGTTGAAGCCCGTCGCGAGGCGCGTCTCGCCGTCCTTCGGGAACTCCTGCGTGAGCCAGGCGTGGTCCTGGACGTAGGAGCCGATTACTGCAACGTCGAGGGGGAGCATGGGGGACGATCAGCGGTGAGCGGGGAGCGGGGAGCGGCAAAAGCAGGGCCGAGTGCGTGCGGGCGCGTCGCACGAGTGCGACGTCTCGCCGTTGCCGCTCCCCGCTCCCCGCTGGCCGCTCTCCGGGCGCATCACAGATTGAACAGCGTGAGCACGCCGGCGATCGTCGCGGTCATGAACGTCGCGAGCGAGCCGCCGAGCACGGCGCGCATGCCGAAACGCGCGAGGTCGCCGCGACGGTCCGGCGCGAGGCCGCCGATGCCGCCGATCTGGATCGCGATCGACGAGAAGTTCGCGAAACCGCACAGCGCGTAGGTCGCGATGAGCCGGCCGTGCTCGGAGAGCGTCGACTGCACCTTCGCGAGGTCGGCGTAGGCCACGAACTCGTTCAGCACGATCTTCGTGCCGATCAGCCCGCCGACGGTCGGCGCATCGGCCCACGGCACGCCGATCAACCAGGCGATCGGCGCGAGGAGGTAGCCCATGAGGTGCGACAGGTCGGTCGGGTGGCCGAGGCGCGCGGCGATGCCCGTGGCTTCGCCGATCGCGGTGAGCGGCCAGTTGAGGAGCGCGATGAGCGCGATGAACGCGAGCAGCATCGCGCCGACGTTCAGCGCGAGCCGCAGGCCGTCGCCCGCGCCCTGCGCGGCGGCATCGATCACGTTCACCGTGGTCTTCTCGACCTCCATGCGCACCTGGCCGCGCGTCAGCGGCTCGTCCACCTCGGGCACGAGCACCTTCGAGATCACGAGCGTCGCCGGCGCGGCCATGATGGACGCGGTCAGCAGGTGCAGCGCGAAGAAGCGCTGCTGCTCGAGGTCGTCGCCGCCGAGCATCACGACGTACGCCGCGAGCACGCCGCCCGCGATGTGCGCCATGCCGCCGACCATGACGGTGAACAGCTCGGAGGGCGTCATCTTCGACAGGTAGGGACGGATCGTGAGCGGTGCCTCGGTCTGGCCGATGAACACGGACGCGCAGACCGACGTGGTCTCGGCGCCCGACACGCGCATCAGGCGCATGATCGACCAGGCCATCGCCTTGACGACGTTCTGCATCACGTTCCAGTGGTACAGGATGCCCATCAGCGCCGCGAAGAAGATGATCGTCGGCAGCACCTGGAACGCGAACACGAAGCCCAGCTTCTCGTTCGTCGACAGGCCGCCGAACACGAACGACGAGCCCGCCGCGACGAAGCC
The DNA here is from genome assembly GCA_937996755.1 of uncultured Pseudomonadota bacterium. Classification (GTDB taxonomy): domain Bacteria; phylum Pseudomonadota; class Gammaproteobacteria; order Xanthomonadales; family Ahniellaceae; genus CALKUS01. The sequence goes on along the minus strand of CALKUS010000289.1, from coordinate 22,892 downwards.
CAGCACCTTCACGAAGAGGTCGGCGAGCCACTTGAAGCCGGCGCCCACGAACGGCAGCACGAGCAGGAGCAGCACCGCACCCGTCACGATGGCGGCCACGCGCAGCGCTGCGTTCGCGCCGTTGCGGGCGAAGAGGATCGCGGCGACGACGAACGCCGCGGCGACCGCGAGCGTCATCCAGCCCCAGATCGCGTAGAGCCCGGGCGCCTGCGTGGCCAGCCACGTCGCGACGCGCGGACCGTTGAGCACGACCGCGGCGAACGCGATCTGCAGCGAGACGCCCGTGGCGACCAGGCGCCAGTCGACGCGCGACTTGTTGTTCGAGAACAGCCACGCGATGCCGATGAGCGTGGCGAGGCCGACGAGGCCCATGAAGATGCTGGTGATCAAGTCCGCTCCCCGGGCGGGGAGTCCCCGCATGCAGTCGGGCGAGGCTAGACGAGCAGTGACGAGCGGTGCAAGGCGCGGCGCGCCATCTTCCGAGTCCAGCGCACCCCTCCCCTGCATCCGCAGGGGAGGGAGCGGGCTGATCAAGCGACCGTTCGAACGCGCCCCGGCGGTGGCGGCGACGGCGGGGCGGGCGGAGCGGGCACGGCCTGTGGTGCGGGCGCGGGCATCGCTCGCGGCGCCGGAGCGGGGCGTGGCGCCGAGGGCGGCGCGGGCGGGGCAGGCGGCGCGGGAATCATGAAGTCCATCGCGTCGCGCTCCGGCACTTCGACGACGAGCACGGTGCGCTTGCGGTCGCGCATGACCTCGACGTTGACCGTGCTGCCGGCCTCGTGGTCGGCGAGCGCGCGCATCGCGTCGGTCGTGCTTTCCACGCGCCGGCCGGCGATCGACGTGATCACGTCGCCGGTGCGCAGCTCCTTCAACGTATCGCTGCCCTTGTCCAGCACCAGCACGCCGGAGTCGGTGCCGAAGTAGCGGCCGAGGTCGGGGTTCACGGGCGACAGCTTCAGGTCGAACAGCGCGCCGCCGCGCATGACCATCACGCGGCGCATTTCGCGATCGATGTTGCCCGCGATCTCGCGATCGATCACTTCCGTGTGCACGCCACCATCGCCTTCGCCGCGCTCGACGATCACGCGCACGTTCGGCACGGTCACGGTCATCGGCGCGATTTCGGCGAGCGGCGCGAGCGCCGGCATCGAGCCCGCGAGCATCGGCCAGTCCCAGGATTCGCGGCGTTCCGCCGCTACCTGCAGCGACTGTCGCTTGCCGTCGCGCTCGACGACGAGGTCGACCTTCTGCCCGGGTTCGAGCCGGCCGATCAGGTCGCGCGCCTGCACGACGCTTCCGTCGGCGAACAGCGCCTCGCCGGGCGTGCGCGCCTTGCCGTCGGCCGGCTGCGCGATCGCCTTGCCGCCGACCGACACCAGCTTGTCGCCCGCGCGGATGCCGGCCTTCTCGGCCGGCCCGCCGGGCGTGACGGCCGCGATGAACACGCCGTCGTCGCGCTGGTCGAGCACGACGCCGACCATCGCCCGCTTCGGGTCGGAGAGATACGTGAACGACAGCGTCTTGCCGTCGAGCTCGCCGGTGCGACGCTGCAGCTCGCCGATGCGGCGCGTCAGCGCGCGCAGCTCGTTGCGCGCCTCGCGCAGCTCGGCGCGTGCTTCGCGCATCGCGGCCGTCATTTCCTCCGTGACGTCGGTCCCGGCGGCGTGGGCCGGCATCGCCATCGCGATCGCCAGCGTGAGCATCAGTCGTTGCATGCGCATCGTGCGCTCCTTTCGTCCGGTTGTTGCGTTCAATCGACCACCCAGCTCGCGGGCGAGATCGCGGATGCGTCGCCCTGCTGGGCGACGGCCGCCTGGCCCTGCTGCCTGACGGTCGCCAGTTCCTGCAGCAGCACGAGCCGCTGCGACCAGAGTGCCTGCGCCTCGTCGGGGCCGGCGTCGCCGAGCTCGAGGTCGAGCATCGCGATGAGGTCCTCGAGGCGCGCGCTCGCGAGCGCCGCTTCGCCGTCGAGCGGCACGGAGCGCGTATCGAAGCCGCGCAGCATCGATTGCATCTCGACGTTGCGCGCGATCAGGTTCGACGTGGTGTCGTCCGCTTTCGCGCTTGCGACGGCGGGGCCGGGGCCCGGCAGCTCCGCCGCGAGCTGCATGCGCCCGAGGCCCACCGCGAGCGCGAGCACGGCGGCCGCCGCGAACGCGATCGCGAAGCGCGCCTGGCGCTTGCGTCGCGTGCGCTGCTCGAATGCCGCCGCCAGCTGCGGCCACGCGGAGTGCGCGGGCGCGGCCAGCGGCAGCGCAGCGAGCGCGGCAGCGAGGTCGCCGTCGCGCGGCGAGTTGCGATAGGAGATGTCAGCCATATGCCACCTGCGATTCGGTCGGCGCCAGCGACTCGCGCAACCGGCGCGTGCCCCGCGAGACCTGCGTCTTGGAGAAACTCACGCTGCGCGAGAACGACGCCGCGATCTCCTCGTGCGTGAACCCTTCCACGAAATACATCCACACGATGCTGCGCGTGAGCGGCGACAGCTCGCCGAGCGCGCGCTCGAGGTCGGCCGCCTCCAGCGGGAACGCCTGCGGCGGTTGCGCCGACGCATCGGGCTCGGGCAGCTCGTCGTAGTAGTCGATGCGGCGCTTGCGCAGCCGCATCAGCGTTTCGTTCACCGCGATCTGGCGCAGCCAGCCCCAGAACGGCGACTCGCCGCGGAACGTGTCCAGCTTGTCGATGAGCACCAGCATGGCGTCGTGCAGGATCTCGCGCGCCTCGTCGGCGTCACCGAGCATCCGCCAGGCGAGCGTGTACACGGGCCGCTCGAACAGCCGGTAGAGCTGCTCGTAGGCACGGGCGTCGCCTTTCTTGAGGCGCTCGATCAGCGCCTGCGGGACGTCGATGGCGAAGGAGGTCATCGGCCTGGAGGATGCGCCTCCGCCGAAAAGGGTCGCAAAGGCCGGAAGACGGGAGAGGGAAAACGGAAGACGCGAGTTCGCCGCGAGCCCCCGCCGGCGTCTTCCTGCTCCCGTCTTCCGGCTTCCGCGGCTGTCCGCCGTCCGTCCGCAGCAGCGTCCGGACAGCGCGGGCGCCAGCAGAAAATCCAGCTTCGGCAACGAGTTACAACTTGGCACATCGATTGCTAAGCAGGTCCCGACGCGGCAGGAAGCCGCACCGAGGCCCGTACGAACCATGATCCGCGACACCTCCGCCCAGGACCGCCGTATCGCCGCGCCGCCCGTTTCGCGACGCAAGACCGTGGGAATCGCGGTCGGGGTCCTCGCCGTCCTGTTGATGACCGGCTTCGCGGTGCCGTCGATGCAGCGCTGGCTGAGCGCGTCGCGTTCGGTGAGCGGCGACCGCCTGCGCATCGCGGAAGTGAAGCGCGGGACGCTGGTGCGCGACGTCTCCGTCCAGGGCCGCGTGGTGGCAGCGAACGCGCCGACGCTCTATGCGCTGGCGGCGGGCACGGTGTCGTTCAAGGTGAAGGCCGGCGATGCCGTCGCGAAGGACGCCGTGCTCGCGCAGGTCGACAGCCCGGAGCTGAAGAACCAGCTCGAGCGCGAGCGCGCCTCGCTGCAGAGCCTCGAGGTCGAGGTGCAGCGCGCCCGCATCCAGAACAAGCAGGCGCAGCTCACCACGCGCCGCACGGCCGACCAGGCGGAAGTGGACCTCGCCGCCGCGCAGCGCGAGTGGCAGCGCGCGGAGCTCGCGTTCGCGAAGGGCGCGATGGCGCAGGTCGACCATCTCGCCGCCAAGGACACGCTGCGCAAGGCCGAGCTCGAGTACAACCACGCGAAGGCCGACAGCGGCCTGAACTCGGAAAGCCTCGCGTTCGAGCTGCGCACGCGCGAGCTCGCCCTCGAACGCCAGCGCCTCGCGGTCGCCGAGCTCGAGCGGCAGTTCGATGCGCTGACGGTCCGGTCTCCGGTGGACGGCCAGGTCGCGAACCTCGCCGCGGCCGAGCGCGCGAGCGTGATCCTCAACGCGCCGCTGCTGACGGTCGTCGACCTCTCGCAGCTCGAGCTCGAGATCCAGGTGCCCGAGTCGTTCGCCGACGACCTCGGCGTGGGCATGGCTGCGCAGATCCGTTACGGCAACGGCGACATCCCCGGCCAGCTCTCGTCGGTCTCGCCCGAAGTCGTCAACGGCCAGGTGACCGGCCGCGTGCGCTTCGCCGGCACGCGCCCGGAAGGGCTGCGCCAGAACCAGCGCCTCGCCACGCGCATCCTCATCGAGGAAAAGCCGAACGTGCTCATGGTCGAGCGCGGCCCGTTCCTCGACAGCGAAGGCGGCCGCGCCGCTTACGTGCTCGACGGCAACGGCATCGCGACGCGCACGAACATCACGGTCGGCAGCTCCAGCCTTTCCGCCGTGGAGATCCTGTCGGGCCTGAAACCCGGCGACCGGATCATCGTCTCCGGCACGGACGCGTTCGAGGACGCGCCGACGGTGATGGTCAATTGAACAACGGAAATCGGGAAACGGAAATCGGAAACAGGGAACACCGGGCGCGCTCTGCCGATTTCCCATTTCCCATTTCCGATTTCCCGCATCAAAGACACGACTGACAGCAAGGACCAACGCCATGTTGACGATGCAGCATCTCTCCAAGGTCTACCGCACGCACCTCATCGAGACGCACGCGCTGCGCGACTTCAACCTGCACGTCAGCGAAGGCGAGTTCGTCGCCGTCACGGGCCCGTCGGGCTCGGGCAAGACGACGTTCCTGAACCTCGCGGGCCTGCTCGAGACGCATTCCAGCGGCACCTACCTGCTGGACGGGGTCGACGTGTCGAAGCTCGACGACAATGCGCGTTCGCGGCTGCGCAACGAGAAGATCGGCTTCATCTTCCAGAGCTTCAACCTGATCCCCGACCTGAACCTGTTCGACAACGTCGACGTGCCGCTGCGCTATCGCAAGTTCCCCGCGGCCGAGCGCAAGCGCCGCATCGAGCATGCGCTCACGCGCGTCGGCCTCGGCTCGCGCATGCGCCACTACCCGTCCGAGCTCTCCGGCGGCCAGCAGCAGCGCGTCGCGATCGCGCGCGCACTCGCGGGCGAGCCGCGCCTGCTGCTCGCGGACGAGCCCACCGGCAACCTCGACTCGCTCATGGCGCGCGGCGTGATGGAGCTCATGGAGGAGATCAACGCGCAGGGCACGACGATCATCATGGTCACGCACGACCCCGAGCTCGCGGCGCGCGCACAGCGCAACGTCCACATCATCGACGGCCAGGTCACCGACCTCGGCGACGAGCCGCGCCTGCGCGAGCCCGTCGCGGCGGTGGGTTGAGCCCCGAAGGGAAGGAGCCCAAGACGATGTTCGCCTACTACCTGCGGCTCGCCGTGCTGAGCCTGAAGCGCAACAAGGTGCTGACCGGCCTGATGGTGGCCGCGATCGGCCTCGGCATCGGCGCGAGCATGACCTCGCTGACCGTGTTCTACCTGATGTCGGGCAACCCGATCCCGCACAAGAACGACGTGTTGTTCGTGCCGCAGCTCGACAACTGGTCGCCGAACCAGCCGTTCGACGAGCCGAACGAGCCGCCGAACATGCTCACCTACCGCGACGCGATGGCGATCGTCGAGTCGAAGCAGGCGAAGCGCGTGGCGATCGCATTCACGAACTTCTTCCCGGTCGAGCCCGACAACAAGGAGATCAAGCCGGAGATGGTGACGTCGCGCCTGACCACGGGCGACTTCTTCGCGATGTTCGAGACGCCCTTCAGGTACGGCGGCGGCTGGAGCGCGCAGCAGGAAGCGGACGACCAGCGCGTGGTCGTGCTTTCGAAGGCGACGAACGAGAAGTTCTTCGGCGGCAGCGACAGCGTCGGCAAGCGCATGCGCATCAACGGCGAGGAATTCACCGTGACCGGCGTGCTCGACGACTGGCAGCCCACGCCGAAGTTCTTCGACATCACGAGTGGCCCGTTCGAGGAGAACGAGGACGTGTACATGCCGTTCCGCTACGGCATCGAGAAGGAGCTGCAGAGCTCCTCGAACAACAACTGCTGGAAGGACGCGGGCGACGGCTACCAGGCGTGGCTCGAATCCGAATGCGTCTGGCTGGTCGGCTGGGTGGAGCTCGAAAACGCGGGCGACCACGATCGCTTCCTCGGCTGGATGAATTCCTACGTCGAGGAGCAGAAGAAGCTCGGCCGATTCCCGCGCCCGATGAACAACCGCCTCGACAACGTCGGCCAGTGGCTCGAGAACCAGAAGGTCGTGCGGCGCGACACGCAGGTGCAGGTGGCGCTGTCGTTCGGATTCCTCGCGGTATGCCTCATCAACACGGTCGGCATGCTGCTCGCGAAATTCCTCGGCCGCTCGGGCGAGATCGGCCTGCGCCGCGCGCTCGGCGCGAGCAAGCGTCAGGTGTTCGCGCAGTTCCTCACCGAGGCCGCCATCGTCGGCGTCGCAGGCGGCCTGCTCGGTCTCGTGCTCGCATGGGCCGGGCTCGCGGGCGTGCGCCAGCTCTACGGCGAGTTCGAGCGGTTGTCGCAGCTCGACGTGCCGATGGTGCTTACCGCGATCGGCCTCGCGATCGCCTCGGCGATCGTCGCGGGCCTGCTGCCCACCTGGCGCGCGTGCCAGGTGGCGCCGGCCGTGCAGCTCAAGAGCCATTGAGGAGAGAGAGCCATGGAAATCCGTCCCATCTTCTCCGCGCTGATGCGCAACAAGACCGGCCTCGTGCTGATCGCGCTGCAGGTCGCCATCACGCTGGCCATCGTCACGAACAGCCTGTTCATCATCAAGGAACGCATCGAGCTGATGAACCGGCCGAGCGGCATCGATGAAGCCGGCCTGTTCACCGTCTCCAGCCTGCCGTTCGCGCCCGGCTTCGATCGTGCGGGCTCGATCACGCAGGACCTCGCGACGCTGCGCGCGATTCCCGGCGTCATCGACGCCACGCCGATCAACAACCTGCCGCTCTCGGGCGGCGGCTGGGGCGAAGGCATGTCGACGAAGCCGATCGACCCGAACACGTCCAAGCCGGAGGACAGCAAGGGCACGACCATCTACATGGTCGACGACCACGGCGTGAACACGCTCGGCGTGAACATCGTGGAGGGCCGCAACTTCAATCCCGACGAGATCACCGACCGCAACGAGCGCGACAACGGCTGGCCGCAGCAGGTGATCATCACGCAGGCGCTCGCGAAGGAGCTGTTCCCCGACGAATCCGCCGTCGGCAAGCGCGTGTTCATGAGCAACGACTCGACCGGCAGCGTCGTGGTCGGCGTGCTGGAGCGACTGCAGGCGCCGTGGGTGAACTGGAACGGCGTGGAGCGCGCGACGCTCGTGCCGCAGCGCGTGCTGTGGAGCTCGACGCGCTACCTCGTGCGCGTGAAGCCGGCCGAGCGCGACGCGATGATGAAGACCGTCGAGGCGAAGCTCGGTGAGATCAACACGGGCCGCATCGTGCGCGGCCTGCGCGATTACGGCGAGATCCGCAAGAGCGCCTACAGCCGCGACAACGCGATGACCGTCATCCTCATCTCGGTGATCGTCGGCCTGCTCGTGATCACCGGCCTCGGCATCATCGGCATGGCGAGCTTCTGGGTGACGCAGCGCGTGAAGCAGATCGGCACGCGCCGCGCGCTCGGCGCGCGCAAGTTCGACATCCTGCGCTACTTCCAGGTCGAGAATTTCATCATCACGAGCATCGGCCTCGCCGCAGGGATACTCCTTTCCTACGGTTTCAACATCTGGCTCATGCAGGTGTTCGATGCCGAGCGCCTGGCCTGGTACTACGTGCCGATCGGTGCCGTATGCGTCTGGGCACTCGGCCAGCTCGCCGTGGTCGGGCCCGCGACGCGCGCCGCTCGCGTCTCGCCCTCGGTCGCGACGCGATCGGTTTGATCCTCTCCTTCGTCATCCCGGCGGAAGCCGGGATCCAGAGCCTCGTTCGAACGGCACTGGATCCCGGCGTCCGCCGGGATGATGTCTTTGTCGCCCAGCCGCGCATGGCATAGTCCGATCGTGCGAACCGTACTCGTCATCGACGACAACCCCGCCGTCGGCACCGCGCTCGACGTGCTCTTTTCCTTGCACGACATCCGCACGGTGGTGGCGCATTCCCCGGACGAGGGAATGGCGGCGCTCGCGCAGCACGCGATCGACCTTGTCGTACAGGACATGAACTTCACCCAGGACACGACGTCGGGCGAAGATGGCGTGGCGCTGTTCCGTGCGATCCGCGCGGCGCATCCGGACATGCCCGTCATCCTTCTGACGGCGTGGACGCACCTGGAAACCGCGGTGGACCTCGTCAAGGCCGGCGCAGCGGATTACCTGGCGAAGCCCTGGGACGACCGCAAGCTGCTCGCGACGGTGGAGAACCTGCTCGAGCTGGCGGAAGCCACGCGCGAAGCGGGCGCCGCGCGCCGCGAGCGCAAGCGCACGCGCGAGCAGTTGCGTGCGCACGACCTGCGCGGCGTGGTGTTCGCGTCGGCCGCGATGGAGCGGCTGCTCGCGACGGCGTGCCAGGTGGCGCGCGCCGACGTGCCCGTGCTGATCACGGGGCCGAACGGCGCGGGCAAGGAGCGCGTGGCCGAGGTCGTGCAGGCGAACTCGTCGCGGCGCGACGGGCCGTTCGTGGCGGTGAACTGCGGCGCGTTGCCGCAGGACCTGATCGAGGCCGAGCTGTTCGGCGCGGAAGCGGGTGCGTACACGGGCGCGAACAAGGCGCGCGAAGGGCGCTTCGAGGCAGCCGACGGCGGCACGCTGTTCCTCGACGAGATCGGCAACCTCCCGCTGTCCGGGCAGATGAAGCTGCTGCGCGTGATCGAGACCGGGCAGTTCGAGCGGCTCGGCTCGACGCGTACGCGCCAGGTTTCCGTCCGGCTGATCTCGGCGACGAACGCCGACCTGCGCGCGATGATCGCGCAGGGTCGCTTCCGCGAAGACCTCTACTACCGCCTCGACGTGATCGAGCTGGCGCTGCCGCCGCTCGTCGAGCGCATGGACGACGTGCTGCCGCTGGCCGAGCATTTCCTCGCCGGGCGCGCGCGACTGTCGGACGCCGCGCGCGACGCGTTGCTCGCGCACGATTGGCCCGGCAACGTGCGCGAGCTCAAGAACGCGATCGAGCGCGCCGTGCTGCTCGGCCGCGACGGCGTCGTCGACGCGCTCGACCTGCGCCTGCCGGCGCGCGCCGCGCCCGCGCGGGCGGCGGCGGCGGACGCCGAGCCGGACCGTGCCGCGATCGAGTCCGCGCTCGCGCGCGCGAAGGGCGTCGTCTCGCAGGCGGCGGCCGAGCTGGGGCTGTCGCGGCAGGCGTTGTATCGACGCATGGAAAAGTTGGGAATCTCACAGGCGTGACGCTGCTTCGGACGATTTCGCGGGCCGTAGTCCGAGTCTGGGTCTGAGTGCGCACGTTGCGGGCTTGCGCACTCAGACTCAGACTCAGACGACGAAGTCGCGAGACCGCGCCACCACTGCGACCCCGATGAGAATCCTGTCCCTCGAAGGCAAACTCGCCGCGTTACTGGTCGCCTCGGTCACGCTCGGCGCGGGCGTGGCCGTGCTCGCCGACCTGCTGCTGCCCACGGACATCCTCGCGTTCACGATTTCGCTGCTGGTCGTGATCCCGGTGGCCGTGCTCACGGCGCGGCGCCTGATGCAGCCGATCGCGGAGCTGGTGCGCACGTTGTCGGGCGCGGTCGCGAGCTTCCGCGACGGCGACTTCTCGTTCTCGATCTACAGCGGCCGCCGCGACGAGATCGGCGAGCTCGTGACGGCGCACAACGAGCTCGGGCGCGTGCTGCGCGAGGAACGCCAGCACCTGTTCCAGCGCGAGCTGCTGCTGCACACGGTGGTGCAGAACACGCCGACGGCGCTGCTGCTGGTCGATTCGCACGACCACCTCGTCTACGGCAACACGGCGGCGCGCCAGCTGCTCAATGCCGGACGCAAGCTCGAAGGCGCGTCGTTCTCCGCGATCCTGGCCGACTGCCCGGCGGCGTTGCGCGAAGCCGTCGCGAGCGATCGCGATTCGATCTTCTCGGTGATGATCGACGGCGAGGAGGAGTCGTTCCACGTCGCGCAGCGCGGCTTCCAGCTCAACGGACAGCCGCACCGCCTGCTGCTCGTGCGCCGGGTCACGCGCGAGCTCGGGCGCCAGGAAGTCGCGACCTGGAAGAAGGTGATCCGCGTGATCAGCCACGAGCTCAACAACTCGCTCGCGCCGATCTCGTCGCTCGCGCACTCCGGCCGCGCGCTCGTCGAGCGCGGCGACACCGCGAAGCTCGCGCGCGTGTTCGAGACGATCGAGGAGCGCACGCGCCACCTCGACACGTTCATTCGCGGCTACGCGACGTTCGCAAAGCTGCCGACGCCGCGCGTGGAGCGCGTCGAGTGGGAGCCGTTCCTCGCCAACCTGCGCGAGCACCACGGCTTCAACCTCGTCGGCAAGCTGCCGGCGCGCGCGGGGCGCTTCGATCCCGCGCAGGTCGCGCAGGTGCTCGTGAACCTGCTCAAGAATGCGCACGAGTCGGGCGGCGCCGCGGACGCCGTCGAGCTCGAGGTGCAGGCGGTGGCGCAGGAGGCGCGCGTCTCCGTGCGCGATCGCGGCGCCGGCTTTTCCGAAGCCGTGATGGCGAATGCGCTCGTTCCCTTCTATTCCACGAAGCGCAGCGGCACCGGCCTCGGCCTCGCGCTCGCGCGCGAAATCGCGGAAGCGCACGGCGGACGCATCGCGCTCGCGAATCGCACGGGCGGCGGCGCCGACGTCAGCGTGTGGCTGCCGCTGGACGGCTGAGCGTCAACGCGCGACCAGCCAGTCCTCGAGCCCGTAGCGCGACATGATCCGCGCCAGCTCGCCCGAGTCGCGCAGTGCGCGGATGCCGTCGCCGAAGCGTCGCGCGAGGCGTTTCCCGCGTTTCGTCGGCGAGCAGGCGAAGTAGAGGTCGAGCGCGCCGGGTGCCTTGCCGGCGTTCATGATGCGATCTCGGACGCCCATTTCGTCGGCGAGTGCACGCACGACGAGCTCGTCCTCGATCACCGCGTCCGCCTGCTTCGTGAGCAGCAGTCCGAAGGCGGTCCGCAGCGCGCGCCGCGAGTTGCGCACGAGCGTGACGCGTTCCGCCGGCGCCTTCGCGATCCAGGCGTCCAGTTCGGGGCCGTACGCATAGCCGGCGATCGCCGCGAGGCGGATCGTGCCGAGGCTGTCCAGGCCGGCGAACCGCCACCGGGTTTCGCGCCGCACGAAGAACGCGCTGACGCTGCGCCCCACCGGTTCGGTGCCGAGCGCGAGGCCGGCGCCGTCCGCGGTCGTTGCGGCGATCGCGCAGTCGTCGATACCCGCGCGCACGCGCGAAACCGCGGTCTGCCAGTCGTCGACCCGGTACTCGACCGAGTCGCCGTGCGCCGCGGCCACGGCACGCGCGATGTCCACGACGTAGCCCTCGCGCGCGGCGCCGGGCGTGCCGTTGTACGGGAACCATTCGTCCGCGGCGAGGGTGATGGTGCCGGCGCGGACGGGCGCCGACCAAAGCGCGAGGCAGCACAGGACCGTGGCCAGACGGGCCATTTTCGATTCCCCCAGACGGAAACCCGAGGCTACGACGGCGGGGTGCGGGGCGCCATGGGCAGGCGCACGGACGCGCAGCGGTTGCATGCCTCGCGCGTGCGCCCGACTGCCCTTCCGGCCCGCCCGGACCCGGCTTCCCGGCCCGCAACCGCATGTTATTCTGCCGGCTCGCCGTCCGTTCGCCGCCGATGAACGCTTTCTCGACCAACATCCCGGGCTACGAGATCATCCGCGAGCTCGGCGTCGGCGGCATGGCGAACGTTTACCTCGCCGTCCAGCGCTCCCTCGATCGCAAAGTCGCGATCAAGGTGATGAAGCGCAACATCGACGACCTCGAGAAATTCGAGCGGCGCTTCCTGGTGGAAGGCCGCACGATGGCGAAGCTGCCCCATCGCAACATCGTCGCGGTCTACGACATCGTCAAGAACGACGAGGTCACGTACATCGCGATGGAGTACCTCGAGGGCGGCACGCTCTCGACGCACATGAAGGAAGGGCTGTCGCTCGCCGACGCCATCTCCGTCGTGGTGCAGATCGCGCAGGCACTGCAGTTCGCGCACGAGCACGGCATCGTGCACCGCGACCTGAAGCCCGCGAACATCATGTTCCGCGACGCGCACACGCCGGTCCTCACCGACTTCGGCATCGCGAAGCAGCAGGACGCGACGGCCACGCGCCTGACCCAGACCGGCATGCTGGTCGGTACGCCGACCTACATGAGCCCGGAGCAGATCAACGCCATCGAGGTCGATGGCCGCTCCGACCTGTATTCGCTCGGCATCCTGTTCTACGAGCTGCTGACCGGCTCCCCGCCGTTCCACGCGGACACGCCGATCGCGGTGCTGATGGCGCACCTCACGACGCCGCCGCCCGCACTGCCGGCCGGCTTCGCCGACTTCCAGCCCGTGCTGGACAAGATGCTGGCGAAGAGTCGCGACGATCGCTTCGCGAGCCTGAAGGACTTCACGCGCGCGCTGAAGGGCGCGGTCGTCAACAACCAGAACCTCTGGGCGCGCCTGCAGGGCGATCCCAACCAGTCGTCGTCCGAACAGCTGCGCGCGCTGGGCTTCTCCGGCGCCGGCGATTCGATGTCGGGCGGCGGCATCGGGCAGAGCGGCGAGATCCGCCTGCCGCCGTCGGGCCGTGGTGCGAACCGCACCCCGACGCCGGGCCCCGCTTCGCTGCAGACGCCCGGTTACGCGACCGGCCAGCAGGAGATGCCGACGCGTCGCCCGGTCTGGATCTGGGCCGGCGCGGCCGCGGTCGTGCTCGGCATCGGCATCGCCGCGTTCCTCTTGTGGCCGCAGGGCGGACCGGACCAGGGCCAGATGCGCGCGGCCGACATCATCCTCGCGGCGGCCGAGCAGCAGATCCAGGCGAAGGACTGGGCGAAGGCGGTCGAGACGATCGCGGTCGCCGCCGAACAGGCGCCCGGCTACGAGAAGGTCAACGAATACACGCTGCGCGTCGTCACCGCGCTGAAGACCGAGGCCGAATCCGCGCTGACCCGCAACGACCTGGACACGGCGCTCGCGTTCGCGGAGCAGGCACGCCTGCTCGCGCCGAACGACCCGCAGCTCGGCACGCTCAGCCTGCGCGTCGCGCAGCAGCGCAGCCAGGCGGCGGCGGACAAGGAGATCGGCGCATTCATCACGCGCGCGCAGGAAGCGTCGCGCCAGGGCCGCGACCTCGGTGCCGGCGGCGCGTACTCCATCCTGAGCGAGGCGCTCGCCAAGTCGCCGCAGAACGCGAACGTGAAGGCGCAGCTCGACGCGGTCGTCGCGCGCGTGCTGAAGCCGGCGCGCGACGCGCTCGCGCGGAGCGACATGCAGGGCGCGCTCGCCGTCGTGAGCCAGACCGAGAGCACGCTCGCGAACGAGCCGGCGTGGCAGGCATTGCGGAAGGAAGTCGACGCGTCGATCGAGCAGCAGGCCGCGCGAGTGCGCCTCGCGACGGTGCTGCAGACGATCGATTCGCAGATCGCGGCCGGCAAGCTCGTGCGCCCCGGCGGCGACAACGCGCAGGAAACGCTGGCGCGCGCGCTCGCGCTCGACGGCAAGAACCCGGAAGTCGTGCGTCGCCAGGATGCGCTCGCCGCCGCGCTCACGCAGTCGGCGCAGGTCGCGTTGAACCAGGGCAACGTCGCCGTCGCGCTGCAGGCCGCGAACGAGGCCCTGAACGTCAAGGAGAACTACGCCGCCGCACTCACGGTGAAGGCTTCCGCGGAGAGCAAGCTGTCGGCCGACCAGGCGAAGGTGATCGCGGGCCTCGCGGCCGCGAACCAGGCGATCGCTGCGCAGCGCTTCCTCTCGCCGGCCGGCAACAACGCGGCGGAGCTGATCAACAACGTGCTGCGTCTCGACCCGGCGAACGTCGAGGCGCAGGACCTGCGTCGCTCGCTGCCGCAACGCATCGCGGACGCCGCGAACGCGCGCGCCGCCGCGGGCGACGTCGAAGAAGCGCTTGCGCTCGTCGAGGAGGGACGCAAGGCGTTCCCGGCGGTGCTCGAGCTTTCGACCATCTCCGCCGACCTCTCGAAGAAGATCGCCGACGCGAAGGCCCAGCAGCAGCGCAACGAGCGCTTCACCAAGATCTCGCAGCTGCTGGCCGCGCGACCGCTGAAGCCCGACAACATCGGCAATGCGGCGAAGGACATCGGCGAGCTGCTGCGCGCGAACCCGCAGGACGTCGACGCGGTCACCGCGCGTACCAACCTGTACCGGGTGCTCGACGAAAGCCTCGCCGCGGCGACGACGTCGGCCGAGCTCGACACGACCGCGGCCGCGCTGAAGCAGGCGCAGGCCGTGTTCATCAACGAGCCGAAGGCCCAGGAGCTCGCGCTGAAGGTCGACCAGTCGCGCCAGCGCATCGCCGCCGAGGAGCAGGCGCGCATCGCGGCGTCGGCGGGCGACCTCGTCATCGACGCGTATCCATGGGCGACGGTCGATTCCGTCGTCGACGCGAACAAGCAGCCCGTGAAGCTGCCCGCGGACACGACCACGCCGCTGCGCCTGAAGGTGCCCGCGGGCGTCTACACGATCACCTATCGCCATCCTTCGGTCGGCCGCACCGCGACGAAAGTCGCGCAGGTGCAGGCGCAGAAGTCGGTGACCAGCTCCGCCTCGTTCCCGTCCCTCACCAGCCAGGACTACCTCAAGCGTGCCGGCTGGTAATTTCCAACGAGGCGCAGGGATCGCGCTGGCCGCGCTGCTGATCGCGGCCGCCGGCAGCGCGCGCGCGGACTACAAGCGCGACTACACCGAAGGCGTCGAGGCCGCCGGCAAGGGCCAGTGGGGCACGGTGCGCGAGAAGATGAATTCCGCGCTCGGCGAGGAATCCACGCCGGCCGCGAAGGCGCGCATCTACGGCACGCGCTTCGAGCCCTACGTGCCGAAGTACTACCTCGGGCTCGCGGCGTACCGCCAGGGCGATTGCGCGACGGCGCTCGCGAACTGGAACGACGGCGCGACGAAGTCGATCGTGTCGGGTATTCCTGCGCTGTCCGGTGTCGCCGCGGCCGGCACGCGCGATTGCGAAAGCAAGGTCGCGGTGGTGCCGACGCCGTCGCCCACGCCGGTCGCGTCGCCGACGCCGGTTGCATCCGTGACGCCGAAGCCGTCGCCCACGCCGGTCGCGTCCGTCACGCCGAAGCCGACGCCGAGCCCGATCGCTTCGGTCACGCCGAAGCCGTCGCCGACGCCGGTGCAGACGCCGGCCGTGAGTGCGGCGCCGCCGGCGCTCGTGAACGCGATCGATTCGCTGCTCGCGGGTCGCTACACGCAGGCCGCGACGCTCGACATGGGCCAGTTCCCGGATGCGCGCGCACGCTGGCACGCGCTGCTGATCCGCGCCGCCGCGAAGTACACGATGTCGCTGCTGCAGGGCGACGCGAACGGCTCGCAGCTCGCGGCCGTGCAGGCCGACATCCGCGCCGCGAAGGCGCTCAACGGCTCGCAGCAGCCGGACGATCGGCTGTTCTCGCCGCGCTTCCGCGCGCTCTACCAGCAGACGCGCTGATCCCCACGCGCGCGGCGCCCACGGCGCCGGGTCAATACCGCAAGCGGGCGATTGACTCGCCCGCCGCGTCGGTGGCAGTGTCGGCAAGGACTTGGAGCCGGGGGGATCCACCATGCGCCGCATCGTTTGCGCGAGCCTGCTCGCGTTGCCGTTCCTGCTTTCGGCTGCAACCACCAAGTACGTGCGCGTGCCCGACCGGGTACCGCCGCCCGACGACCCGCAGGTCCGGACCGTCCCGCTCGCGAAGGCGAACACGATCGTCAACGGCGGGTTCGAGGTGAACGGCGGCCCCAACTCGACGACGTTCGCCGGATGGAACGTCGCGCAGCTCGGCAGCGGCAGCTGGTTCGCGTCGAACGGCACGGTCTCGCCGCTCAGTGGCTACACCGTGAACGCGCCCCCCGCGGGTTACGCGGCGCTGTCGGACCAGACCGGCCCGGGTTCGAACTACCTCTACCAGGACATCGTGATCCCGCCGGGCGGCGCGACGTTGAGCTTCGACCTGCTCGTCGCAAACCGCAATGCGGAGTTCCTCACGCCGGCGACGCTCGACTACACGGCGGGGCCGAACCAGCAGTTCCGCGTCGACCTCACCGAGACCACGGCGAACCTCGACGTGCTCACGGTCGGCGCGGGCTACCTCGGCAACCTGTACCAGACGACCGTCGGCAGCCCGCTCATCACCGGCTATTCGCGCATCACGCGCCAGATCGGCAATTCGTCGGGCGCGCCGCGCTCCGTGCGGCTGCGCTTCGCCGAGATCGACAACGTCACGTACTTCCAGATCGGCCTCGACAACGTGTCGCTCGACTCCGGCGCGGCCGTCGCGTCGAGCGTGTCGGTGGGCGTGAACCCGTCGCGCATCACGACGAGCGGGTCGGTGGTGCTGAGCTGGACGCCGGTGAACGCGACCGGCTGCGTGCCGTCCGGTGGTGCCGCGGGAACCGTATTCCCGACGCCGGCGAACAACCAGGTGGTGGTGCAGGTGGCGGTCGGCGCGAACGTGCGCAACGACGTGTTCCGCGTCACGTGCAACGGCTCCTCGGGCCCCGTGAGCAACAGCACGGTGCTGTCGGTCGGCGTGCCGCCACCGCCGCCGCCGGCGCCCGTCGCGACGATCAGCTCGGCGCCGGGCGGCGCGGCCGCGAACGGCGTGAGCCGCAAGCTCGCGCTCAGCGACGGCGGGCGCTTCGTCGCGTTCGAATCCGGCGCGAGCAACCTCGTTGCGGGCGACAGCAACGGCGTGACCGACGTCTTCGTGCGCAACACCGCCACGGGTGCGATCCAGCGCGCGTCCGTCGCGAACGGCGGCGGGCAGTCCACGCTCGTGAGCGGCGACGCGAAGATCACGCGCGACGGCCGATCGGTGCTGTTCACGCAGGGCACGGGCGTGCTATCCGCGGCGGGCGGCGGCAAGGGCTTCGCGAACGGACAGGTCTGCCTCAACAGCCTCGCGACGAACATCGTCGACTGCTTCACCAAGTCGCCCACCGGCGTGCCCGGAAACGGCGCGAGCAACAACGGCGCGCCGAGCGGCGACGGCGGCAAGGTGGTGTTCGAATCGCTGGCGACGAACATCGTGCCGGGCGACGGGAACGGCGCGACCAGCGACGTCTTCCTGTTCGACAAGGGGACGAACTCGACGCAGATCCTCTCGACCACCAGCTCGGGCGCGGCCGCTACCGCCGGCAGCTTCGCGCCGGCGATTTCGTGCGATGGGCGCAACTACGCGTTCGAGAGCCTTGCGTCGCTGCTCAACACGTCACCGACGCAGGCCGGCGTGCGCAACATCTATGCGATCACCGCGAGCGGCGGGAAGCGACTCGTCACGGTGGGCGCGGGCAACACGGCGGCGAACGGCGACTCGACGCGCGCGCGCATCGCCGACGGCGGGCGGCTCGTGTTCTTCGAGTCGCGCGCGAGCAACCTCGTCGCGGGCGACACCAACGGCGTGAAGGACGTCTTCGTGGCCGACCTCGCCGCGAACACGATCCGGCGCATCTCCGCGAGCGCCACGGGCACGCAGGCGAACGGCGAGAGCCGCAACCCGAGCATCCCGTGCGACGGCGCGTGGGCGACGTTCGAATCCGATGCGTCGAACCTGGTCGCGAACGACGGCAATGGCCGCGCCGACGTGTTCATCGTGAACCTCGGCACCGGAACCGTCGCGCTCGCGTCGCAATCGTCGGGCTCCGCCACGAACGGTACGAGCGGCAACGGCGAGATGTCGCCGGACGGCACTGCGGTCGGCTTCGAGTCCGATGCGTCGAACCTCGGCGCGAACGGCCAGACGAACGTGTTCGCGGGTGCCAATCCGTTCGCGCTGCAGAACTACACCGGCGCGTGGTTCGACCCGCAGCAGGCGGGACACGGGCTGTTCCTCGACCAGCTCGCCGATGGCCGCCTCGTCGCGTGGTGGTTCACGTTCGACCCGAGCGGCAACCAGGCGTGGTTCGGCGGCGTCGGGCAGATCCAGGGCACGCAGGCGGTGGTGAGCGTGGTGCGCACGCAGGGCGCGCGCTTCCTGCCGAACTTCGCGCCGGCCGATGCCGTGAACACGCCGATCGGCACGCTCACGTTCAACTTCACCGGCTGCGGCAGCGGCCGCGTCGACTTCGCGCTGGACGCGACGTTCGGCAACGGGTCGATGAACCTCACGCGCCTGACCACGCCGGTCGGCGTGAGCTGCGGCAGCGCGTCGGGCGCGTCCGGCATCAAGGCCATGGGCGCGGGCTTCGCGCCGGGCGATTTCCCGATCGCGAAGACGGTCGAGACGACGCGCGGCCCGATCGCCGGCATCACGGGCGCGTGGTACGACCCGGCCCAGCCGGGGCATGGGCTCTTCATGGAGAACATCGGCGATGGCCGCGTGCTGGTGTGGTGGTTCACGTTCGGCCCGAGCGGCGGCCAGGCCTGGTTCGGCAACATCGCGACGATCACATCGGGCACGTCGGCGACGATGACGTTCCTGAAGACGCAGGGCGGCCGATGGATACCGAACTTCAACCCGTCGAACGTCACGAACCCCGAGCTCGGCGCGGGGACGCTGATCTTCTCGAGCTGCGACGCCGGCGTGTTGAACTACAACTTCACGCAGGGATTCGGCGCGGGGCAGATGATCCTGCGGCCGCTGCTGCGACCGGCGGGGACGGCGTGCTCGAACTGAAGCGCGAAAGCATCGGCGTCGCGGCCGCCAGCGCGGCAGCGACGCCGTGGTTCGGATCAGCGTGCGGCCGCGAAGGACGGATCCATGACCTCGGCCTTCGAGCAGCTGCCGATCATCTTGCTCGCGTCCTGCGATTCGATCGACTGTTGCAACGCGCGCACGCGGTCGGTCGGGATGTCGCCGAGCGTGGGCTCGTTCGCCGCTTTCGACAGCTGGAACGCATTCGCGGCGCATGGCCAGTTGCCGAGCTGCGCGTGCGCTTCCGCCAGCTGGAAGTAGGGCAGGTAGTCGGTGAACCACATGCCGTACAGGCGCTTCTCCGCCTTCGAGTCGGGATTCATTTCGACCGACTGCGACAGCTGCACGACGGCGCGACGCGCATCGCCCGCGTCGAGCAGGCGGCGACCGTATTCGAAGTGGAAGTACCAGGGCAGGCCATCGCGCTGGTCGGCGGGCAGCCCGCAGTCGACGAGCACCCGGCGGCGCAGCGCTTCCGCGGCATCCGGGGTCAGCGACACCGGCCCGTCGACGTGTTGCGCCAGCGGATCGATCGCGGTGGGCGTGGATTGCGCCATCGCGGTACCCATGCCTGCCAGGCAGGCGGCCGAAACGACCAGACAAAGAGCCAGACGACGCATGAAGCTTTCTCCCGGTGAACGTCCGAAGCGGTTCGATCATACTCCCCGGCCGTGAAGGCGGCGTTGGCCGCCTTCCGGGCCACTCGGGCGCCCAATTGCATCAGCGCGGTTGACGCGGATGTTAAGGAAGTGCTGGAATTCCGTTAGATAGGGGTTGGTCCACGACGACGCCGGTCCTGGCAGGACAGCCGGGGCGCGTCCTTAAGCCTTCGGGAGTGAAGACATGAAGCGGATTCTGTTGCCGGTGCTGCTGCTCGCCGGGGTCTGGAGCCAGTCGGCCCTCGCCCAGGACCGCCCGCAGCCGTGCTTCGTCACGGGCACGTGCGGCGCGAACATTCCGGCCATTCCGTTCGACCTGCTGCCGCCCGGCGCGCGCTCGCTCGGCCTCGGTGGCGCGTTCGCCGCGGTCGCGGACGATGCGACGGCGGCCGAAGCGAATCCCGCCGGCCAGACCATCCTGACCCGCCCGGAGCTGTCGCTGCACGGGCGCCACGCCGACTACGACATCACGGTGTTCGACCCGAATGCGCTCGATGCGGTCGCCGGCAACGCCGTCGGCCCGGGCCCGGTGACGGGTTACGACGACACGAACACGAAGGTCTCGTTCGCGAGCTTCGTGTATCCGTTCGAGCGCTTCGTGCTCTCCGCCTACTACCAGAACACCGGTGAGGTCCGCGCGAACTCGAACATCACGTCGTTCAACAGCCGCTTCATCGATACCTACAACGCGACCACCGACCTCGACGTCGAGCAGGAATCGTTCGGCATCTCCGGCGCGTTCCGCGTGAACGACCTGATCTCGATCGGTGCGTCGATCAAATACGCAAAGCTCGATCTCGAGTACTTCACTGCCTCGTCGATCCTCGATTTCTCCGACGTCGAGTTCAACATCGGCGGCGATCCGGCCACGAACGCCGGGACGATCAACGAAATCGATGCGTTGCTGCTCGGCGCCGAAGGCGACGACCACGACATCGCATGGAACGCAGGCCTGTTGATCAACCCGAACGGCAAGGTGTCCTTCGGCCTCGTCTACAAGGACGGCGGCTCCTACGAAGTCGACACCGCGGTCGGCTACCTCAACGTCTTCAACTGCAACGGCCTCGCCGGCTGCACCGCGCCGCCCGTCAACGAGACGACGCTGCTCGACTCCGGTCGCCAGAACCTCGAGCTGCCGGACGTGTTCTCGATCGGCATCGCGGCGCGCCCGACCGACACCTGGCTGCTCTCGCTGCAGATCGACCACATCGACTACGGCGACCTGCCGCCGCCGGCGTCGACGAGCCTCATCTTCGGCGTGCCGGCGAACGTGACCGACCTCAACGCGGAAATCAGCGTGCACGCGGGTGTCGAGAAGACGTTTCTATTCGAGCAGCCGGTGCTCGGCATGAGCCTGCTGAACGTGCGCGCCGGTATCTTCTCCGATCGCGACCACGACGGTTATGCCGACATCGACACCGGTGGCCGCCACTACACGTTCGGCCTCGGCACGGTGTTCGGCGAGAACTTCCAGCTCGACCTCGGCGCCGAGTGGTCGGACAAGGTCGACAACGTCGTGATGTCGGCGGTGTACCGCTTCTGATCCGACGCACGCGCTTCGCTGCGAACGAAGGCCCGGGGAAACCCGGGCCTTCGTCTTTCCGACGACCGGAAATCGGGAATCGCAAATCGGAAATCGGAACAGCAGCGGGGCGTTGCGCGAAATCGCTCTCCCGATTTCCCATTTCCCATTACCGATTTCCAACGAATCGCGGCGCACTTCCGGCACATAGCGTCCCCCGCATGCACCGTATACTGGACTCGGGACAACCGGGGAGTCGGGAAATGACTGGATTGGGCTGGTTCGGCATCGTGGTGATCGCGTTCGCCGTGATCACGCTGATGAAGGGCGTGCGCATCGTGCCGCAGGGCTACGAGTACACGGTCGAGCGCTTCGGCAGGTACACGCACACGCTGACGCCGGGCCTCGGCCTGCTCGTGCCGTACGTCCAGGGCGTCGGCCGCAAGATGAACATGATGGAGCAGGTCCTCGACGTGCCTTCGCAGGAGGTGATCACGAAGGACAACGCCGTGGTGAAGGTGGACGGCGTCGTGTTCTTCCAGGTGCTGGATGCCGCGAAGGCCGCGTACGAAGTGGCGCAGCTCGAGATCGCGATCCTCAACCTCGTGATGACGAACATCCGTACGGTGCTCGGCTCGATGGACCTCGACGAGTCGCTCAGCAAGCGCGACGTGATCAACGCGCAGCTGCTGAAGGTGGTGGACGAGGCGACGCATCCGTGGGGCGTCAAGGTCAACCGCATCGAGATCAAGGACATCCAGCCGCCGCGCGACCTCGTCGACGCGATGGCGCGCCAGATGAAGGCCGAGCGCGAGAAGCGCGCGAACATCCTCGAGGCCGAGGGCGCTCGCGCGTCCGAGATCCTGCGCGCC
The DNA here is from genome assembly GCA_937996755.1 of uncultured Pseudomonadota bacterium. Taxonomy (GTDB): domain Bacteria; phylum Pseudomonadota; class Gammaproteobacteria; order Xanthomonadales; family Ahniellaceae; genus CALKUS01. The sequence goes on along the minus strand of CALKUS010000289.1, from coordinate 1,156 downwards.
GAAGGCGAGAAGCAGGCCGCCGTGCAGCAACAGCGCGAAATAGAGCATGAAATCGCCGATCTGAAACGTGGCTCCAAGGCCACTGACAGTGACGCCCGCGCGGCCGATGCCAACCTGCGCGAACTTGAAGCCCAGGCGCACCACGTCGCCATGCAGATTGCCGCCAGCGAACGCGCGCAGGCCGACGCGCAGGCGGCCGCGGTGGCGTCAGCGGGCGACCTCGCCGCGCACCGCGTGCATGAAGAGCGCGTGCGCGCCGATCTCAAGAGCGAACTCGACGAATGGTTGCAGGAGCAGCACGAAACCGAGAACAGCGATACGCAACGCAGCATCCTTGCCAGCCAACGCGCGCAGCTCGATCGCATCAAGCAGCGTGCGCAAGCGGTGCGCGCCGCCGCCAAGGCCCATGACCAGGCCTTGATCAACGAGCTGTCAGACAAGCTCCGGCGCGGCGAATAGGCCCGAACAGGGCCGCATGCCACGGCCGCTCGCCGGCCTCAGGCGCGCGTCGATAAATCGATATGGATATCGCCGTCCGGGTGATCGAGATGCACCCAGTACGGCAGCTCACCGTGCAGGCAAATCTCGCCGCGGCGCCGGTCCGCGCCATTGACGCTGAATTCGAAACGAAACACCCGTTCCAGCATGAGCCCGTACTCGGTGCGCGCGAGGCCGATGCGTCGCAATGACACCGCCTCGTCGAGGCGTTGCACGTCGAGATCCTTGCACACCTCGCGACTGATGAAGTCGACGCGATCGTGAGCCTGCATGCTCCACCACCACAGGCCGATCACGAGGCCGCCACCGAACAGCAAGGACAGCTCGGCGGCGCTCATGTCCGCCGCGCTTCAATCATCGCCACGGCGCGCCACCAGGCGCACGTGCTCATCGCTGTCGATTTCAACGTGCAGTGAAATCGGCCGGCAACAAACCTCACAGTCTTCAATGTAATCCTGCGATTCTTCCGATGGGTCGACCAGCACACTGATACGCTCGCCGCAATACGGGCACCGGAAGCGCTGTTCGCTCTGCTGCATGGGGGGCCTAGTCGCGGAAATTGGTGAACTGGAAGGGCACGCCGAGCTTGGCGTTCCTGATCAAGGCAATGACGGCCTGCAAATCGTCGCGATTCTTGCCGGTCACCCGCAGCTGGTTC